>JAUIEZ010000049.1 GCA_030429665.1 Gammaproteobacteria bacterium | reverse complement strand
ACCGGCGAGCCCCGATGCGTGCAGCGAATCTCGCGCACCATCGTCGGCTCCTGCGCCGATCCGTCGCGAATCTCGTACATCGGCACGAACATTCGACCGGCGACGTCGTTGAACGTCACGTTTCGCGGTACGCCGGGCTTGCGGGTCGCCTGGGCCGGCTCCGGCGCGCCCAGCACCTGTCCGCCGGACCCGTTCGGCGTGATGGTGATTCCCGAGAGCATGTCGGAGAGGGAAGAGCCGTTCTCCAGTTCATTCTTGAGTTGCCCGAGCAGGTCGCCGAGCTGGGTTCCCTGTTTGGCCGGCGCCGCGCGAATCGCGTTCTCGAGGATTTCACCGAGAAATCCCTCGCTTGGGCCCGAGGAACGGCACACCAGTGGCTGGGAAGGATCGGCGTTCGCGAATTCGAATTCGAACCCGTACCAGGTGCATGGCGTGCCGGAACCGTCGTCGTCACAGGTCGCATCGCCGATCACGTCAATGTCAACGGTCGTCTCGCAAACGTTCGAAGGCTGGCCGTTCTCGATGCAAACGCGCCCGGATTTGAACCCTGATACCTGAAGGACGCCGGGCTCCTCGGCGAGGTAGGCGTCGAACACGGGCGCAACCGGCGAACCGGCCGCGAGACAGCGTGCGCCGCTTTCG
Source organism: Gammaproteobacteria bacterium (assembly GCA_030429665.1). Lineage (GTDB taxonomy): Bacteria > Pseudomonadota > Gammaproteobacteria > Arenicellales > CAJQKF01 > BQJD01. The sequence continues at coordinate 32,049 of JAUIEZ010000049.1, read as the reverse complement.
TCGCAGACGCGCTCGGTGCCGGCCGGGCACCGGTAGGCCGCTTCGGGCGCCCCGGGCGCGTCGCGGGTGTATTCGAAGACGATTTCGCCGTCGAACGGTCCGCTGCCAAGGGCCCAGGGGCCGGCCAGCTCGATGCCGTAGTCGGCAATCGCCTGTGTGTTGCATTCCGTCGCGCAGTCGTAACCCTGGGCCTGTTGCTGCGCACAGCGATCCAGGCAATCGTCATGAGCGCGACAGCCCTGGTGTGTCCCGCACGTGTAGGTCCGCACCCGGCGTAGCGAATCGCCGTCGGCGCATTCGTAGACGATGTTCGTCTCGCAACTCGAAGGGCAGTCCATGCCGCAGGCGCCGCGACAGGCGTGCACCGATCGCGTCTGCTCGGGTCCGAATTCGTTACGCACGCGTTCACCGGGTTCCGCGGACCACTGCGCATGGGACAGCGACGGGAAAACCATGGCCGACACAATGAGCAGTGCGACGGCCGCGCGGCGGCAATATCCCGGCGTCCGCGAGCTGTCGCGTCCGTTAGCGGACAAGTTGCGCGTGAGAAAGGCTCCGACGAAGCCGGATCGAGTCATCGCTGGTTACTCCCTTGTAGATGCTGCCCGTACTTGTCGAGCGTCGATAATCGGCCGCAAGTATACGTAACTTCGTCGCGATTCGTGCGCCTGGCCACCGGGCGGGTTGTCTTTACAAATAACAATCGTTATTATTACGATTCCTATCTAATTGGGCCAAGATTCGGTGCAACCGAGTCAAAAACGCCTCGATACCACGGGATTGATACGATGACCTTCAGCAAGCTACCCATCCTGGCATTGACCGTTCTGGTCGGTTCCGGCGCGGCCGCCAACGTCCATGCCGAGGCCGATGTTTACGGCAACTTTCCGGTGACCGTCCCCGGTTACGCCGGTGACCATACCGACTCGACCTCGTATGCGGGCCAGATTGCCAGGCACCTGCTGCACAATTCGCTGAAGAAGCTGGCCGGGCAAGGTGACGGCTCCAATGCCGAGGCGCTCAGGGAGCAAATGATGGCGTACTACGACGGCAAGGGGCCGGGGCGGGAAATCCTCGACCCCAGGAGCCAGGGCGCATTCGTCGTTGCCCAGCAGACGATCGACGAGGTTTCCAGGGAGCGAAACCTGTCCGGCAGCGTGTACGGCGGCCAGGTGACCGGCTGGCCCGGCAACATGACCGGCGACGAGGTGCTGCGCTTCATGATCGACAAGGCCGCGCACACGACGGGCGGCATCGATCCGTTGACGGGTTACAACTATCAGCAGCTGATCTCCAAGTTCCTGATGGGCGCGGTGTTCTACAACCAGGCGGTCGACAAGTACCTGGACGAGAATCTCTCCCCGGACGTCAAGCCCAACGACAAGCCATACAGCGAGGGCGCGCCCTACACCGGCAAGGAGCATAGCTGGGACGAGGCCTTCGGGTACTTCGGGGCGCCCGCTCACGCACTGGAGCTGGACGCCGAGACCGCCTACCTGATCGCAAAGGCCGATGAGAGCGTCCTGGCGGCCGCGGACCGCAACGGCGACGGCAAGGTGGATCTATACACCGAGATGACCTACGCCCACGCCTACTATGCCGCCGATGCGGACAAGAGCGGCAAGACCGACTACCTCCACACCATCACGCAGGCCTTCGTCGACGGCCGTAAACTGCTGGTCGAGGCCGGCGGCGAGGCGCTCACCGACGCGCAGCGCGCCACTCTGCGGGGTTATGCCGATACGATCAAGACCGCCTGGGAAAAGGTGATCGCGGAGGCCGCCTTCAAGTACGCCGGATCGGTGTACGCCGATCTCGAGAAACTGAAGATCATCGTGGAATCCAACGGCGATCCGTCCAAGGCGTTCAGGGGCTACGTTACCCACTGGGGCGAGTTGAAAGGATTCGCGATGGCGCTGCAGACCAGCGGCAGGGACCTCGGCGAGACCGCGGTCCGGCTCAACCGCCTGATCGGCTATGGCCCCGTTCTGCTGGGCGGCGGCCAGGTCACCGGAATCGATGCCGACGGCAATTACCAGATCGGCGGCTCCCGGGACCTCGGAGAATACATGGTGCACATGATCAAGGTGCAGCAACTGCTCGGCGAAGCCTTCGATCTCGTGGCGCGCAAGAACGACGTGACCGGCGGCATGGAGAAACTGGTGAAGGATCTCGGCGAGAGCAAGAGCGCGGAGAACGACTAGGATAAAACCGTGTGGGCGTTTGCGCAGGACTACGCGACTGCCGTTTTCGGGGATCTTCTCGATCCCCAAAAGCGCGTTTTCTGGGGTTACCTGGCGTCCGCCTGGTTGATTTCGTTTCTCTGGCTGTTCGTTCGCCGGCGTGCCGGGCTCGTTCGCGCCGCCGGTGAGTTCTTCTCGGCGGCGAGCTGGCTGACCCGCTCGGCTCGCGCTGACTATCTCGTATTCCTGCTGAACGGCGCCATCATGATGCTGCTGGCGCCCGCGCTGTTGAGCCAGCTTACCATCGCCTACGCCCTGTTCCAGTGGATGCATGGCTGGTTCGACGGCCGCCCGATGCTCCAGTGGTCGCCCGGCGCGATCGCGGCCGCGTTCACGGTAACGTTGTTCGTCGCCGACGACCTGGCGCGCTACTGGGTGCACCGGATGCTGCACCGGGTGCCCGCGCTCTGGGCGTTTCACAAGGTGCACCACACGGCGACCTCCCTCAATCCGTTGACGGTGTTTCGAACCCACCCGATGGAAGGCATCCTGTTCTCCCTGCGCGGTGCGGTGGTGCAGGGCGGCTGTGTCGCGCCGTTCATCTTCTTTTTTGGCGACCGGGTCGAACTGGTCACGGTGCTCGGCGCCAGCGCCTTCACGTTCGCTTTCAATGCGCTGGGTTCGAACCTGCGTCATTCCCACGTCGCCCTGGGCTACTGGCGATGGCTGGAGTTCGTGGTCATGTCGCCGGCGCAGCACCAGGTACATCATTCGATCGATGCGCGTCACGTCGATCGCAATTTCGGTGCGACCCTGTCTTTCTGGGACTGGCTGTTCGGCACCCATTGCCATTCGCAGACACGGGAACCGCTCGTCTTCGGCGTCAGGGGCGCCGACGGACCTGGCGCCCACCGCCTTGCGAGTCTTTACCTGCTTCCATTCGCGGAAGCTTTCCGGGCCGTCGCGAGCAAGCTGCCCGGCACCCGCGCCGGACAGCGCGCGGTGGCGGCAGCGGAGTGATTTTGACTACACCCGATTCTTGCTTAGAATCTTCGAGAGGATCGTTGCTCGCGATCCCGTGCCGAGGCCGATTTCCCAGCCATATCTTCTTTAAACCCATCGCACCAGACGTTACGCCATGAAACGCACCACTGCCACGACAGCCGGCATCCTGTTCACCGCCGCCCTCGCGTTGTCGACGGGCCAGCCCGGCACGGCCTCGGCCGCCGACGAAGTCGTCAACATCTACTCGGCCCGCAAGGAGGAACTGATCCTGCCCTTGCTCGAACGGTTCGAGTCGCAGACCGGCATCGAGGTCAACCTGATCACCGGTAACGCGGACGGTCTGCTCAAGCGACTCGAGATCGAGGGCAGCGCCAGTCCCGCCGACCTCTTCATCACCGTCGATGCCGGCCGCCTGCAGCGGGCGAAAGACGCCGGTGTGCTGCAACAGGTACAAACCGACGCGATCGACGCGGTCGTTCCCCCGCACCTTCGGGATACCGAAGACTACTGGATCGGCCTCTCGCGGCGCGCCCGCACCATCGTATACGCGGTGGACCGGGTCGACCCGTCGGCGTTGTCCACCTACGAGTCCCTGGCCGACCCGAATTGGAAGGGCCGGCTGTGTATACGTTCGTCCAACAATATCTATAACCAGTCGCTGGTCGCCTCCATGATCGAGGCGCTGGGCGTGGAGCGCACCGAGGCGTGGGCAAAAGGCTTGGTCGCGAATTTCGCCAGGCCGCCCGCGGGCGGGGACACCGACCAGCTTCTTGCGGTCGCGGCGGGCGTCTGCGATTTGGCCCTGGTCAATACCTACTACTTCGGACGGCTGGTGAACAGCGACGACCCGGCTGCGCGTGAAGCGGCGTCGAAACTGGCGGTGTTCTGGCCGAACCAGGACGATCGTGGCGTTCACGTCAACGTCAGCGGCGCGGGCATCGCGAAACATGCCCAGCACAAGGACGCCGCGGTACGATTGTTGGAATTCCTGGTCGAACCGGAATCCCAGTCCTGGTACGCCGAGGTCAATCACGAGTACCCTGTGGTCGAGGGTGTCGAGTATTCGAAGACCCTCAAGGGATTCGGCGAGTTCGTCGCCGACGATATCGAACTGACCCGGCTCGGACTCAATAACCGCGAGGCCGTCATGCTCATGGATCGGGCGGGCTGGAAGTAGGAACGTTTCGGGAGCGGCGGATGAAGGACCGGTGAAGGCGTACGCCCAATCGAGCCTGGCGTCGAACTGGCTGCGGCTGTCGGCGCCGATCATCGCGCTGCTGATTTCCGTGCCGGTCCTGGTCGTCGCCGGTGAAATCTTCAGCGGCGATTCGGGCGTTTGGAATCACCTGTTCGACACGGTCCTGGCGGACTACGTTACGAACTCGCTGGTACTCATGGCGGGGGTCGGCGTGTGCACCCTCATGCTCGGGGTGCCGGCCGCGTGGTTCACCAGCGTCTGCGATTTCCCCGGCAAGAAACTGTTCACCTGGGCCCTGCTGCTGCCGCTGGCGTTTCCCGCATACATCATCGCCTATACCTACACGGGAGTGCTCGATTTCGCCGGACCGGTACAGACGCTGTTTCGCGACCTGACCGGCCTTGGCTACGGCGAATACTGGTTCTTTCCCATCCGTTCGTTGCCCGGCGCCGTGATCATGCTGTCGCTGGTGCTCTACCCGTATGTCTACCTGCTGGCGCGCGCCGCGTTTCTCGAGCAGTCTCTCGGCACGCTGGAGGTCAGCCGCACGCTTGGATATACCGTGGTCGAGGCGTTCTTCCTGGTGGCGATACCGTTGGCGCGGCCGGCCATCGTCACCGGGCTGACACTGGCGCTGATGGAGACGCTGGCCGACTACGGCACGGTTCAGTATTTCGGCGTCAGCACGTTCACGACCGGAATTTTCCGGACCTTTTACGGATTCGGCGACACCACGGCGGCTTCGCAACTTTCGGGTCTGCTGCTGACGTTCGTCGTCTTGCTGGTCCTGCTGGAGCGGTACTCGCGACGCGAGGCGCGCTACCATACGGCGGGCGGGTCGAGGCAGCGGCAAAGCCAGATACGATTCAGGGGGAAACAGGTCGTCTGGGCGTGGATCGGTTGCCTGATACCGGTGACCTTCGGTTTCCTGGTTCCCGCCGCGGTGTTGCTCAAGTGGTCGATCTTCGACGCCGAGTACGGCGGGGCGTCGTTCGTCCAGTTGGTGTGGAACTCGTTTTCCCTCGCCTTCGTGGCTGCCGTGATCGCCGTGGTGCTGGCCCTGTTGCTCGGTTACGCGCGCCGGGCCTACGCCACCCCCGCCGTGCGTGCGTCGGTGACGCTGTCGGGTCTCGGATACGCGGTCCCGGGCACCATCATCGCGGTCGGCGTGATCGTGCCCCTGGCCTGGCTCGATCATCGCCTGATCGAGTTCGCCGAGCGATTCATCGGCACGAACCCCGGCCTCGTCCTTTCCGGCACGCTGGTGGCGTTGTTGTTCGCCTACAGCGTTCGCTTTCTCGCCGTCTCGCTGGGGTCTGTGCAGGCGGGCCTCGGCGGTATCAAGCCGAGCTTCGACTATGCCGCCCGCACGCTCGGCTATCGGCCGATGGAAGTCCTCAGGCTCATACACCTGCCGTTGATGAGGGGCTCGGTGTTGACCGCGCTGCTGATCGTGTTCGTGGACGTGCTCAAGGAACTGCCGGCCACGCTGATCCTGCGGCCGTTCAATTTCAATACCCTGGCGGTGCGCGCCTACGAACTGGCCTCGGACGAGCGACTTGTCGACGCCGCGCCGTCCTCGCTGATGATCGTGCTGGTGGGCGTGTTGCCGGTCATCCTGTTGAGTCGTTCGATCTCCGCTGGCTACGGCGGCGCCGTGCGTCCCTGAGCGGTCCCGCGTTTCGCTCGCCGCGCCGCGTTCCCGCGCGCAGGTGGGCGCGGGTTACTTGATCGCCAGCCAACCCTGGAAGCATACCCACTTGAACACGGTCACGATGTCGGAGAATCCGGCCTCGGCGAGTAGCGTCAGGTTGCCGTTCTCGGAAAAGGGTTCGAGGTTGCCCTTGAGGCTTCGTTGCTTGGCGATCACCTGCGCCGGCGTGAACCGGTTCTCGAGCTTGAAATCGAGATAGACCTGGGACAGGTAGTCCTGGAATCGCGCGTCCGGCGCGCGGACCTTCTCGAACAGCAGCAGGCCGCCGCCCCAGTGAAGTTTCTCGTATATCTTGCGCAACAAGTCGGCGCGCACGCTCGGATGGATAAATTGCAGGGTGTAGTACAACAGGAAGAGATGTGATCGGTCGTAGTCGAACTGCAGCGCGTCGGCGCAGATGAACGAGGCACGCGGATCGCGGACGCGGCTCGCGGCGTATTCGACCATGCCGGGGACGCGGTCGATACCGACGATGGAAAACCGCTTGTCGGGGTGGCGCTCGAGTATTTGTCTTGCCAGGCTGCCGGTGGTCGAGCCGACATCGTAGGCGAGCGCGCCCTCCGGCAGGAAAAAATCGCTCAACCGGGCGACCAGGGACTGGCCGTCGTCGTAATACGGCACGGAGCGGCGGATGTGCGACTCGAAACGCTCCGGGACCATGTCGAATGCCCAGGCGGCGTTCGCCGAGTCGATGCCGTCATCGACCTCATCGGAGTTGTTCATCGGACGGTTTCATCGTTACGGGACGGCGGTGCAGTATAACGGCCCGGCGGTGTTTGCGCGGCTCGCGCGTTCGTGGGTCCGTGCAATCGCAGTTCCTGCTTAAGCCAATCGGCGAACTTCGCCGCCGGCGTACCCTCGCGCGCTTGCGTGGCGAGAAAATAGCCGTCGGTCGCAGGGATCGATTCGTCGCGCAGGCGAACCAGCGTGCCGTCGTGAATGCTTCGCGACGCGAGCAGGGAACTCGCGAGCGCGACACCGGCGCCGGCGCGCGCCAGGTCGATGGCAAGACCGTAGTTGTCGACGAATATCGATGGATCGAGCGCGTTCTCGCAGCCGGCCCGCGCCGACCACTTCCTCCAACCGTCCGACGTGCCCACGGTCTCGATCAGCGGCACCTCGTGGAGCCGGTCGGGATCGACGCGCGCGTCGGCGGACGCGACCACGATCAATTCGTCCGGCAGCAGGCGCTCCGCGTCGCCGCCGACCACCGGCGCCGGGCCGAACCGGATTTCCACGTCGGCGATGCGTGCGTGGAAATCGTCGGGCCACACGGCGCTCACGATGCGCACGCGGGTGCCGGGGTTGGCGGCCATGAATCGATGCAGCCCGGGCGTGATGAACCATTGATTGAAGCTGACGGAGGCGACCACGGTAACCAGCCCGGCGGACGGCCCGACTTCGAAGGCGCGCGTTGCCGCGGCCAGGGTGCCTAGCGCCGTCGCCACGTCGGGAAGCAACCGGCGCCCGTCGTCGGTGAGCGCCAGTCCCCGTGCCTTGCGGTGAAACAGCGGCACGCCCAGGCGCGACTCCAGCGCGCGCACCTGTTGGCTGATCGCCGACTGGGTCAAGTGCAGTTCGCGCGCGGCGGCGGTGAAATTCAGGTGGCGGGCCGCGCTGTCGAAGGCGCGAAACCAGGCCAGCGGGGGTAGGGCGCGGCGCATAAGCTTCAACGTAGGTATTAATAATTCTAATGTCTCACGCCGCGATTTTATTGTTTGTCACCGACCCGGGACAACACGATACTTTGCGCACACCGTGCAAACGGTCTCGAATTCAGCGAATCCTTGCGTAAATTCAAGCAGATGAGATGTCCTTGCCCACATTCCGGCTCGAACCTGTCTGGCCTTGCGGACGTCGCGGGATGTCCGTGGGCGCCAGCGGAAAGGCGTGCCGGCACGTCGGAGTCGAATCCGTGAACTGGGCGGCGCGAAATAGAACGCGGGCGCCGGGAAATCTCGCCTGGACTCGCAAGGGGAGCGGGCTGCCGGTTCTTCTCATCCACGGCGTCGGGCTGCGCGCGGAATCGATGGCGGGCGTTCAGGACGCGCTGTCGGTCGACCACGACGTGTTCGCGGTCGACTTGCCGGGACACGGCGACAGTCCGCCGCCGGCCATCTCGCGGTCGTTGGCGGACTATACGGATCCGGTCGCCACGGCGTTGTCCGGCACCGGTGAGCGGGCAATCGTCGTCGGGCACTCGATGGGCGCGATGATTGCGCTCGACCTCGCCATTCGATACCGGCCGTTGTGCCGCGCCGTCATCGCCCTTAACGCGATATACCGACGTTCGCCCGAGGCGGCCAGGGCGGTGCGCGCGCGGGCGGATGCCATACCGGCGCACGCCGCGGCCGATCCGTCCGACACGATTCGACGCTGGTTTGGCGACGCGCCGCGCGACGCGGCGGCGACGGCATGTCGGCATTGGCTGCTCGGGAACGATCCGCGGGCGTACAAGGACGCCTACACGGTATTCTCGCGGGAGAACGGTCCCGCGGACGACGACCTTGCGTCGCTCGAATGCCCGGCCCTTTTCGTTACCGGCGCCGACGAACCCAACTCGACGCCGGGAATGTCCCGGTCGATGGCGGCGATCACGCCGCGCGGCAGCGCGGTCGTCGTACCCGGCGCGGCGCACATGATGCCGATGACCCACGTCGACGCCGTCGAAGCGGCGATTCGCGACTTTCTCTCGCGACACGAGGATACGCTGGCATGAGCGGTCTCGATCCCCTGCAGCTACGCCGCGCCTTCGGCGCCTTTCCGACCGGCGTCACCGTGGTGACGGCGTGCGCGGCCGATGGCCGGCCGGTGGGCTTCACGGCGAACTCCTTTGCGTCGGTTTCGCTCGATCCACCGATGCTCCTCGTTTGCCCGGCGCGGGCGTTGTCCTGTTACGACGTATTCGCCGACTGCCAGCGTTTTGCCGTCAACGTGCTCGCCGAAGGACAGGAGGCGGTGTCGAATACGTTCGCCGCCTTCAAGGGCGATCGCTTCGCGAAAGTGGCATGGCGTGGCGACCGACACGGCCGCCCTCTGATCGACGGCGCAGCGGCCACGTTTTCCTGCGACACGGTCCAGGTGGTGGCGGCAGGGGATCACGTCGTGCTCCTGGGTGCGGTGGCGTCATTCGAACATTCGGGCGAGCGGGGGCTCGGCTACGCGGGAGGACACTACTTCAGCCTCGGACTGGAGCGCGAGGCGGCGTCGGCGCCCCGGCGCGGCGGTCACGCCGTGGCCGGCGCCATCATAGAACACGAAGGCCGGGTGCTGCTGGAGACAACGCCCGACGGCTATCGTCCGCCGCAGCTACGCTTGAACGAACGCTCCCGGGTGCGAGCGGCCCTGGCGGAGCAATTCGCAAACGCTCGCCTCGACATCGAAATCGGCAAGGCCTACTCGATTTTCGACGACAGCGAGACCGCCACGCACTACAGCTATTTCCTCGCCTCGGCCGCGAACGGCGCCACCGGGGGCCTGGGTGAATTCGTTTCGATCGACACCCTGGCGACGCAGCGCCACGTCTCGCCCGCCCACGCGAAAATGATGAGCCGCTTTGCCTTCGAATCACGCCATCGCAGTTTCGGCTTGTACGTCGGGGACGAGAAGGGTGGCGAGGTACACGAGATCAACTGAAGGACTATCCCATGAAGTTCTCGCTTTTCGTTCACATGGAACGCCTGGCGCCGGAGCAGCCGCACGAGCTGCTGTACGAGCAGTACCTCGAGCTGTGCCGCATGGCGGACGATGCCGGCATGCACGCGATCTGGACCGGCGAGCACCACGGCATGGAATTCACGATCGCGCCGAATCCGTTCATCTCGATCGTGGACCTCGCGCGCAGGACGCGCAACGTACGCCTGGGCACCGGCACGGTGGTGGCACCTTTCTGGCATCCCATCAAGCTGGCGGGCGAGGCGGCGCTGACCGACCTGGTCACCGGCGGACGGCTCGAACTCGGCATCGCCCGCGGCGCGTATGCCTACGAGTACGAACGGTTGATGCCCGGCATGGATGCATGGGAAGCAGGCCAGCGCCTGCGAGAGAGCGCGCCGCTGTTGCGTGAGCTGTGGCGGGGCGACTGCGCCCACGAGGGCGAGTTCTATCGTTTCCCTGCCACCACTTCCGCGCCCAAGCCCTTGCAGGACGGCGGACCGCCGATCTGGATCGCGGCGCGCGACCCCAACAGCCACGAGTTCGCTGTCAGGAACGGGTTCAACGTACAGGTCACGCCGCTGTGGCAGGGCATGGACGAGATCGTGAGCCTGATGGCGCGATTCGATGCCGCCTGCGCCAATGTCGGCGCGTCCCGACCCAGGATCATGCTGCTGCATCATGCCTACGTGGCCTCCGACGAGGCGGACGCCGAACTGGCGGCGCGCGAACTCAGCCGCTTCTACGCGTACTTCGGCGCGTGGTTCAAGAACGAGCGCCCCGTCAGCCAAGGGCTCATCGCGCCGCTGTCGGAAGAGGAAGTCGCGGCCAACACGTTGATGTCGCCGGACAAACTGCGGCAGGATCTCACCATCGGCACGGCCGCCGAAGTCATCGACCGCATCCGGCGCTACGAGGCGCTGGGATACGACGAGTTCGCCTTCTGGATCGATAGCGGCATGAGCGCCGAGCGCAAGCGTGCATCGCTCACCCGCTTCATCGATCACGTCATGCCGGCATTCAACGGGAGAGAACAGCCATGAGCGCACGACCGCACTACCCTTTGTTCATCGACGGCGAATGGCGGGAAGGAAGCGCCGGCCAGGTGATGGAGACGGAGAACCCGGCGACCGGTGAAACCTGGGCCACGTTCGCCTGCGCCTCGCCCGCGGACGTGGATCGGGCCGTCGCCGCCGCCAGGCGCATGCTCGACGACGAACGTTGGCGAGACCTGACGCCCACGGCGCGCGGCAAGCTGCTCTACCGGCTCGCGGACCTGGTGGAGCAAGACGCCGAGCGTATCGGCCGGGTCGAGACAACCGACAGCGGCAAGCTGGCAGCCGAGACGGTATCGCAGACGCGCTACGTCGCCGACTATTATCGCTACTACGCGGGTCTTGCCGACAAGATCGAGGGCGCGGTCCTGCCGATCGACAAGCCCGACATGCACGTATTCACCACCCGCGAGCCCATCGGCGTGGTCGCGGCCATCGTCCCTTGGAACGCGCAGATGTTCCTCGCCGCGACCAAGGTCGGCCCGGCGCTCGCGGCCGGCTGCTGCGTGGTTTTGAAGGCGTCGGAAGTGGCGCCCGCGCCGATGCTGGAGTTCGCCCGCCTGGTGGAAGCGGCGGGGTATCCACCGGGCGTGGTTTCGATCATTACCGGCGACGCGGAGAACTGCGCCATCCCCCTCACGCGGCACCGGGACGTCGACCGCATCGCCTTTACCGGCGGACCGGAAACGGCACGGCACGTGGTGCGCAACTCGGCGGAGAACTTCGCCGTGACCACGCTCGAACTCGGCGGCAAGTCGCCGATTCTCGTGTTCGGCGACGCCGACCTCGACGGCGCGGCCAACGGCCTGATCGCGGGTAACTTCGGCGCGTCCGGGCAGTCTTGTGTGGCCGGCTCGCGCGGTTTCGTACAGCGCGACGTCTTCGACGACGTCGCGGCGCGTATCGAGGAGAAATCGGCGAATATCGTGGTCGGCGACCCGCTCGAACCGGAAACCCACGTTGGACCGTTGTGCACGCGCGCTCAGGTCGAGCGAATCGAATCGACCCTCGCGAAAGCCCGCGAGCAGGACGCCCATGTACGTTTCGGCGGCGAGCGGGTGAATCGACCGGGTAACTACTTCGAACCCACGCTGGTCGAGTGTGCCGGCGTGGAAGTGGAGACGCTCGAGGTAGAGATGTTCGGACCGGTCATGTCACTGGTGCCCTTCGACACCGAGGAGGAAGCCATCGCGCTGGCCAACGCCACCCGTTACGGGCTCGGTTCCGGGTTGTTCACGCGGGACGTCGCCCGGGTCCACCGGGTATCGAAACGCCTCCGTGCGGGCATCTGCTGGGTCAACACCTATCGCGCCGTGTCGCCCATCGCGCCTTTCGGCGGTTTCGGCGAATCCGGTTACGGGCGCGAAGCGGGATTGGAATCGGTGCTCGACTACACCCGCACGCGCACCACCTGGATCAACACCTCGCCGAATCCCATGGCCAATCCGTTCGTGATGCGGTAGCCGGGAATCCCGACGGACCGGCACAGCCCGTCAGAAAATTTCGCGGATGTATTTCTGTCGGGCCAGTTTCCAGGCGACGACCAGGAAGGCGGTCAACGGGATCGCCAGGATCATGCCCAGTACGCCGTCCAACGCCGAACCCCAGAAAAAGATCGCGACGATGATGGCCAGCGGCGGCAGCCCGGTACGGTCGCCCATGATCTTCGGCGTGAGGAAGTATCCTTCGATCAATTGCACGACGCAGAAGACCGCGAGCACGGCAATCAGCGTGGTCGTGCCGCCGTCGGCCTGGAACCATGCCAGCGGCAGCGCGACCGAGAGGCCGAGAATGCTGCCGAGGTACGGAATGATGTTGAGGAATCCCAGCGTCAGACCAAGAACCACACCGTACTGCAATCCGGCCAGCGAAAAGCCGACCGCGAACAATACGCCCTGGATCAGCGCGATGAGCAATTGCCCGCGAAAGAACGACACCACCAGGCTGACGAATTCGCGCGCCAGGTAGGCGAGATCTTCGCGGGTGCTCTCGCGAAAGAACGGCAGCACGGCGTTCGGGATCTTCTCCGGCTCGGGTTTCGGCATGAGCAGGAAAAAGGCCATGTAGACCGGCAGAATCGCCCAGCCGAACAACGAGATCACCATCGACAGCGCGCCGAGTCCCGCCGATCGCAGTGCGTCGAGCAGCGCCTGAACGACGTTGGCGACGGCCCCGTCGGGCTGCTGGAGCATCTCGCGCAGATGTACGCCGAGCGGATGCTCGTTGAGCGCCCTGGAAATGGCCGGTCGCTTTTGCTCGACCCACGCGGACAACTGCATGAACCACTCCGGAAGCTGGTCGATGAAATCGCCCAACTGGGAGACGATCAGCGCGCCGAACAGCAACAGGGCTCCCACCAGCGGCAGGGCGATGGACAGGAACGTCAATGCGAGCGCCGCGGAAGCGGGGAGACGTGCGCGATCGCGCAGCCAATCGTACCAAGGTTCCACGACCAGGGCGGCGATACCGGCGACGGCCAGCGGCAGGAAGACGTGCTCGAACACGGAAAAGAATCGCACCATGAGCACGAGCAGCGTCAACAGGGCGGCGACGATGACCGACAAGGCAAGGGTCGTGACACCGGCGGCGACGATTCTCGACTGCTGGGGGTTCAGGTCCAGGCTCAACGCATTTCACTCGAATCGGTACGCCGCCAATACTAACGCAATCCCTAGTTTTGACGTCAATCCCGTCGATCCGGAGCTCGCGCGGCGGACGCTCCGGGCCTCGATGCGTCCGCCGTCGCGCTACGCATCCGACGTTTTTCGCTTCTTGAAGAACGCGCCGTAGATGCTGCTGAGCAACGTCAGGAAGCCCGCGACGATCAACGCAAGGGCGATTGGCCGGCCGGCGAATCCGGTCCATTCGAAATGCAGCATCTGCATGGCCTGTGCGAACGTCTGCTCGCCGATCCTGCCGAGGATCAGGCCGAGGACGATGCCCGGCAGCGAATAACCGGAACGGCGCAGGAAAAAGCCGACCACGCCGGCGACGAACATGGCGACGACGTCCACCGACAGACCCCGCACCGCGTACGCGCCGATGGTCGCCAGCATGAGGATCAGCGGCGCGAGGAACTGGAACGGCACCTTGAGCAGGTTGATGATGGTGCGCGTCTCCAGGTAGCCGATCAGCAGGATCGACAGGTTGGCGAAAAACATCGCCGCGAACACCACCCACACGAGATCGGCGCTGGTGAGGAACACCAGGGGGCCGGGCTCCATGTCGTGCATCTGGAAGACGCCGACCATCATGGCGGTCAGCGCACCGCCCGGCAGCCCGAGCGCCAGCAGGGGGATCATGGCGGCGCCGGTGGCGGCGTTGTTCGCGGTTTCCGAGGAAATGACGCCCTCCAGCTTGCCGGTGCCGAACTCCTCGGGTTTCTTCGACCAGCGAACCGCCTCGTTGTAGCCCATGAATGCGGCGAGCGTGGCGCCGATGCCCGGAAGGATGCCGCAGAAGAAGCCGATGATGATCGACCGGACCACCGCGATCTTGTGCGCCAGCAACTCGCCGAGGCTCGGAAAGGCCACCCCGACCTTGGGCGCCTTGAAGGAACCGGTCACCTTCTTCTCCGCCTGCACGAAGATCTCGGCGACCGCGAAGAAACCGAGGATGACGGGAATGAAGTGAATCCCCGCCAGCAGGTAGGGCATGCCGAAATCGTAGCGCGCGATGCCGCCCACGGGATCGAGCCCCACGATGGCGATGAGCAGGCCGGCGAGAATCGACAGCCAGCCCTTCCAGAACGTCTTGGCGCCGACCGAGGCGGCGACGGCGAGGCCGAAGAACACCAGGGCGAAGATTTCCGGCGGCCCGAACGCGGAGATGGCCCAGTTCGCGATGGGCGCCGTCGCGACCATCATGACGATTGCCGAGACGGTACCGCCGAGCGCCGAGCACATGACGGCCGCACCGACCGCCTTGCCGGCCTGTCCCTTCTGCGTCATCGGGTAGCCGTCGAATGCCGTGGGCGCGTTTTCCGGCGCGCCGGGAATGTTGAACAGGATGGCCGTGATGGCACCGCCGTAAACACCCGTGCAGTAGATGACCGAGAACAGCATGATGCCGTGCTCGGCCGACAGGTGTGCGGTAAACGGCAGGAGTATTGCCGCCAGCGTCAACATGCTCACCCCGGGGATGGCGCCGAACAGCATGCCGCCCAGGACGCCGCCGAGGAACACGAGAATGCCGACCGGGTCGCTGAACAGGGCGAAAGTGCCGCCGATAAAGTTGTCAATGACGTTCACGATTCAGACTTCCGCGTTCGGGTTATTGCAACAAGGTGACCATCGCCGTGCCGAAATCGTAGAACGGGTGCACGTTACCCGTGGGCAGGCCGACGTAAAGCACCGACACGAACAGGAACAGCAACACGGAATAGGTCGCCGCGGCGATGATCAGCATGCGGCCGGGTCGCCGTTCGCCCATGAGATACATCACGCCGAGGATGAATACCGGCGCGAGGGTGTAGAAACCGAAATCCTGCAGGCCGACGGCGAACAGGATGGGCAGCGTGAGCATGGCGCCGACGTGGTTTCCCCTTGCCGCGAACGCGAACAGCACCAGCAACACCAGGGCGACGACGGTCTTGATGGTGCCGAGTCCCGCCTTGTCCATCGACAGGGCGGCTGCGATCCATTCCGGGACCAGCGCGTAGGCAAGCGGAATGAGCAGCATCGAGAAGGTCGCCAGGTACCATCGCGGCGTGTCGTGATGCTGTTCGGCCGCGGTGCGCCCCGACCCGTCGTCGGCAGCTGAGGCGAACGTGGTCTTCTCGCCGTTGCCGCGCGCGAGGTGGTAAAGAAGTTGTCCGGTCGCGGCGACCACCACGAGCAGCAGAATCACCCGCGGCCATGACGAGGCGCCGAACTTGTAGATCTCGATTTCCTGGTCGAAGTCGTACGTGAACGAGTAAAGCAGGGCGGCAAAGGCGACCCAGAGCACGAACTCGGCGATGTGGCCGGTTTTCAACCTTTTCATGGCGTATCACCATTGGCGACGTGTTGGATTGTCGAGAAAAAGCCCCGGCGGATTGCTCCGCCGAGGCTGGATTGTCGCAGTCGTTATGACAAGCCTAGTTGGCCGACAGTCCCATTTCCTTGTACACGTCTCGGTAGAGCTTGATCGTCGACGTAATCAGGTCGCGGGAACCCTCGGTGTCGCGGAAGCTCTCGATGAGCGTCATGAACTTGCTCTCGTTGTACTTCTGGTAGCTCTCCTGGCAGTAAGCCTTTTGGAAGGCCCATTGCAGCCACTTGACGCGATCTTCCGGGGCGTCCTTGTGAACGTAGAAGCCACGGAAGCGCAGCAGCGGCTCGAAGTCGAAGCCGGCGTCGGTCAGGCTGGGCACGTCGGCGAAGACGTCGGGGGCCTCCTTCAACAGGGTCAGGATCGGCTTGAAGGTGCCGGCATCGAGAAACGTGCGCACGTCACCCGGCTGCTCGAACAGCGCATCGACCTGTCCGCCGGCCAGCGCGCCGTAGCGCGGCGAGCCCTTGTCGAAGGAGATCTGCTGAATCTTCATACCCGTGGCGTCGGTGATGAACTTCATGTTCACGCGCTCCATCGAACCTTCCTTGGACACGTTGGCGATGGTCGCCTTGCCGTCCTGGGCCTTGACCCATTCGACGAAGGAATCCCAATCGGTGAAACGGTCCTCGTTGGCGCGAATGTAGATCTGCGAAAACGTGATCTGCGAGGTCACCAGCGGAATCAGGTCCTCCGCGGGATTGGGTTGGCTGGAATCGAGCGCGTGCGCGCTGGCGGCATCGTCGATGTGCTCGAGCACGCTGTAGCCGTCGGCGGGCTGGGCCATGTACGCCGTCATGCCCACGGAACCCGAACCACCGGGCTTGTGATCGCGGTTGATCGCGACGCCGGTAAGTTCGGTTACGGCCTCGGCCATCGCTTGCGCGACCTGTCCGGAACCGCCGGCCGGTCCGTAGGGTACGATCATGGTCAACGCGCGCTCGGGAAACCCGCCCGGTCCATCCATGCTGTCGGGCAGGTCGTCCGTGGCGCATGCGGCGTAGGCCACGTTGGCGCTCAACGTCATTGCCGTCAGCGTCAATGCGGCCGTCGCAAGATGATTCTTGATCTTCATCTAGTCCTCCTAAGTGATATGTATGTGCTTCGTTTAGGTTTTTTTACAACACAGACAAAAAATGTTACCCCGGTAGCGGGTTCCTGTCGAGTTTCATGCTTTCGCATCGTGGTCATGCCCGGTCATCGCGTTGGCGAAGCACGCGCCGCGCCGGTGCGTCGACGGTCAACCGAACGAACGCCAGATCATGGTGCCGCCCGAGGCGAGCAGGACGGCGAGAACGAGACGGTCGAAGTGTCGTTCGCTGATTCGGTGTCGCAGGCGTTGTCCGATGAAAAGCCCGATGGACACCGGCAGCGTGGCCGCGGCCGATGCGAGCAGCAGGTCTCCGCGAAGTATTCCGTAGTAGATCAGCGTCAGCAGCCACGGCACGACGGCGCCGATATAGAGAAAACTGATGGATGCGACAAATTCATTTTTGGTGAAGTTCCTGATCGAGACCAGGTAGATGATCAGCATGGGGCCGAACATCGAGGAGATTCCGCCGATCAGTCCGCTCGCCAGGCCGAAACCTGCGCCGGCCGCCTTCTCCGCGCGCGTCGGCAGGTGCAGCTTGTACGAGGATCCTTGCAGTATCGCGAACGCGATGACGGCGATGCCCACCAGGAGCAATAGCATCCTGTCGTCGATTACCGCCAGTATTTTCACCCCGGCCCAGGTGCCGACGAGAAGGCAGCAAAACGTGGGCCAGAACCGGGCGACCACGGCGCGCGGGTTTCGTGCACTGGAAGCCTGCCACACGTTGGCGACGACCACCGGTATGGCCATCAGCGCGACGGCGACCTGCGGCGGCACGACCAATGCCATCAACGGGACGGTCAGCAATGGTGTGCCGACACCCAGCGCGCCCTTGATCAGGCCGCCGCACAGCAGTGCGAACGCACACCAGGCCAGGACCAGCGGATCGATATCGCCAGGCAAACCAGGCTCCTCGGATTATTGTTGGTGAGTGGGATCGTACCCGGGCGGGAAGCGCAATTCTATTTGAGATCGCATTCGATGGGAAAGTAGACTAGATTGCACCGTCGGATTTACTCGTTCGATTCAGGATACTCAATGAAAGAAAAGTTGAACAATGTGCGCGAGGCGAGCGCGCCGTGGTGCGGTGTATCCGCGCCGCGCACGATGATTCACGATATGACAGCACTCGCCGCCAAGGAGGTCTTTGCGTCATGACGACAGTTCGGGAACTGGTGGAGCGGCATGCGGCGAACCAGGGGGAATCGACGTTCCTCATCGCGCCGGACGTCGGCCGCGAGTTGAGTTTTGGCGAGCTGCGATCCGCCGTGGACCATGTCGGTGAGCGGCTCGACGCCATGGGTGTCGCGCCGGGTGAGAAGGTCGCGTTCCTGCTGAACAACGGTTACTGGACGATGCAGTTGTTTCTCGGCGTGATGGCGTCGGGACGCGTCATCGTGCCGTTGAATGCCGTGGCCGGCAAGACGCAGCTGGCGCACGTGCTCGGTCACTCGGACGCCGCGGTCGTCCTGGTCTCGGCGGAGTATCGAGCCACCCTCGGCGAACTCGTGCGGGACGTCGGGCGACCCATCACGGTGGTGGACGTGGACGACGTCGAAGGGCCGCGGTGGCCGGCGCCGGCGGCGAGCGGCACCGTGCCCGTGTCGCCGTCGGCCGGGGACCCCGCATTGCTGCTTTACACCTCGGGCTCCACCGGCCTGCCGAAAGGCGCGGTGCTTCCGCACCGGGCGGTTTGCGCGGGCGGCGACAACGTCGTGCTAGCTCACCAGCTCGACCGCGACGACCGCGCCTTGTGCGTTCTGCCCGTCTATCACATCAACGGGGCGATCGTTACCGTGATGGCGCCGCTGGCCAGCGGTTCGTCGGTGGTGATGCCGACGCGCTTCAGCGTCAGCGCGTTCTGGTCATTGGTCGCGGATCATCGTTGCACCTGGGCCAGCATCGTGCCGACCATCATCAAGTACCTGCTGGATCGCGCCGACAAGGAACCGTACGACTTCGGGTCGGACGAACGGCTTTCCGCCTTCCGGTTCGCGCGCTCTGCCTCCGCGCCGCTGGCGGCGGCAACCCTCGAGGAGTGGGAGCGCGTGTTCAAGGTGCCCATGATCGAAACCATCGGCCTGACGGAGACCGCGGCCACCATCGCCTCCAACCCGCTGCCGCCGCGGCCGCACAAGGTCGGCTCGGTCGGGCTGGAATGGGGCAACGAGCTTCGGGTCGTCGACGACGACGGCAAGGACTGTCCGCCGAACGTGGCCGGCGAACTGGTGGTTCGCGGCGACAACGTGCTCGATCACTACTACAAGAACGAGGAGGCCACGCGCGGCGCCTTCGTCGACGGCTGGTTTACCTGTACATTTCGGGCCGCATCAAGGAGCTGATCATTCGCGGCGGCGAGAACATCGTTCCGCGCGAGATCGACGACGTGCTCTACCGGCACGACTCGGTACTCGAGGCGGCGGCGGTCGGCGTCGACGACGACATGTACGGCCAGGAAGTGGTCGCCTGCGTCGCGCTGCGCGACGGCTACGAGTGTACCGCCGACGAGTTGAAACAACTGTGCGAGGACGCGGTCGGCCGCTACAAGTCCCCGAAGGTCATCTATTTCTTCGACGAACTGCCCAAGGGGCCGTCCGGGAAGATCCTGCGGTTGAAGCTGCCCGCGCTGATTCAGTCGCGCACGTCGCCAAGCGCCGCCGGATAGCCGCCGTCGTAGCATACCGAGCCGGTTTCGCGGTGCCACAATCGATACAGGTGGCGCCGCCGCTCGGGATCTTCGTGATCGACGAATTCGCTCCGGTAGTGTCCGACCTCGTGATTGTTCAGGTACTGGATTTGCCCGCGCTCCAGGGGCGCCTCGAACCAGATCGCCTCGTCGGCGCACACGGTGTCGACGGCGTCGAGGGCCTCGGCGAGCGCGTCGTCCATCGGTTCGCCGGCGACCTCGTAGCCCTTCCTCACCAGTGAAGAGTTGGCGCGCGCGAACAGGCGATCGCCGCGCCAGCTGAAGTAGGGCGCCAGGCACACCGGCTGCGCGCCCTCGGCGTGCTCCTTCTGCCGGTCGAAATACATCGGTTCATAGAGCCGGCGCAACGCGTCCGGATAACGCTGCGCCATCCGTTCATGCACCGTGTACAGGCTGCAGAACCGGCTCACGCCGCCTTGCGCGGCCGGCCAGCGGCAGAGCAGCCCCACGTAGTCGGGCACCATGCGCGCGAACGCATTGTCCGTGTGGAACACGAGCTCGACCGAGGTATGCGAGCCCCTGACGCCGTAGCTGTACTGTTGGCCGGTATCGTGCACGTCGTAGATCATCTGCCCGTTCCACTTCTGCGCCACCGGCCGGCCGATGGCCTGGCCGAGCACCCAGTAGATCTCGACAAGGGTCTCGATGGACAACTCGTCCATGGGCATGCGGTCGAGAACGGCGAAACCGACGCCGTCGTCGAGTCGCGCCTTCATGCGCTGCATCGCGTTTACGCTGTGCACGAGATTGAGTTCCGACAACCGGCGCTGCAGGTTCTGTACGGGGTTTTGTTCGATGAACCGGGCCAGCGCGAAAAGTTCGTCCGCCATCGCCGGTTCGATCGGTACGACCCAGTCTTCCCGGCGAATTTCATCCGCGAGCCACGCCCGTCGCGCCGGCGGTATCGGGCGTACGGTGCAGACTTCGTGCGTGCAATCGAGGAATTGGGCGGACATGTCGAATCTCCTGGTCGGTAGCGTACGTGGCGAATATGGTATCTAAAATGGCCCGTATCGAGAAAGGCCGGCACGGCCGGATCGTCCCGCGGACACTCGCCATCGCGGTCCGTCCGCTGTCAGGACTCCGACGACTGGATGAGACGATTTGCGATCGTCAGCTTTTCCGACAAGGCGAAAGCCATGGTGCGATGAAACAGCGCGGCCAGCTCGCTGTCCTCGCGCTCGATGCGCTGCAGCGTCTCGCGGGCCATCCTGTATACCGTCGCGGGCTTTTCGCAGATCACGTCGGCGGTGCGCCGCTGGCCGAGGTACTGCGCGACCTCGCCCACCACCGCGCCTCTGGTCATGGTGCGAAGGCGCAACTTCCGGCCGTCCGGCAGGGTAACCTGGATACGCACCCAGCCGCTTGCGACGAAGTACACGTCGTCGGCTTGTTCTCCCGCACGAATCAGGAACTCGCCCGAAATGAGGTCGAGTCGCGTCATCGACGCCACCAGGTCGGGCAGTCGTTGGTGGTCGCCCAGCGCGGCTCGCAACTGCTCGCGCAGCCCGTCACCGCCCGCGGCATCGGCGAAGTCGTCCAGCAACCGTTCCTCGCAATACTCCAGGGCGTGATCGAGATCCGGCTCGACGCGAAACTCGGCGTCGAGGTCCAGTCCGCCCAGCGTCAGTTGCCGGCGAACGTCGTCGGGCAACTGGGTGATCAACACTTCGAACGAGTGAAACCGCGCGAGATTCGCTATTTTGAGGAAGGAAGCGATGGCCGCCGAGTCGATGCCGCTGACGTGCTTGAAATCCAGTACCAGGAAGCGCGGTCGCCGCGTACCGGATTCCACGGGTTTCTGCCGGACCCGCTCGACGATGCGATCCGCGGTGGCAAAGAACAGGTAACCCTGCAATCGCAGGATGACCGTCGCATTGCCATGGGCCTGAAGTTGCGTGCTTGCCGCTGCCGAGCGATCCACCATGCTGCGGCGATCGGCGCCGGTGGCCTCCAGCCGAATGACGGGAAGCTTGGAATAGTTGTAAATGAACACGCCGGCGGATACGAGTATGCCCACCAGCAGGCCCTCGACGAACCCGGTAAACGCGACCACGGCGGTGATCAGAACGACGACCAGCCATTCCGATACGGGTAACCGGCGGCGGGTCTCGACCAGCCAGGTGAGGAGCAACTCCAGGCCCAGGTACAGCACCAGTCCGGAAGTGACGAACACCGGGATGCCGCCGACCAGGCTCTCGGCAAAGAAGAGTCCGGCGAGCAGCACGCAGGCGGTGGCCAGGCCTGCCTCGCGCCCGTGCGCGCCGATCCTGCCGGCCAGCACGGTGATGCCGAGTCCGGTGTACCCGGAAGGTCCGCCGCCAAGGCCCGCGGCCATGTTGGCCCAGCCTGCCACTCGAAGCTCGTGATCGTAATTCGCCTCCCGGCCGGTCGCCAGTTCGACGCCGCCCGTATTGAGCAGCGCACCCACCAGGCTGATGGCCGCGACCGACAACAGCCCCGGCCAGGATGCCAGGACGCGGGACCAGTCGACGCTCGCCAGTAACGCCGGGTCGGGCAGCACGGCGTGCGTGCCGGCATTCGTCGACGGCAACAAACCCAGCACGCGCGCATGAGCCAGGTCGACATCGGCAGCGAAGAGTATCGCGTGAAAGGACACGATGGCGCCCACCAGCATGAGCGGGGCAATGTAGATACCGCGCACCGCTCGAAGTCCCAGCAGGAGCGTGACGGAGAATCCGATCGCGGGCACCACCGAGAGCCACAGTCGTTGTGGATCGACATCGGCGAGCCAGTCGCGCAGCGAGGACGAGCCGGTCATGATCGGCACGGCCCCTTCGACCAGCAGCCAGCCCGACGCGGCGATGAACCCGGCCACCACCGGGTAGGGCAGCAGGCGTACGAATCGACCCAGACGAAGGGCGCCGGTGGACCACAACACCACGCCGGTGATTACCGTGGACGTGCCGATGATTGCCAGCGCCGTGGACACGCGGCTCGTCGGATCTCCGGGCATGTCGGCCAGCGCGGCGGCCAGCGTGGCCGCCAGCACCGCGACGCTGCTTTCCTGGACCAGGGCCACCGCGTTGCGGAACCCGCTGCCCAGCGCCGTGACGAGCGCGATGATGACGGCGGCGAGAAGCACCGTTCCCACGCCGATGCCGAGGCCGGACGATAACGGACCGGAGAACAACAACGAGGCAATGGCCAGGCCGACGCCGATGTTGTCGATGCCGGCGATCGCACCGACGGACAATGCCGGCAGCACGCGGTTGGTGCCGGACGCTGCTGCCGGGATCTCCGCGGTGACCGCGGACACGGGCGCGGCCTGCGCGCGACAGTTGCGGTCCAGGGGAGCCTGACCTTTGGTTTGATTCAAGAATCGATTCCAGGGCATGTTGATCGACCGAACCGCCGCGCCGGCGCGGCGGGGAATCAGCCGAATGTCGTTTTGGTTTTTTTCGCGCGTCGGAGTCGCGCGGCCCTGGCGGCGTCGTCGGTCGGTCCCTCGAGTGGCCTGGCCGCTCCTTCAGCGGCAGCCTCCCGCGTCGCGTTCAGAATAACAGAATCGG
Source organism: Gammaproteobacteria bacterium (assembly GCA_030429665.1). Classification (GTDB taxonomy): domain Bacteria; phylum Pseudomonadota; class Gammaproteobacteria; order Arenicellales; family CAJQKF01; genus BQJD01. The sequence continues at coordinate 8,876 of JAUIEZ010000049.1, read as the reverse complement.
GGTGACGTTCGACAGAAGATACCATCGGAATGGCGTCGCGGTGTTAAAGTTAGAGATTAACTGACCGATACTGCGTTCAAAGCTGTTGATGTGGGGGCACATGTCAAACCAAGGCTCGAGAAACTCGGCGCCGGACGCGGCTGCGAACGACGCGGCGCCCGCTGAGCGCGCGCCCGGACGCGACCAGGGCAGGGACGAGGCGGAAGCCGACCTGCGCAGCCGGCTCCGCGCGGCCGAGGCGGAACGCGACGCCCTGAAAAAGGAACTCGATCAGCTTCGCGGCCAGCAACCGATGCTCGACGCCCTGGGCAGCCTGCTGGAAGCGATCGTCATCTATGACGCGGACGGTCGCTTGGTGGTGTGCAACGAGAACTTCCGGCGCCTGTACGGATACACCGAGGAAGAGGCGCGACCGGGCGTGCATTTCAAGGAACTGGGACGCATCGACGTCGAGCGCGGGAACGTGGCGGTCGGCGACGAATTCGGCGACGGTGAAGACTACCTGGAACGCAAGGCCGATTACCGGCGTAGACTGGAAGGCTCCTTCATCGTGCAGTTAAAGGACGGCCGCTGGATCAAGACCATCGATCGCCCGGTGCGCGGCGGCGGATTCGCCAGCATCCAGATCGACATCACGGAGATCAAGGCGCTCGAGCAGAACATGCGCTTCATGGCGCAGCACGACGAACTCACCGGCCTGCCGAACCGGCGCCTGTTCATGGAGCAGGGCAACGTGCTGATCTCCGAGGCGCGACGCAAGCAATCGACCTTGGCCGTGCTTTTCCTCGACATCGATCATTTCAAGAACGTCAACGATACCCTGGGTCACCAGAGCGGCGATCAACTGCTTCGCCAGATCGCGTGGCGGCTGAAAGGCCGATTGCGTTCCTCCGACCTGATCGCGCGCCTGGGTGGCGACGAGTTCGTGGTCCTGCTGCACGTCACGACGCCCGACAGCGCGCGCCACGTCTCCGGGGTCATCCTCCACGAGATATCCAGGCCGTTCGTGCTCGACGGCAACGAAGTCACGGTCGGCACGAGCATCGGCATCGCCTATTTCCCTAGCGACAGCGAAAGCCTCGATCGTCTTCTCAATCTCGCCGACATGGCGCTGTACAACGCCAAGAACACCGGCAGGGGCCGCTACTGCGAGTACGCGCCGGGCTAGCGATCCGGCGGCGTGGGACCCACCGGTCCAGTCCCGAACGGCTCAGCCGCCGCTGCGCAGCAGGACGGCCGGGTTCAAGCGCAGGCGGTGCAGCAGGTAGCGCGCGCCGAGATGCAGGCAGGCGCCGCTCACCGCGACCGCCACCACCACCGCCGGCCACAACGGGTACGGATCGACGATCTTCAGCCGCAAGGCGACCAGCGGCATGGCGATGGCCGTCCCCGCGACGATGGCGAACAGTGACGTCAGCGCCGCGAGCAGAAGGTACTCGAGCTGCAGGCTGCGACGGATCGCGCCGAGGCGGGCGCCGAGCGAATGCAGGATGGTGGCGTCGTAGACCTGCCGCGCGCGGCTGGTGGCCATCACGCCGGAGAGCACCAGCAGGCTCACCGCCAGGCTGATCACGGCGACCGCGGCCAGCGCCAGCGTCGCGCGCCCCAGCAACTCGCTCGCGGTCTTCACGATGTCCGCGGTGCGCACCGTCACCACGTTGGGCGCGATCCCGGCGATGTCCGATTGCGCCGCCTTCGCCGCCTCGTCATCCATCCACGCGGCGCCGACGTGGCGGTGGATGAAGTCGTCCAGCGCGCCGTCCTCGATCATCGCCTCGAACCAGAATCGCGTCTGCATGCCCTGCTGGCGGTAGATGCCCGACAGCGTGGCCTCGAGGCTGCGCCCGGCGATGTCGAACGTCAGCACGTCGCCGACCTGAAGGCCGAGCTGGTCGGCCTCGCGGTCTTCCATCGCCACCTGCACGCCGGCGTCGTCCGCGTTCCACCACGCGCCGCGATCCATGGTCACGCCGTCGACGTTGTCGCCGCGGTAGGTGAGCTTGTGTTCGTCCCGCGCCTCCACGCGGCGGTCGCCGTCGTCGCTGTCGCGCAGCGGTTCGCCGTTGACGTGGCTAAGGCGCCCCAGCACCAGCGGCGCGATGTCCACGCGGCTCGCGCCCGCCGACGTTTCCAGCGCGTCCGTTACCGGTCCGACCTGTTCGTCCTGGATGTCGTACAAGACGAGCGCCGGCGCGTTCTCCGGGATGGTCGAGTTCAGCGTGTAGAGCAGGGCGCTCACCACCACGGCGCAGCCGACGATCAGCGTCAGCGCCGAGCCGAGCGACAGCAGCGACGCGCGCAGCGGCGAGCCGGGCCGGTGCAGGTTGGCCACCGCGAGGCGCAGCGAGAAGCGGTCGTCCAGTACCGGGTGCGATTCCATGCGACGCGCGCCGTAGCGCAGCGCCCGCACCACGAGGTCCAGCAGACCCATCACCAGCGCCACTACCGCGAGGAAGGCGAGGCCGAACAACGCGTCCGGCAGCGCCGCCAGCACCAGGGCGGCGATCAGCCCGCAGCCGGCGAGGGTGGCGACGCGCCAACGTCGCGGCAACGGCGCCGTGCCGCCCTGGTCGCCGCGAAACAGCGTCGCCGGGTCGACCGCCAGGGCGCGACCCAGCGCCGGCAGGGAAAAGGTAAAGGCGATGAGCAGACCGAACGCCACCGCCGCCAGCGCCGGCACCACCAGCAGCGTCCACGCCTGCTCCACCGGCAGGTGGCCCGCCGCGAAGCGAGCGCCTGTCGCCGCCACCGCCACGCCGATGACGGCGCCGACGAGGCTTGCGCCGCCCGCGAGCAGGCCCACCTGCAGCAGGTACACGCCCGCCAGCCGGTTGTCGCGCAGGCCCAGGGCGCGCAGCGTGGCGATGGTCACGCGCTTCTCGCGCAGGTAGGCGGACACCGCGTTGAACACGCCCAGCCCGCCGATGAAGAGGGTGCTGAAGGCGACGATCAACAGGCTCGACGCCACCTGCCCGAGGCGCTCGGCAATGCGCTCGCTGCGACCGGTGAGGGTGTCGACCTCCCAGCCGCCGTCCGGAAAGGCGTCGAAGAAGCGGTCCCGCCAGGCGTCGGGCGACTCCTCCGTGCGCACGCGGTACTCGAACTCGATGCGGCTGGCCGGCGTTACCAGCCCGGAGGCTTCCAGCGCATCGTCCGAGATCAGCACCGGCGCGCCGCGCCAGTCCGCGCTCAGCGCCCGGTCCGGCTGCTCGCGGATCAGCGCGCGCACTTCGAGGGTGAGCGAACCGACGCCGACGGTATCGCCGATCGACAGGTCGAGCCGCTCGGCCAGCACCGGGTCGAGGGCGATGCCGTGGCGGCCGTCGCGCAGAGCGGTCACGTCCGCCAGCGGCGCATCAGGCTCCAGGCGCAGCGAGCCGTACAGCGGGTAGTTATCATCGAAGCTCTGCAACTCCACGATCTGCAACCCGCCTTCGCCGGCGCGCATCATCGTGCGCAGCTCGGTCAGTCGCGACACCGTGCCGTTGTCCCGCAGCCACGCCTGCACGTCCTCGGGCAGCGGCCGGCGGCTCTCCACTTCCACGTCGCCGCCCATCAGCGCCCGGGTGTCGTCCAGCAGCGCCCCGGACACCTGTTGGTACAACCCGCCCACCGCCGCCACCAGCGCCACGCCCAGCGCCAGGCAGGTGCGGAACACCCACAGCGAGCGCCCGCTGGCGCCGAGGTCGCGCCGGGCGAGACTAATTAAGAAGCGCATAGGATTCGTGCTCGGCCAGGCGGCCGTCGTCCAGGGTCAACAGCCGGTCGCAGCGCCGCGCCATGCGCGCGTCGTGGGTGGCCATTACCAGGGTCGAACCCACCTCCGCGTGCAACTTGAAAAGAATGTCGCCCACCGATTCGCCGGTGCGCTTGTCCAGGTTGCCGGTCGGCTCATCCGCCAGCAGCAGCACCGGCGAATGCACCAGCGCCCGTGCAATGGCCACCCGCTGCTGCTCGCCCCCGGACAACTGCGCCGGGTAGTGCCGCTGCCGATGCCCGAGCCCCACCGCGTCCAGCATCTCCCGCGCCCGCCCCCGCGCCCCGCGCCGTCCGGCAATCTCCAGCGGCAGCGCCACGTTGTCGATGGCCGTGAGGCTCGGCACCAGGTGAAACGACTGGAACACGATCCCCAGCCGATCCCGCCGCAGGTCCGCCAGCACGTCCGCCTCGCACCCCGTGAGAGAAACCCCGTCCAAGCTGATGGACCCCCCAGAAGGCTGGTCCAGCCCCGCCAGCAGCAGGAGCAGGGTGGTCTTCCCCGACCCCGACGGTCCCACCACCGCCACGCTTTCCCCCGTCCCGACGGACAGGTCGATGCCCTTGAGCACATCCACCCGCTCGTCCTCGAGGGCGTAGGTCATGGTTAATTGTTCGATCTTCAGCATTGGCTCGGAATTCGGTGAAACGGTTCACAGAGAAACAAACAACGGATTGAACCATGCCCACCGAATTCGTGCAGTCCAAAACCGAATAATTTACAAAGGTTTAACGCACCAATACCGTGCGTGAATCATCCCGAACCTGCAGCAGTTAGCCATCGCACAAATGACCGTAGACCCGAAGCGCTGGCGGAGTCGTTGCCGCAATCGGCCAACACTCATCGACGAATCAACGACCAACTGATTCGAGAAGAATTTCAGTGCCGAATAACTTGTTCAGTGACAATCCGGATACGCAACAGACGCGCCCGAATACCAATCTGAGTCCCACGCGGCTTTATTCACGCGACACTGGACCGGTTTTCCACCGAGAAACTTGCGTGAAAATCACGAGCACGATATTTTCAAGTCTGGACGCCGACGTTAAAATAGAGATCATGCTAACGAACGAGGACGACTCTGGCCGTCGAGCCAGGTAAGCTTGCGCGGTGTATTTGCCTGTTGGAAAAGGGTGGATGCGCGAGAAATGGAAATCATAATTTATAAAGTTCGCCGATTTAGGGGCCATTCGGCCGAGCTAGTTTAAAAAGTTTCCCGAACGCAGCATTTCGGTACGGGAATCACGCAGCCTATTTGCAGCGACAGCGTAATAAATCAATAGCTTAAAGAGCTTGAGGAATGTTATACGACGATTTCGTCGTGTTGCAACACGACACTTTCGCCTTCGAATTCTAGTTAGAGGCGTTTGGACAAAGCCATGGCTCGACAAAAGATTATCGATGCTCGGCCGAAGAACCTGCCCGAGTACATACGGGTAATCGAAGATCTCCAGGCCCGCGCCACCGGGGAGCTTTGGTATCGCGGAACATCAGATATCTCGTCAGATCTATTGCCATCCTTGTATCGCCCAAGGGCAAATCCCGACGCGTTCCCCAATGGTCTCTCGGAACTTGAAGCACAGCTCGTGGCACGGTTTCGCGATCGGAGTCTCCCGTACCACACGCGAAGTTTGACCGATACGCTCGAAACACTGTTCTTCATGCAACACTTCGGAGTACCAACCAGGCTTCTCGATTGGACCGCGAATCCGTTTGTTGGGCTGTTCTTTGCGCTTCGTTCCGCAAAGGTCGGCGACCGCGTAGCGGTTTGGATTTTGGATCCTTCCGCCTGGAACCGTGCCGCGCTGGCGCGCGCCAGCTTTCAAGGCGGACCATTAGATCCGGGCCACGAACTCCTCGCTGGGTACAAGGATGTCGGAAATATCCCCGGACTTTCGCAAGCGCCCGTCGCAATTTTCGGAGCTCACAACAGCCCACGAATAGTGGCCCAGCAAGGTGCATTCGTAATATTCGGCTCGAAGACGACCCCTATGGAGACCCTATACCGTCGCGGCGAGTTTCCAGAAGGCTCGATGTCGCGGATCGTGATATCTGGAGTCGCGATCCGTACTCTAAGGGAATCTCTATTTGCGCACGGAATTACGGAAGGTGCGCTATTTCCGGATTTGGAGGGCTTGGGGCGCGATTTGCGTCGAACTTTCGGATTTGCCGTATGAAAACCACGACCTATTCTCGATTTCAGGTTCGCAACTTCGAGCAGAAAACCCTGAGTTGGTGGAAAAGCAAGAAGGGCCAAATTGACATGGATCCACCTTATCAACGGCGAGGCCGCCTCTGGTCGGCCGCCGATAAGGCGTACCTAATTGATTCAATCCTTAATGAGTTCGACGTGCCGAAGATTTATCTAGCGGACTTTACATGGGCTGATTCCAAGCTGAACGCTGCACGGCTCCCATACGCAATTATTGACGGAAAGCAGCGGTTCGAAGCCATATTCGATTTCTTCTCGGGCGAACTTGTCCTAAACGGCGATTTCGTTCTGCGGCGGGATCCGTCACTAAAGCTCGGTGGGTTAGGATACCGCGACTTACAGAGGGAGCACTCGGCGATCGCGGAAGAGTTCGACAACTATAACTTGCACGTAATGTCCGTATTCGCTCAGTCAGAAGAACCGATAAACGAATTGTTTGTACGTTTAAATCGTAGCAAGGCGCTCACAGGCGCGGAAATCCGTAACGCTATGGGAGGCCCCGTTCCTGGGATGCTCCGCGAAATCGCATCCCATGACTTCTTTTGCAATAACGTGCGATTCTCCGTTAAGCGGGGTCAAGATCTAAATACCGCGGCGAAATTCCTACTCTTTGAGGCAAATGACAAGTTGCTGGAAACGAAGAAATCGACGCTGGATAGATTCGTTAAATCTGCGCAAAACCCTACCAAGGAAGTACGCGCCAATCTTGAACTCGCGGCGCGTCGCGTTCTTGACGTTCTACGCGACGTGGAAAGAGTCTTCTTACCGAAAGATCAGCTCTTAGGGTCTGCTGGTACGGTGCCCGTTTACTACTGGTTGATACGTGCGCTAGATGAGGTCGACCAAAGCAAGATTCGGAACTTTCTGGTTCGATTTGAGGATGAACGCCGAAAAAATCGGGAAATACTCAAAGCGCACCCAAATAGCTCGAAAGTTGACAATCAGCTAGTCGAATTCGACAACTACAATCGCAGCACAAATGACCAAGTCAGCCATGAAGGCAGATTTAGGATACTGAGAGAGCGATTCAAAAAGCGAAAATAGAAGAACGCCTCTAACATCCTGTTGAACCTGACGCTTGACCGCTTCCTCCCTTCGCTACCGCTCCGGTCGTCGCCGTCAAGCGCAGGTTAACAGAGCGTTAGATTTCTGGTGCCAGCTTTGAGGCCGCTATGAGCATCCGAGCACTTTCCGAGGCCATCACCGATCTGCCGTACGCTTTGTCAGAGCAGGTCTTGAGCTACGCCCGCTCGTTGGATGTCGCCGCGCCGGAGATATTTAAAGACGCTGGAGTGCAATTTTCTCGGGAGGTTGCCGACACCCTGGTCTTTGTTGCCGGCCTCAGGAAACTGCTCTCGATCGTTGATTCCAACTATTGGGTAATCGACAACGCCGGCGCAATTCTGGAACGCCAGCAAGATCAATTCTCCGTGAGGGTCGGTGGCACAGATCTATCCAGAGGCGGTGATTATCACTACGCGCTTGCAACAATTCGAAGGGAACTGGTGGAGCTGTTGTCTGAGCATCAGCTTCTGCAATTCGCCCAAAACGTCCCATATGTAGAGGTAGTTCGGGAGCTTGCCAGTGGACGTTAGCGCCGTCCAAAACAGCATCAAGAAGTTCCTGAAGAAGCACAAGCAAGCCTTTTTCACCATCAGCTCGAATCAATCAAAAGCGCTTGAGCTAGCTGTCACCGTTGGCGTCTCAGAGCATTACCGATCAACCGGTTACACAATCCAAGTCGTAAACCCCAAAAAGAATCCGAACACATTTGTCGTAAAGACCAGCACTCGGGGGCACCCCTGGAACTTTACCCATCTCATATTTGAGCGCGATGGTGCGGTCTACGAGGGCCACATGAACCTCATGGTTCAGAGTGCACATGATGAGGGACGGTATTGCGTCGATTTCGGATTGACGAAGGCCGGGCGTGTGCCAAGCAAGGCTTCAAAGGATGCCTGGGTTGCCGCCAAGAACAGCGATTTAGTAACGTTCGCTGAGGTCAAGAAGCTTGTGGTGTACCCAATGCTCCTAGCTCAATTCTTGGGGATCGTGCACGAAATCAAGCCTTGCTTCATTCATGGAAGAACTCCCAAGGGCTTTAACAGTGAGGATCATCTCTTCCCCGTTCTGGCGTCGCTTGGGAATTTTTCCGGCAACTCATCAAAAATCGTTGAGGGTTACAAGAATCGCAAGATTCGCCTTGTAGTAGCCGAGAACTTTGACCTCCGGCTTGCTCGTGTAAGAGGCAAAAGGCAGGTCAGCCCGTTTGTGTATGTGGATGAATTTGAAGACGAAATCTAACAAATCGCTGCAGCTGACATTTGACTCGCCGCTCGGTTTGGCTACGCCAAGCCCTCTCGTCGATTCAAATACAGCTGAGCTCAAGCGTTGGGCGGCAGAGACAGCGAGTACTAGAACGCAGCGGTTTTGATACAACAAGTTACTGAGCAAACCGGGAACAGGGGGGTATTGTGCTCGTCTACGCAAATGAAATTGAACTGATTGGGGACAACCCGGCGCTTCAAGTGCTCCGAGGTATATCAGGTTGGTTATCTGAAAAGTTGGGTGAACGTGTAGTTATTCGAGACATAACAACACCCGGAGAACGTACAGGCGGAACCCCAAGAGCTTATTTGAGGATAGATAGAGCAATTGCGGATAACTTCAGGTTGTATTCGTGGGTGCTTAAGCATTCTGACCCGAACGTCACAGGTAGGCAGTGGGTTACGGAACTTGGACTAAAAGACGAAGACGGTGGTCCAGCCCATTTCTCGTGCGTCGTTTATACGGAAGAGCAGAGCATTCTCGTTTCCGACCCCGTTCAGGCGAGCCGACCCCGCGTTGTAAAATTCATTTTTGCGAACGTGCAAGATGAACCAAACGTTCAGTTCTCACCTGGCAGCA
>JAUIEZ010000048.1 GCA_030429665.1 Gammaproteobacteria bacterium | reverse complement strand
CCGATTAGGGAGTGCCGACTATCGACAGCGATTCGGTTTCATCCTTGTTTAGAATCCGCCCAGCGGTCCGTTGCCGTGTTGGGTGAGCGAAGTCGGGCGTCGCAGCCAGCACGATTCGCGCGAATCGGCGACAATCGGATTGGCTGACCCGAACTCGTCAAGAGAGGGCGCCGGGAGAGTTCATGTACATCAGGCCAAAACGGATCGAATTCGAGAGACCACAGTCGGGCGAGCCGTTCACCGGGCCGATCGATTGCCATGGTATGCCGTGCACCATCGTTCTGCGAAAGGCCCTCTTCAACACGATCGAGATCGAGACGCTGGACCGGGCGACCTTGCTGCTGAATCCTCCCTCGCGGCTGCCGTTCGGAACGCCGGACGAAGTCGCGTACGCAATCGACTACGGCCGCATCAAGCCGGGCAGCGGCACCCGGCTATTCGATTCGCGCGCCGACCCGGCGGGTGAGGTGCCTGCCGAGGTAAACCGTAAGGTCAGGGCGGCATTGATGGCGGGTCTTCGCCAGGCGTCGCTCGAGACCCGATGTCCGTTCGACTGCAAGTGCGTGACGCCGCCAAACCCCGACGGCGTCGTCGGCGAGCCCGTGGAGTGCGAGTTTCAGATAGACGTTTCCTACGACGAAGTGACCGAAGGCTACATGGGCGTGTTCGATACCATCTGGAACCTGCCCGCGGTCGAATGGCCAGTCGATTACTTGGGCAATGCGATCCCGTTCGATCCCGAGACCGACCTGATCCGGCGCTTTCGTGGACGCCAAAACATCGAGGTGGTAAGGACATATACCGCGACGGCGGCCGGCACGGCGACTGCTCGCGACTATACGTTCCTCGGGCGATGCAGCGACCAATCGGATGGCGCTCCTGATCAGGGTTCAACCGATTCAAGGATGGAGCGAGAGCAGGATGACAACGGGACACCCTGAGACAGCCCTGGTTTGATCGACATCCTGACAAGCCGATAAACCTTTCGCGGATACCCACCGTTACTTCACAACATAAACCGTTAACGACGTTTGCGCCTGGATTTCAGGCGCCGGGAGAACGTACAGATGCCAGAACCAAGAATAATCGGTAGCGCGCCGATTCTCCTGGTGAAGGACGTGGTTGCGTCCGCCAATCACTACCGGGACAGGATCGGATTCTCTTACGAGCGCTTTTGGGGCGAGCCCCCCTGTTTCTGCATCCTGTGGCGCGACAATTTCCACTTGATGCTTAGCCAGGTTGAAGATCCGACGGCCATCGTCCCGCACTACAAGATCGTGGAGAACATGTGGAATGTCTATTTCTGGGTGGACGATGTCGAAGTCTTGTACGACGAACTGAAAAGGCGCGGCGCGAATATCGACTATGAACTATGTGATCAGCCCTACGGTTGCAGGGAGTTCGGTGTCCAGGACCTGGACGGCTACGATATTGCATTTGGCCAGGACATGGATCCTCCAGCGGATGATGGCAACCGATAGTCCGTGCCTTCGAGACGGTTGTCGTCCTGTTTTCCGGACGCCTGCGCCCAGCCGGTTACTGCCCGGGCCGGATGCTCGTCGAAGGAGAGAAAGACCGATGATCCGCTTGCCGGCGCTCGTAGCGTCATGAATATCTGGGTGGACGCAGACGCCTGTCCGCTGGTGATCAGGGAGATCCTGTTCAAGGCGGCGCAACGTACCGGCGTGCCCGTGACGTTCGTGGCAAACCAGCCCGTGAACGTGCCGCCGTCAACGCTTATCCATACGATCCAGGTGGCACCGGGGTTCGACGTCGCGGACAACGAAATCGTCAGGCGGCTGTCCGCCGGCGACCTGGTGATCACGAGCGACATTCCGCTGGCGGCGGAGGTGATCGCGGCGGGCGGTTCCGCTTTAAGCCCCCGCGGCGAGCTCCACACGAAAGAGAATATTCGGGCGCGGCTGAACATGAGGGATTTCATGGATACCATGCGGGCCAGCGGCATTCATACCGGCGGGCCGCCGCCGCTGAGCCAGGGAGATCGCCGGGCGTTTGCAGGCCATCTCGATCGATTGCTCACGCTGGGTTCGAGAACGGCAAGATAAAGCCGCTTCGTTCTACGACGCTGACGATTCAATCGGCCACAGGTGGTCGGGGACACCCCGGGATAGTCCCCGGTTTCGCGTGTCTACGACAAGGATACAAGCCGGGTTCGTTCGCATACCCGGCGTCCGGGCATCGTTATTCCTGGGTATTAACCGCCGTCAGGGGCCATGTCAGGATGCGCCGGTCCGCCTCGCCCGCCGTGGACTCGGTGGGTAGTATGTTCACGGTAAGGCGGTATCGCTCGGCGTTGTAGAACCAGGTAAGACTCATCAGCGGAACGGAATCCTCGCCCTCGAAAAGATACCGGCACTTCAAAGCGGCCGAACCCGGCGCCGTGCCCAATGCCGACGCGACCTCGGCATCGGCGAGCGATGCCTCGATGTACTGGATGATCCTGCTGATGGTGATGTCGAAATCTTCCGCCAGGATCGACGACAGGGTGCGAATCTTGAGATCCCGACGGCGAAGCCGCTTTCCAATCCCGGCGGGAATGTAGGAGATGAGATAGGCAAGGACGTCGTTCTTCTCCACCAGCAGGCGGTCGAGACGGTAACCTTCCGAGCCAACCGGCAGGGCAAGTTGCCTGGCCGCGTCGGTCGGTAGCGTCTGTTTCCTGAACGACAGCACCTTGAACTGCGTTCCAGGCCGCATCTGGAACAGCTTCATCGGATCGGCTTCGATCTTCGGTCGTTCCGGGTCGGGCGACTTGGCTACTCGCAGGCGCTTTCCACGGCGCCGTTCCACCATGCCGTCGTCGACGAGAAGTGCCACCGCTCGTCGCAGCGTGTGTCGGTTGACGCCGTACAACGCGGCAAGCTGCAGTTCCGACGGCAGTTCGTCGCCAGGCAACCAATCGACACCGATCCGCTGTCTGAGCAGCAGGGCGATCTGCCGATACACGGCGGAATGGTTCTCAAAGGGGGTCAGGTCGTCTGGCAATCCGAATACTCCGTAATCTCGTGGTTCCCGTTCCCTGTTGCGCGTTCGACGACTATTGCTCTGTGCGAGCGTACGACAGCCGGGACGTGATTATCGATACGCGCGAGTACCGCTGGCCTATCCATGCTGGATACGAGCGGCATGAAGTGTATCACCGCCTTTCGTGGACGGATCAAGCACGACGCGCGGACTTCCGCGAACAATGTTCGTCCATCGGGGTTCGGGCGCGCGGTGGCTTGTTGACTTTTGTAATCCACATGTCTATCTTACTAGACAACGCGGCATTTGTCCGCATTGTTTGCTGCCCTCGGCTCCGGTGAGGCTCTCGAGCGACAGCCCAACACTTCGATGCAAAGAGACACGAAAATGAGAAAAGAAATCCCGCTGAAGGGCCGTTCCTGGAGCGAACTGGAACCGGAAATGGAGACCATGACCGCCGGCGACATCGATTGGCGGCACGGCCGCTCCCCGATGTACGTGTTCTACACGACGGACGAGGTCTACGACGTCGCGAGAAACGCCTACATGAAGTACTTCACCGAGAACGGGCTGGGCAACGCCAAGGCCTTTATCGGCATCGGGCAGATGGAGCGCGAAGTGATCGAGATGGGCCTGAGCCTGTTCAACGCGCCGGAGAACGCCACCGGTTCGATGACCACGGGCGGTACGGAAAGTCTCTTGCTGGCGATCAAGAGTTGCCGGGACTGGACCCGCGCGAATCGGCCCTCCGTGGTCAAGCCGAACATCGTGGCGCCAATGTCCACCCATCCCGCTTTCGACAAGGCGGCCGACCTGATGGACCTGGAGATCCGGCGCGTCCCGTTACGGCCCGACCACCGGGCGGACGCCAAGGCCATGGACGCCGCCATCGACGACCAGACGATGATGATCGTCGGCGCGGCGCCGTGCTTTCCCCACGGCGTGATCGACCCGATCGAGGAATTGAGCGAGGTGGCGGTGAAGCGGGATCTGTGGCTTCATGTCGACGCGTGCGTCGGCGGATACATCTCACCTTTCGCCAAAAGACTCGGTTACGATATCCCGGTGTTCGATTTCTCGCTGCCCGGCGTACGCTCGATAAGCGCGGACCTGCACAAGTTCGGGCACTGCCCCAAGCCGGCCTCGACGGTCTTCTACCGGGATACCAGTTACCACGATTTTCAGAAGTTCGACCACGCGGAATGGTCCGGTGGCCGGATGATTACCCAGACCTACGTGGGTACCCGTCCGGGCGGCGCGATCGCGGCCGCGTGGGCCGTGATGAACAACCTGGGCATCGAGGGTTACGAGGAGATCGCCTCGCGCATGCTGAAGATGGCGCACCAGTACAAGGACGATATCAATGCCATCGACGGCCTGAAGGTGGTGGGAGATCCCCATATCACCATCGTCGCGTACGAATCCGTCGACCCGGCCGTCGATATCGCCCAGGTAGCGGAAAGCATGCGATCGAAGGGTTGGCTGATCGGCATGTCCAGGCTGCCGGTCGCCATCATCACGATGATGTCACTACTCCACGAGCCGGTCCGAGCGGAGTACATCGCGGACCTGAAGGATTCGGTCGACAGCGTGCGCGCGACTGGCAACAAGGCGGCCGGGTCTTCGGTAAACACCAACTATTCCTGACAGAAGAGGTCTGCCTGCTCGAGGCGATACGGCGCCCCGCGAGGCGTAGATCGTCGAGAGCAGGCCAACTCGGACCGCGACGCGAGACCGCCGAGCGGACCCAACTATACATTCATCAAGAGAGGAGAGCGGATATGAGAGCCAGAAGCAGGTGCTGTGCCGTACTGGGATTGATTGCAACCGTCGTATCGGGGAGCGTTCTCGCCGAACAGGACAGCGTGAGAATCGTCAAGACGCCGGGATTCTCGGCGTTGCCGGTGCTCGTGATGGAACACGACAACTTGTTCGAGAAACACCTGAAATCCCGCGGCCTCGACGACGTGGCGGTGGAGTGGCAGCGAATCTCCGGCGGAGCGCTGGTGAACGACGCCATCCTCGCGGGCAACGTAGACATCGCATCGGGCGGCATCGGGCCGCTGGCGACGATCTGGTCGAAGACGAAGGGGACCGCGCTCGAAGTGAAGGGAATCGGGGCGGTGACGTCACAGCCCATCAATCTCAACTGCCGGAACGAGGGAGTGAAATCCATACTCGATCTGAACGACGCGGAGCGGATCGCGCTTCCGGCGGTGAAGGTTTCGATCCAGGCAGTCATGTTGCAGATGGCGTCTGCCCAGGAGCACGGCATGGGTGAGTACACGAAGTACGATCGCCTGACCGTGTCGATGCCGTCCGTGGACGCCATACCGACCCTGCTCTCGGGCACGGGCGCGATCACCTGTCACATGGCCGCGGAACCGCACCACACGATCGAGGTGTCGAGCGGGAAGGTCCACACGGTCTTCAACACCTACGAAGTACTCGGCGGACCCCACAACATTTCCGTCGCGTATACGACCTCGCGGTTTCGTGAAGAGAATCCGAACATCTACGGTGCCTACATCGACGCGCTTCGCGAGGCGCAAACGTTCGTCACCGAGAACAAGAAACGTGCTTCCGAGATCTACGTCGCCATGAACAAGGAGTCGCTCAGCGCGGCCGAGATCGAGGCGTTGTTAGACAATGACAACATCATTTTCGATATCACGCCAATGGGGACCGCGAAAACCGTGAACTTCATGAACGAGACCGGCGCTCTCGACGTCGGGATCGACTCGTGGAAGGACATGTTCTTCCCGGAGGTTCATTCCCTCAACGGAAACTAGGGCAGTAGCGATGCAGTCGTTATCCGGACAGGACCGGGCACCGGCGACGGATTCCGCGCCGCTGCTCGAAGTCGACGGAGTCACCCTCCAGTACAGGACCAGCGACAGGATCGTCATGGCGACGTACCGTGTCGGGTTCTCCATCAACCAGGGCGATCGGTTCGTGTTGCTCGGTCCTTCCGGATGCGGCAAGTCCACCCTGCTCAAGGCGGTGGGCGGATACCTCTCGCCGGACGAGGGCGAGATGCGCCTGCGCGGCGAGGTGATATCGAAGCCCGGGCCCGACCGCGTGATGGTGTTCCAGGAGTTCGACCAACTGTTGCCGTGGAAAACCGTGAAGGGGAACGTGGTGTTCGCGCTAGAGTCAGCCAGGCGATGCCGCGGCGCCGAGGCGGCCGATCGCGCGATGCACTACATCGAGAAGGTGAACCTCGGCAACTTCGCGGACGTGTACCCGCACGAGTTGTCCGGCGGAATGAAACAGCGCGTCGCCATCGCGCGGGGCATGGCGATGGAGCCCGACATCATATTGATGGACGAGCCGTTCGCCGCCCTCGACGCGCTGACGAGAAGGACGATGCAGGAGGAACTGATGCGCCTGTGGGACGACACGCGGTTCACAGTGCTTTTCGTGACGCATTCCATTCCGGAGGCAATCATCATCGGCAGCCGGATACTGCTGCTGTCGCCCCACCCGGGTCGGGTGAAAACGGAGCTCGAAAGCCAGGGCACCGATGTTGCGATCGACGGATCGGGCGAGTTGCTGTCCGAGCGAATTCACTCGGAACTTTTCAATGAAGGGGCACGGTCATGACGGGTCAGAGAATCGCGCAACCAACCGCCGAAACCGTCGGGACACAGGAAGAGTTCGGCGTCGTCGAGCGTCCGTTGACGTTCTGGCAACGGCTGTCGGGATCGGCGTTGTTTCGCAAGGGAAGCCTGGTCATCCTGATCGCGATCATATGGCAGGTCTACGCCGGTCATTTGAACAATCCCTTCGTGCTGCCGACGTTCTACGACACCGTGGTCTCGTTTTCGGCCACGATGATGTCGGGCGAACTGCTGGCGAGAACCTGGTTCTCGATAAAGATACTGTTGATGGGCTATTCAACGGGCATCATTCTCGCCGCGCTGCTCACCACCCTCGCTGCGACGACCCGTATCGGGAACGATATCCTCGAATTGTTGACGGCCATGTTCAATCCCATGCCGGCGATTGCACTCCTGCCCCTGGCCATGATCTGGTTCGGACTCGGCGTCGGCAGCTTTATCTTCGTCCTCACCCACTCGGTCCTGTGGGCGGTCGCCCTGAACACGAACTCGGGATTTCGCGCGGTCTCGCCGACCTTGAGAATGGTCGGCAGAAACTACGGACTCACGGGTTTCCGCTACATCGTCAAGATCCTGATCCCCGCCGCGTTTCCCAGCATTCTTTCCGGACTTCGGATCGGCTGGGCATTCGCCTGGCGAACGCTGATCGCGGCGGAGCTCGTATTCGGCGTGAGCTCGCAATCCGGCGGACTGGGCTGGTTCATCTTCGAGTACAAGAACATGCTCAACACCCCGACCGTGTTCGCGGGATTGTTGATGGTGATATTCGTCGGATTGACGATCGAGTACCTCCTGTTCGGAACGATCGAAAAGAAGACGATCAAGCGATGGGGAATGCACACTTGAACCGGGTCGTGCGTTCGCAGGAAAACGGGTTGTCATTCATGGAGCCTACATGTACCCAACGATAAATCTCAGTATCGCCGGCGAGTGGCGCGAACCAGTATCGGGTGATTCCGATCCCGTCACCAATCCGGCGACGGGGGAGACCGTCGGCCGCGTGCCGCACGCATCCGTCGCCGACCTCGATCTCGCCCTGGAGGCAGCGGATCAAGCCTTCAGGCAATGGAGCCGCGTATCGGTGTTCGACCGCTACAAGATCATGCGGCGCGCCGCCGACCTGGTGCGGGAACGATCCGGGGACATCGCGCGCATCATGACGCTCGAACAGGGAAAACCCCTGTCCGAGTCCCGTGCCGAGACATTGGCCGGGGCGGACATCATCGACTGGTTCGCCGAGGAGGCCCGGCGGGTGTACGGACGCATCATCCCGTCGAGGAACCCCGATGTTCAGCAATTCGTGTACAAGGAGCCCGTCGGTCCCGTGGCGGCGTTCACCCCGTGGAATTTTCCCATCAACCAGGCGGTCCGAAAGTTGTCGGGCGCATTGGCGAACGGCTGCTCGGTGATTCTCAAGGGGCCCGAGGAAACGCCCGGATCCTGCGCTGAGCTCGTCCGTGCCTTCATGGACGCGGGCGTTACGCCGGGCGCGGTCAACCTCGTATTCGGTACGCCGTCGGAGATTTCCGAGTATCTCATCGCGCACCCGGTGATTCGCAAGGTCACCTTCACGGGCTCGACGAGTGTCGGCAAGCGAATTGCCGCGCTGGCCGGCGAACACATGAAACGCATCACGATGGAACTCGGCGGACACGCGCCGGTCATCGTATTTGAAGATGCGGATCTCGACGGCGCGCTGAAGGTGCTTGCGGCCAGCAAGTACCGAAACGCGGGCCAGGTCTGTGTCTGTCCCAGCCGGTTTATCGTTCACGAGTCCCTGTACGACGACTTCGTTTCGCGTTTCGCGGACTTTGCGTCGAATCTCGTGGTGGGCGACGGCACGAGCGAGAAAACGCAAATGGGGCCGCTCGCTAACGAACGGCGCCTGGCGTCGATCAGCGAGATGGTAAGCGACGCGAGAGACAAGGGCGCAAAGGTCGTTTCGGGCGGTGATCCGGTGTCGGGCCCCGGGTATTTCTACCCGCCGACGGTGCTCGCGGATGTCCCGGTGTCGTCCATGCTCATGAACCAGGAACCGTTCGGGCCGGTCGCGTCGATCAATCCCTTCGGCAGTTTCGACGAGGCAGTCAGCGAATCGAATCGGCTGAGTTACGGGTTGGCGGCCTATGTCTACACCCGGTCCTCGCGCACCGCGAACGCGATCAGCGCCGCGATCGAAAGTGGAATGGTGTCCATCAATCACTACGGACTTGCATTGCCCGAGGTCCCGTTCGGCGGCGTGAAGGATTCGGGATACGGAAGCGAGGGCGGTCTGGAAGCCATGGAACCCTACCAGGTCACGAAGTTTGTCACGCAGACCGGGTTTCAATCATAGCCGACGGTCGCTAACGGTCGTGGAGTCGGGACCGCCTTGCTCGAGATTCGCCAGCCGAGATTTCTTGACTACATCAGGCTGATTTCGCTTTCGGCAATCTGGGGCGCGACTTTCGTGTTCCTGAAGGTCGCGCTCGAGTCGGTTGCGCCGGTGACGGTGTCCGCCGCGCGCGCGTTGATCGCCGGGGCGATCCTGTGGACGGTTGGACGGTATCTCGGCGAACCCCGACTGAGAACGGAACGCCGTGACGTTCGCCCGATGGTGATCGGCATGCTCAGCGTTGCCGTTCCCTTCGTGTTGATTGGCTGGGGGCAGCAGTACATACCCGCCGGGAGGGCGGCTATCTTGCTGACCTCGGGATCGTTCATGGCAATGATCCTGTCGCACGTGTTCACCAGGGACGAACGGGCGTCGGCCGGCGTGGCCCTGCGGCTGAGCTTTGGGGTCGTCGGCGTGGTTATCCTGCTTTGGGACAGCGTCGAGTCGTCCGGGCGGTGGGAACTCCTCGGTTGCGTGGCAACACTGGCCGCGGCGGCGAGTTACGCGGCGTCGTCGATCGTGGTCAGGCGAGCGGACGATCTTCCGATCTTCACGATGTCCGCCATCGCAATGCTGAGCGCATCCATTTATCTCGTGCCCATGGCGCTGGTAATGGAGACGCCATGGCGGGCGAGCCTGACGGTCCCGGCGATGGCGTCCGTCGCCGCCCTGGGCGTCGTTTGCACCGCGCTCGCCTTCTGGGTCCGCTTCACCGTGGTTCGCGAGAATGGCGCGATATTCCTGTCGAAGGCGGCGTTCATGGTGCCGTTGTTCGCAATGCTCTGGAGCAGGATATTCCTGTCGGAGCCGATCGAGGCCAACGCCCTGGTGGCACTGGCATTCATCCTGTTCGGTGTATACGTCCCGCGCAAGAAGCAAACATAGGACACGATGAGGCTGGCTCGACGCACGGGCGTCGGCAGGAAAGAGCCAGCCGGCAAGGTCCGCGTGAACGCTGCAAACAACAGACACAATGGAGATTCCACGAGCATGACCACCCCCTGTATCATCACCGTCGCCATCACCGGCTCGGTCCCCGGGAAGGCGGACAATCCGGCAGTTCCCGTGACGCCCTCGGAGCAAGTCGAATCGACGCAGCAGGCATACGAAGCGGGCGCGTCTCTCGTTCACGTCCATGTTCGCGACGACGACGAGTCGCCGAGTTCCGATCCGGACAGGTTCGCCCTCGTCCAGGAGGGTATTCGCAAGTATTGTCCGGGGATGATCGTCCAGTTCTCCACCGGCGGGCGGGGACGCAACGCGGACGAGCGCGGGGCGATGCTTCATCATCGCCCGGACATGGCCTCGCTCGCGACGGGATCGGTCAACTTTCCCGTGGGCATCTACGAGAACCCGCCGGAGTTCGTCGATAGGCTCGCGGCGTCGATGCTCGATTACGGCGTCAAGCCCGAGGTGGAAGTGTTTGACAGCGCGATGCTGTACGCCGCCGAGAAGCTGGTGAAACGCGGACTGATCGAGCCGCCGGTCCACGTGCAGTTCGTACTTGGCCTGGCAAATGCGATGCCGGCTCGTCGTTCGCTGCTGGAATTCCTGGTCTCGGAACTCTCCGCGATACTGCCCGATGCCACGTGGACCGCGGCGGGAATCGGGCGCCACCAGTTCGAGGTCAACCGCTGGTGCCTGGAACTCGGCGGCCACTGCCGAACGGGACTCGAAGACAACATCCGGTTCGACAGGAACCGGCTCGCGGCGAGCAACGCGGAACTCGTTGCAAGGATCGTGGAGGTCGCCAGTTCGTTCGGTCGCCGCGTGGCCACGCCAGCGGAGGCGAGGACGATCCTGTCGCTGGACCCCGCTTGAGCCCGATTCCATAGGCGCGGCTTTCATGCCTGGGCGACGCGGGACGCCAACAAGGTGATGCCGGATCGGCACCTGGCAAGGATCCACATGATGCCGTGAGGCGGCAACGGTTTTTCGAACTGCTCGATAGGGGGATAATGTACGCCGCGATTTTTTGGTAACGACGAGGATGCCGATGGATATCGAGAAGTTCATGCAGGGCTACAAGGCGGCCTGGGAGGCGCGCGACCCGGAGATGTTCGCGGCGCTGTTCCATCCGGACGGCCTTTACCGCAACACGCCGTTCCAGGTTCAACGCGGGCCCGCCGAGCTCAAGGCGTACTGGAAACGCGTCCAGCTACAGGAGGATGTTCGTCTGACCTTCGAGATCCTGGCCAGCGCACGGAATACCGGCATTGCCCACTGGCATGTGAGCTACCAGGTGGCGTCCGAGGAACTGTTCGAAATCTGGGCGAAATCCACGGGTACCGGCCTGCCCGACCGCAACCCCGGCGATCCCTTGCCCCGCATGGCGCTCGACGGCATCTTGCAGGCGAGGCTCGAGGGAGACCGGTGCGCCGAAGCGAGCATCTGGTGGCACAGCACGCCGGAATCGACCTAAGGCAGAACCCGTTGCCTGGCGTCGTATCCCGTGCACGAGAAACCTCGTTCAACTGGACACTGGAATGCGCGCATTCCAAAGGGCGGCGCGTGCGGGAACCGCGTCAGGGTAGGCGATCAAGCGTCCCGGTGGGTTCCCGGTGACGTCCGGTCGACGAACCCGGCCTTTTATATTGACGCCGGGAGCGATCGGAGGCGGACCCATTTCATGGATGCCAACGAGCGTTGTCCGACAGATTCGACGAATGGCGACGCGGGGGGCGTGTCGCCGAATCGTGGTTGCGACTCAATGGAGACGTTCCAGATGGAAGTCGAACTAGCGAAAGTTACCGTCGAGAATTTCGAGGAAGTGATAGCGCTCGAGGTGGAAGAACACCAAGAGGATTACGTGGCGGACAACGTCTATTCAATTGCCGAGTCCAGGTTCTTTCCGTCTTATCAGCCGCGAGCCATTTACGGAAACGGCAAGGTGGTCGGTTTTCTGATGTACCAGGCTCTGGACGATGAAGGGCAGCCCGAAATATTCAGAGTGATGGTGGATCGTCGCTATCAGAGAAAAGGGATTGGAAGAAAAGCGATGGCGTTGGTACTTGATGAAATAAGATCGGATTGCCACGTTTACGGCGACTTCACTGGGCGTGGCCGCCGTTCGGACCGGCAAGCGGCCCCGCGACGATGTTGTCGATAGATGGCGGACGACCTGGGAGGAAACATCGGGAGGCGGGCCGATCAATCCGTGAAACGACAACGCTTAACTGGGCTTTGCGGTTGTTCAGGTCGAGTCAAACCCTGCGACCCGGCGGGCACTCGATAGGTTGACGATCGACGCATCGATCGCAAGGGAAACTCACGGCGTCGGCCGACAGGATAGTTTCTGAACCCAAAACCGGTGATCGGACCGCCGGCGCGGTCCGACCACTCTGGCGTGCGATCAGGCGAGAACCGTGTAAACCAGTTCCACGTAGCCCGGTCCGTTATTGGTCGAGGTCGAGATCGACGCGCCGGTAAATGCGCCGCTGGCCGATCCGGCGCCGCCGGCGCCGCCCCCGCCGCTGTTGTTGTTGCCGCCGGCGCCGCCACCGCCACCGGCGCCAAGCACACCGGCGGTGCCGTTCGGATTCGTCGCCGGTCCCTCTCCGGCGCCGCCGGGGTATGTACCTCCCGCGCCTGCGCCGGGCTGACCGCCGTTCGCTCCCGAATCGCCGTCGCTACCGTCGCCGCCGGGAAGGTTCGTATTATTCCCGTCCAGACTGCCCTCGCCGCCGCCGCCCCCGCCGCCGCCGGAGGCGACCAATTCTCCCAGGTCTTCGGAGTAGCGGACGATCGTCGATGCGCCGCCGTTACCGCCACTACCGCCGCCGGACGTGGACGTGGCGCCTACGCCGCCAGCCGTCAAGCTCACCTCGATTCGCTCGCCGGGTCCCATCTCGAGGCAAAACTCGGCCATGCCGCCGTTGCCCCCTGCGCCCCCGGGGTTGCCGTCATCGCCGTCAGCGCCTGGCATGCCGGCCGATCCGTAGGCTGTGATCTGCACGCAGCCGACGAGATTATCCGGCGCGGTAAAGCTGTCACCGAGATTGAGCGTTTCGGTTCGTTCCTGGGGTGAAGGCGACGCCTCGGTGGTTTGGGCGTGCGCCGGCAACGTCACCGAATCGACGATCGGCCGGGTCCAGGTATCCGGCAGTTTGGCGACCAGGACGGTTCCACCGCCCGCCGCGATGGATTTCAGCAGTCGACGTCGACCGGGCGTTTGATCCGACATGAAAAGCACCTCGAGTTTCGTTATTGGTTGGTTTGGACAGCATCGCGACAACAGCACTACGGGCTGAAGAAGGCCGCGATCGTAGACGAATCAGAATTCAGAATAAAGGACGTCCATGAACAAGACGAACAAGCAGAGAAACAGAGAAAAAAGGACACGCTGACAATGAACAACGTCCTTGCGCAGGTGTTCGATGCAGATGAGAAAGATATAAAGCCGCGAGTTCAATGTGGCGATCGTTCGACTGTTACATCTTGACGACAAGCCAGGTACGGTTTGTCACCCGAATGGTGCAATCCGGCAACGAGCTGTTCCATTGTGGGGCATCGAATGCCGCCGTTCGCGAATGGATCGTTCACGACGAGAGGGTATACTTGAAAACACAGATTCCGATTTCGAAACCAAGCGTAGAAAGATGTCCCGTCGATTACCCGAAAGCGACTCGTCACCGCGGCGAAAAGATCCCGTGCCGCGAGTAGCCTCGCCCCTTCTCGTCGTTTCGTTCGCCGTCGCGGGATTCGTGGGACACGAACAAGCACAAGGCCATGGCACGCCCGGCCTTGATCTCGACATGTTCATGGACGGTGCCGTGCTGGCGGCCGGCATCGAGGATTGCACTGTCTCCGACGGTAGCGAGACGACGTGCCATTCCATCACGATCGCCGGCTATCCGGTGAACCACGATATCGGATCGTTCTGCCCGCCGACGACCGTCGCGAGCGTTGAAGAAGGCGGTACCCTGCTCGACAGCAACGCGGTCTGAATGGAGTTCTCGAACCAATTTAGCGATAAACGCGTTCTTGTGACTGGCGCAACCCGAGGGATCGGGCGGGCGACGGCCGAGGCGTACTTGAGAGCCGGCGCTCGCGTCGCAATCAACGGACGAAGCGAATCTTCCGTGTCCAGGGCGCTGGCCGAGCTGGAGGCCGGAGATCGCGCGGTTGCCGCGGCCGGAGACGTGGCCACGATCGGCGGTTGTAGCGCGCTCGTCAAAGCGGCAATCGGAGGTCTTGGCGGGCTCGATATCCTGGTCAATAGCGCGGGCATTTTCTCGCAGCGGTCGATGGAGGATTCCGACGAGGCGTTCTGGGACGCGACGATGAATACCAACGTCAAGGGAACCTACTTCTGTAGTCGTGCGGCCTTGCCGGCACTGAGAAAGGCAAACGGCAACATCGTCAATCTTGCCTCGACCGCGGGCTTGCGGGGATATGCCAATACCACGACGTATTGCGCATCCAAGGGGGCAATCGTCAACCTGACGCGCGCGATGGCAATGGAGTTGGCGCCGAACGTGCGCGTCAATTGCGTCTGCCCCGCGATTATCGATACCGACATGGCTCGTAATGAATACACGACCGGCGAAGCCGAGGCCGACGCGCAGATGGCTGCCCGGGGTGAGCAGTATCCAATGCAACGAGTAGGAACGCCGGAAGAGGTCGCCAACGCGATTCTCTACCTGTCGTCGGGTGATGCCGGTTTTGTCACGGGCATTGCCTTCCCCATCGAGGGCGGGTATACGGCGGGAAGTCGATAAAGTCGGGGGAGCGGCTGCCCGTAATTCGAAACCGCGCCGGCCATCGTCGCGACACTCGGCGCAGCGAGTAATATCGTTGTACCCGACCCGGGAATCTTGCCGAACGTCACGATGTGAGCCGCGCTACGTCGGTTCGCGCGAGTGAGCGTCTCACGGCTGGTCTCACGAGGTGAGGCGGTCTCCCTTTGCGTCACCGTGGCAGTCGACCGTTCGAGTTCCCGGCGACGTGCGGGTTATTTTTTCCATTCATTGATTGTAAATATTGAAAGCGAGATGAGCGAAGAGACTTACGGCATGGAGAAGTGGCGCGGCAAGGTCGCGCTGGTGACCGGCGCTTCCAGCGGCATCGGACGCGCCGCGGCGACGGCCTTGGTCAACCACGGCATGCGCGTGGCCATCGCCGCGCGCCGGGAAGAGCGGCTCGACGAACTGAAGCGCGAACTCGCCGCGTCCGGCGCGGACGTGCTGACCCTGGTTGCGGACTTCATGCACGAGGAGCAGGTGCTTGGGGTGTTCGATCGGGTGAGGGAAGTCTTCGGCGGCGTCGACGTGCTGATTAACAATGCCGGGCTCGGTCATCGCGCGACGATTGCCGACGGCGACCTGCGCGAGTGGCGGGCGGAGCTCGAAGTCAATGTCTTCGCGGCCTCGGTGTGCATGCGCGAGGCGGTGCGCGACATGGAATCCAGGGGCGGCGGTCAGATCATCAACCTGTCCTCGATTGCCGGGCAGCGGGTGCCGCTAGGCAACAACCTGACCATGTACTCGGCGAGCAAGCATGCCTTGCACGCCGTGAGCACCGGACTGTGGGGAGAGCTGGCGGCCAAGGGCAGCCCGATCAAGATCGGGCTGATCAGCCCCGGGCCCGTGGAGACGCAATGGCACGAGATGGCTTTCAAGAGCGAAGCACAAGCCCGCGCGCTTTACCAAGGCGGTAAGCCGTTATCGGCCGACGACGTCGTCGAGGCGATGCGCTATATGCTGTCGGCACCGGCGCACGTGCAGATCAACGAGGTGACCCTGCGGCCTGTTTCACAGAAGAATTAGCTGGGAAAGGGGACAGATCGATGTTCCGCTATTCGAGCCTCGTGATGACCGTTGCGCCGACACCCTTGAGGATTGCAGTACGGGTGTCGATACAGTCTGTACTAACCGTTTAGAGGCAGGTGGTTCAGCGTTTTCTTTCGAATAATATCGAGGTCTGCAGGAATTCTGTGGACAGCGTCGAACCCGGAGGTGTCGGCCGAATGAAGTAATGGTTTCCGGACCTGTATTGAACATCTGCGCGGGAACAGGTCACACCGCGCGTCAAGATTAAATCCGCTTTTCCTTTTCCCGATCTGATTCGAGGTCATCATGAAAGATGCTGAAAACAACAACCTGGAACTCGTTCGAATGTACCTGGCCGTTCTCGGAAACGGCGAAGTTGGCGACCGGTTGGCTTCATTCTTTTCCGAGGACGCCGTTCAGGTGGAGTTTCCAAACCGATTGAATCCAAATGGCCAGGAAAGCGATCTTGCAACGATCATTGCAAGGTCGATACAGGGCAAACACCTGCTCACGTCCCAAGAGTACGAAATAATTTCAGAGGTGTCCCAGGGCAATCGTGTCGCGGTGGAAGCCAAGTGGACAGGCGTATTGGCGATGTCGGTAGGTGGACTATCCGAAGGCGCGGAAATGAACGCCCATTTTGCAATGTTTTTCGAGTTCGCAGACGGAGTTATCGTCAAGCAGCACAACTATGATTGTTTCGAGCCATGGTGATAGAGCGGACGAATCGGTAGAGGGGACAGGATCCGGTTTTCGGCCAGGTGTCGAAAACTTTCCCGATACTTCGCGATGCCGCGAGGACCGCTACGGGAACCAGGCGCCAACGGTTCGAGGTCAATCGCCGGTGCCCGTTCCGGCAGGACGCGAACACCGGCCATGACTCGGGGCCTCGACCGGCCCGGTTTTGCCCCGTTCCCGGACTGAGCGTATACAGGGACTTCCGACACGAGCCCCGGAGGTCGCCATGAACCGAAAGTCGATCAACCCCACCGACTGGGGGCTGAGATACAGCATGGACCAGGGACAGGTCGTCGAGGGCGCGACGCGCCATCTTCGCTGCTCGGGCCAGATCGCGGTCGAGCCCGATCCGTCGACGGATCTCGGCATTCGCGTCATCGCGCCGAACGAGATGCGGGGGCAGATCGGCCGTGCGCTGGCGAACGTGGACGCGGTGCTCGGGTGGGCGGGACTGTCACGGGAATATATCGTGGCGTTGCGCTTCTTCACCACCGATATCGATGGCTTCCTCGAGAACTATGATGTCTACGCCGGCTGGATCGGCGAGGCGGGCGCGCGGCCGCCACAAAGCCTGATCGGCGTCCAACGGCTCGTTCTGCCGGAACTGCTGGTGGAGATCGAGGCGGAAGCGGCCGCGTAGCCGGATCGAAGCAGGGGACCGATTCGATTTTCGAAAGCGCCGGTCGACGGATGGTCGAACCGAGAACCGATTGAGAGCGCATAGGTCCGTGAACCGCTCCTTAATCGGATCGACACACCGGCGCCGTCCGTATCGGTCCGTTCATCATCCACCGGAGGTGGTGCCCTGGTTCAAAATGATCAGCGGACGACGAATCCTGTCGCGCGCGTGAAACATTTCTCGCACATGCCGTGCGAATATTTTTCCGGCTTCCGCCGCGAGGATGGAAATGTTGCCCATGGACATTCGTGAATTCGTTGATCTTGAGCGCTATCCGATCGATCAGAAGGCCTCTCCCGCTTTTGGCAAACTGCTGTCGAGCGTCCGGGCCGCACTGGCCGGCGATGGCTGCGCGGTTCTGCCTGCATTCATCCGGGGCGATCGAATCGCGGACCTGATCGCGGAGGCGGATCGAGTGGCGCCCTTTGGCCACCGATCATTCAGTCGCACCAACGTTTACTTCTCCAGGGACAACCCGAATCTCCCGGAGACTCACCCGCTCCGGCGCTTCTACGACCGCTCGAATTCGTTCGTGCCGGCGGACAACTTCGGCGAGGAAAGCATTCTCCGCGGTCTCTACGAGTGGCCCCACTTTCCCTCGTTCATTCAGTCCGCGCTGGGCGAACGACGTTTTCACCGCTACGCCGACCCGCTCGCGGACGTCATCATCAACGTGGTCGAGGAAGGCAGCGGCTTCCCATGGCATTTCGACACCAATAACTACACGGTGACGCTGGCCATCCAGGGCGGCACTGCTGGCGGTGAGTTCGAGTACTGTCCGGGCATTCGCACGCCAACCGACGAGAACTACGAGGCCGTCGAGCGGGTGCTCGACGGCGCCCGCGAACGGGTCAAGACCCTCATGCTGGGGCCTGGCGATCTGCAGCTATTCAAGGGCCGCTATTCACTCCATCGCGTGAAACCCGTTGCCGGCGACCGGAAGCGTTACGTGGCGATTTTCTCGTTCGTCGAGGAACCGAGCATGGTCGGTAGCCCGGAACGCACTCGACAACTCTACGGACGCGTGCTTCCGATTCACCTGGAGCGCGCGGGCCGACGCGCCGACGCCCTGATCGACTGACGTCGGGCGGCTGCCGGGGAAGAACAATCGTGGGGCGCCGTGAAGGCGGCGACTCCAGGTCGCCTTTTTTCCGCGCGCCACGCCAGTCCCGCGTTCCCGGGGAAATCTGCACCGCGCGTGCACCGCTCCCGTGATCTCGAAACCGGTACCAGGATTTGGTACTTCGGATCGTTGTAAAGAACCGCGCGGTTACCATATTGCAATGCAACATTACTGGAAAATCGGCTTTTCGGAACCATTTATGGAGCGTCGATTGAACAAATCGATTCCTCCTCCTAAGATTGCGCCCCGAACACTCGGGGCGTTTTTTTTTGCGATCCCCACGACGCGGCGCGTTCGCAGATTCCCTCGAGCGAGTGGCATTGCACCCCCTTCACACGGGCTCATGATGCGAATCGTCCGTTTCCAGATAGCCTGTCCGCGATGCCCGGCGCCGCGTAGCCGCCGTTGATCGTGCCTCGTGCGGCCTGGCATTGTCGGTCGCTGGCGCGAGGAACGGATCTGCCATGACCGCCAGGACCCGGAAAGACAACGTTCGTCTCCGCGCCGCCGTGCCGGACGACTGCCGACTGCTGCGCACGTGGAGCGAGAAACCTCACGTGATTGCCGCGGACTCGGGTGACGATTGGAACTGGGAAGAAGAACTGCTCGTCGACCACGATTGGCGCCAACAGTTGATCGCGGAAGCGGGAGGTCGACCGGTCGGTTTCATCCAGATTATCGATCCGGCCGAGGAAATTTCCCACTATTGGGGCGACGTTCCGCCGAACCTGCGGGCGGTGGACTTGTGGATCGGTAACGAAGATGAACTCCGCCGGGGCCTCGGAACCGAGATGATGTCGTTGGTGTTGTCCAGGTGCTTCGAAAACCCGGACGTCGAGGCAGTCCTGGTCGATCCGCTCGCAAGCAACTCGGGTGCTCACAAGTTCTACCAAGCCATGGGTTTCAAGGTCGAGGGATTTCGATGGCTCGGAAAGGACTACTGCCTCGTACACCGCCTGGATCGGGTGGCGTGGTCGCTGCGGTCGGGTGGTTGATCGCGCGGCGAAGCGCGACTTTTCGACGACCTTGATCGTGCGACCAGGGCCTGGTACCACCGTCTCCGGGATCAACCGCGCGAACTGACCCATGACCGACCCCATAGATTACGACGTCGTCGCCGAGTACTACGACCTTTATACCCGCGCCGACTACGATTACGCGTTCTTCCTGGAGCGCGTCGGTCCCGGTATACGCGTGCTCGAGCTCACCGCGGGTACCGGGCGCCTGTCGGTCGCGCTGGCGAAGGCGGGAGCGATCCTGACTTGCGTCGATATCTCAAAGGGAATGTTGGCGCGCCTGGAGCGAAAGCTGGAGAAGGAAGGTCTACGGGCCGACGTGTTGTGCGCGGACGCAAGGCGCCTGGCGCTGGACGAATCATTCGATACCGCGATCCTTCCGTTCCAGTCTTTCATGGAGTTCGTGGGCCGGGACGCGCAACTCGACGTGCTGCGGTCCGCGTATCGGGCCATCGTTCCGGGCGGGCGCTTCTATTGCACGATGCACAA
This sequence comes from Gammaproteobacteria bacterium, assembly GCA_030429665.1. Lineage (GTDB taxonomy): Bacteria > Pseudomonadota > Gammaproteobacteria > Arenicellales > CAJQKF01 > BQJD01. Next base: position 12,910 of record JAUIEZ010000048.1, on the reverse strand, counting down.
CCCGAACGTTCGAAGAAAATCCGTCGATGGCGTGCTCCGCGGTGTCGGCACCTTCGAACATGACGGGGGCTACGTTGTCGTCACCGGCTTCGAAGTCGGCGGTGATCCGGTCGTTCGGCGCAGCCAGTTTATCGAGCACTTCGACGCGTCGGGGCACCTCGGGAAGCGCATTCACCAACCCATGGCGTTCGAATTGATCGACGAAGGCGCTTTTCGGGATTTGGCCGCCGAGGCGGGATTCAGGATCGTGACCGTGTACGGGGACTACACGCCGGGCGAATTCGATTCGGAGTCGAGCCCGGTAATGATCTGGGAACTCGAAAAGCCCGAGCCGTAACGCTTCGCCCGGGCGGGCGGCCGGTCCGATCGACGCCCCGGTGATTGCCGGGCGAACGCGACGACGTGCAATCGGTGCATGATGAAGCCTGCCGGCAGGGCGCGCGAATATCGCTCATGAGCGCCCTTTCCCTCCATTAATGAAGTAGTTCCATTCGTCGCCGTACGGCGCCAATCGCCGGTCAGGATTTCTCATCGGCAAATCCGATCATTCTCTTCGAAACAATGGATTGGCCAGATCACTACTCCGTGTACTACAAGGACGTTGTAATTTGACGATTCGTCGTGATCACGACAGGAGTGAGAGAAATGAACGATATGAGCCAATGCCCGTTCCACCACGCCGGTGGCGGCGGAACGTCCAACCTCGATTGGTGGCCCAACCGATTGCAGCTGGACATTCTGCGCCAGCAATCGTCGAGGGGAAATCCCATGGACGCGGATTTCGACTATGCCGAGGCGTTCGGAAAGCTGGATTTCGAGGCGTTGAAAAATGACCTTCATGACTTGATGACCGACTCGCAGGACTGGTGGCCGGCCGATTTTGGTCACTACGGCGGGCTGTTTATTCGCATGGCGTGGCACAGCGCGGGCACCTACCGCATCCAGGACGGACGCGGCGGCGGGGGCACGGGCAACCAGCGCTTCGCGCCGGTAAACAGCTGGCCGGACAACGTGAACCTGGACAAGGCGCGCCGCTTGCTGTGGCCGATCAAGCAGAAGTACGGACGCAACATCTCCTGGGCGGACCTGATGATCCTCGCCGGAAACGTCGCGCTCGAATCGATGGGCTTCAAGACCTTCGGTTTCGGCGGCGGTCGCGCGGACATCTGGGAGCCGGAGAAGGACATCTACTGGGGTAGGGAGCGCACCTGGCTGGATGACGAGCGTTATTCCGGCGAGCACGAAAACCTGGAGAACCCGCTGGCCGCGGTGCAAATGGGCCTGATCTACGTGAACCCGGAAGGGCCCAACGGAAACCCGGATCCGGTCGCCGCGGCCAGAGATATTCGCGATACGTTCGGACGCATGGCCATGAACGACGAGGAGACCGTCGCGCTCATCGCCGGAGGACACACCTTCGGCAAGACCCACGGCGCGGGCGACGCGGCGCTGGTCGGTGCGGAACCGGAGGCGGCCGCGATCGAGGAGCAGGGGCTGGGATGGATGAGCCGTCACGGTTCCGGCAAGGCGGGCGACACCATCAGCAGCGGCCTGGAAGTCACCTGGACCAGCACGCCGACGAAGTGGAGCAACAATTTCTTCCGCAACCTGTTCGAGTACGAGTGGGAGCTGACGAAGAGCCCGGCCGGCGCGCACCAGTGGGTGGCAAAGGACGGCGCGGGTGCCGGCACCATTCCGGATGCCCACGATCCGTCGAAGCGCCACGCGCCGACCATGTTGACCACGGATCTCTCCCTGCGATTCGACCCGGAATACGAGAAGATTTCGCGACGCTTCCACGAGAACCCGGACGAGTTCGCCGACGCCTTCGCACGGGCGTGGTTCAAGCTGACCCACCGCGACATGGGGCCGCGCGACCGATACCTGGGACCCGAGGTCCCGCGCGAGGAACTCATCTGGCAGGATCCCGTCCCGCCGGTCGATCACGAGTTGATCGGACAGAAGGATGTCGCCGCCCTGGAGGAGAAGGTGCTCGCGTCGGGCTTGTCGGTGCCGGAGTTGGTTTCCGTCGCCTGGGCGTCCGCCTCGACGTTCCGCGGATCCGACATGCGCGGCGGCGCCAACGGCGCGCGCATCCGGCTGGCGCCGCAAAAGGACTGGGAGGTCAACGAACCCGGGCGACTGGCGAAAGTGCTGGACACGCTGGAAGGTATTCGCGCGGAGTTCGCAAAGCCCGTCTCGCTCGCGGACCTGATCGTGCTTGCGGGGTGCGCGGGCGTCGAGAAGGCGGCGCGGGACGCGGGCCACGACATCACGGTGCCGTTTTACCCGGGCCGCACCGACGCCTCGCAGGAGCAGACCGACGTGGCTTCCTTCGAGTACATGGAACCCCTCGCGGACGGCTTTCGCAATTACCAGAAGTCGAGGTTCGCCGTCTCCGCCGAGGAGATGCTGGTGGACCGGGCACAGCTCCTGACGCTGACGCCGCCCGAGATGACGGTGCTCGTCGGCGGACTGCGCGTACTCGGCGCCAACCACGGACAGAGCGCCCACGGCGTGTTCACCGATCGGCCGGGCACGCTGACCAACGACTTCTTCGTGAACCTGCTCGACATGGGCACGTCGTGGAAGGCGGCATCCGCCGACGATGACGTGTTCGAAGGCACCGACCGCAAGAGCGGCAAGCCGAAGTGGACCGCGACGCGCGTGGACCTGGTGTTCGGTTCGAACTCCGAGTTGCGCGCGCTGGCGGAAGTCTACGGCAGCGCCGACGGCGGTGAGAAGTTCGTAAAGGACTTCGTGACAGCCTGGAACAAGGTGATGAACCTGGGTCGCTTCGACCTCGACTGATCCAGGCGCGATATCCGCACGGCCAGTCGGGCGGCATTTCCGCGCAATGCGGTGTGCCGCCTGACTTTTCCCGCACGGCGCGGTAATTCGTCGCCCAGGTATTACTGATAAACTGGCGAACGCGGCGCGTCCGTGACCTGCCACGTCAATCGCGTCGAGTGGCGTCCTCCTGCCAGCAACCGAAAGAGGTAGCCGCCATGAGTATTGAACTCGATCACGTCATCGTTCCCGCCCGCGACCGCGACGCCGCCGCCGGCCTGCTCGCCTGGCTGCTGGACGTACCCTGGGACAAGGCCGGCACCGGGCACTTCGCGGCAGTCTACGTCAACGACGGACTGACGCTCGACTTCGCCGAGGAAGCCGGCGACATCCCCTATCACCACTATTGTTTCCGCGTCGGCGAGCAAGCGTTCGACGAGATCCTCGCGCGTATCAGGGAAAAAGACATCGACTATCGCAGCCGACCCGGCGGCGAGGTCGATTACGAGGTCAACACCAGTCACGGTGGTCGCAACGTGTACTGGGACCAACCCGACGGTCACGCCTGGGAGATACTGACGGTCAGCTATGCGCGGCGGCCGACGTGAATATCACGGCAACCGGGACGAGTACCACGAAAGAATCCGACTCGGGGGCGTTCGCGTTCTCGCCTGGCGCGCGACACGTGCCGCGCGGGTTCCATGGCGACGGCGGACGCCGTAACGCCGATGCCGCGGACGTCTGACATGAAGGACCGCACCCGGCGCGCGAGTTGTTCCTGTGCCAGGCTGACGGTTCGCTGTCGCGGCGAACCGCTCTCGGTATCGCTGTGCAATTGCCAGGCGTGCCAGCGGCGGACCGGCAGCGCCTTCGGCGTGGCGGCGTTCTTCCCAACCGCGTCGGTAAGGCTCGACGGCGATAGCACCGTATTCGTTCGCACGTCGGACGAGGGCCGCGAGGTGACCTTCCATTTCTGTCCCGCCTGCGGCTCGACGGTGTACTGGTTTCCGGAGCGAAAGCCCGGAATCATCGCCGTGGCCCTCGGCGCGTTCGCGGACCCGGCGTTCCCCGCGCCCGGCCAGTCGGTGCACGATGAACACAAACATCCCTGGTATACACTGGCGATGCCGTCGTAACGGATCGACCGCCCGCCGCTGCGCGACCAGGGCCCGCGTGTCCATGACGACGGGTATCGAACGCAAGCGGCTAGAAAACCCATGTCGAGAATCGGACCGCTCAATCGACCAGGGACTGGATTAACCGACACCAGGAGAGACCCTCATGCGATTCATGGTCATCGTCAAGGCGACGAAAAACTCGGAAGCCGGCATCATGCCGGACGAGACGCTGCTGGCCGAGATGGGCAAGTACAACGAAGCGTTGGTCAATGCGGGCATCCTCGTCTCCGGCGAGGGGCTGCACCCGAGCAGTCGCGGAGTGCGCGTTCGCTTCTCGGGCAGCGAGCGTACCGTGGTGGACGGTCCGTTCGCCGAGACCAAGGAACTCGTCGCCGGTTACTGGATATTCGAAGTGGACTCGCTCGAGCAGGCCATCGAGTGGGTCAAGCGCTGCCCCAACCCGATGCCGGGCGAGGAATCCGAGATCGAGATACGCAAGATATTCGAGGCCGATGACTTCGGCGAGGCGTTCACGCCGGAACTGCGCGAGCAGGAAGAGCGGGTCCGCGCCAGGGCGGCGGAGCGACACGATACCTGAACAGCCGGCAACGGGGCGCCTATAATCGTCGGGCTCGACTGATAACCATATGGCCAGGCCACACACGGAGGAACCCGATGATCCTGTTTTTCGCGCCCCATACCTGTTCGCTCGCCTCGCACATCGCCCTGGAGCACGCCGGCGCGATGTATGAAATCCGCAAGGTGGATTTCGCCTCCAGCGAGCAACGCTCCGAGGAGTACATGCAGGTGAACCCCAAGGGCCGGGTGCCGGCATTGGTGACCGACGCCGGCATCCTCACCGAAACGCCGGCGATTCTTGCCTACATCGCCCAGGCTTATCCCGAGGCCGAGCTGGCGCCCCTGGACGACCCGTTCGAGTTCGCCCGCGTGCAGTCGTTCAACAGCTACCTTTGCTCCACGGTGCACGTCGCGCACGCGCATCGCCAGCGGGGCACGCGCTGGGCCGATGACCCGGCGGCGCTCGAGGCGATGAAGAAGAAGGTGCCGCAAGCGGTGGGCGATGCGTTCAGGCTCATCGACGAGGAGTTGCTGCGCGGGCCGTGGGTGATGGGCGATCGGTACGGCATCTGCGACATGTACCTGTTCACCCTCGCGCAGTGGCTGGAGGCCGACGGTGTTTCGCCCGATACCCTGCCGCGCGTCGCCGAACACCGCGAGCGCATGGCCCAGGACCCCGCGGTGCGGCGCGCGATCGACGCCGAGCTGACGGCCTGAAGCGGCGGCGACGGTCGATCGAACCGGGGCGGTGATGAAGTTCGATATCTACGGGCGTTTCGTCATCGAAGTGACGCGCGAGCGCGGCCGGTGGGTGGCGTACCGCGCTGGCCAGGGCGTCAGGCGTCCCGAGTCCTCGCTGGCGATTCCGTCCGCTCTCGCCGAGTCCGGGATTGCGGGCTATCTGGACGACGTGTACCACGAATACGCCTTACCGGGACGGACGATCCGACGGATCGGGTAACTCCCTTGGCCGTCGCGCGCCACAGCACCTAGAATCCGACCCGTCGCGGTCATCCGCCGCGGCACGCCGTAACGTGCGATCCATGAACAATCCCGGAGGAACCCCGCCCCATGCGTCAATGGCAGATCAATTCCAACGACGGCATCGACGCCCTCGAACTGGTCGAGACCGGTTCCCGCGAACCCGGCCCCGGCGAGGTTCGGGTGAAGGTTCACGCCTCGTCGATCAATTTTCGCGACCTCTCGACGATCCGGGATCCGGCGTCGCGCAACCTGCCGCTGCCGCGGGTGCCCAATTCCGACGCGGCCGGCGAGGTGACCGCGGTGGGCGAGGGCGTCGACGGCGTCGCCGTGGGCGATCGCGTGGCGAGCTGTTTCTTCGCCGATTGGGAGGACGGCCCCTGCACCCCGGCCGCCATGGCGTCGGCGCGGGGCGGCGCGGTGGACGGCGTGCTCGCCGAGGAGGTGATTCTCAACGCGCGCGGCGTGGTGCCGGTGCCGGAACACCTGGATTTCGTCGAGGCAGCCACGCTGCCGTGCGCCGCGCTGACGGCGTGGAACGCCCTGGCCGGCGTCGCGCGCGTTAAGGCCGGCGACACGGTGCTGTTGCTCGGCACCGGCGGCGTGTCCATCTTCGCGCTGCAGTTCGCGTCGATCATGGGGGCGCGGGCCGTCGTCACCTCGTCCAGCGATGACAAGCTGGCGCGGGTGCGCGAGATGGGTGCGTGGAAGACCGTCAACTACCGCGTCCATCCGGACTGGGAAAAGGAGGTGCTCGACCTGACCGACGGCGCCGGCGTCGATGCCGTGGTCGAGGTGGGCGGCGCCGGCACGCTGGAACGTTCCATCGCCGCGACCCGCGTGGCGGGCACCATCGCGCTCATCGGTGTGCTGACCGGCGGGCAGATCGACCCAGTGAACATCATGCGCAAGTCGATCCGCCTTCAGGGCGTCTACGTCGGGCCGCGCAACCTGTTCCTCGCCATGAACCGCGCCATCGCGCAGCACCGCCTGCGGCCGGTGGTTCACGAGGTGTTTTCATTCGATGCCGCGCGCGACGCCTACCACGCCATGGCGGCAGCCGGGCATTTCGGCAAACTGGTGGTGCGCGTGGCGCCGTGAGCCGCGACGCTGTTCACAATCCAACGAGAAGAGGAACGGAGACGACATGACCGAACTTTGGCGCCTTTCGGCGAGCGAGCTTGCCGACCTGGTGAAACGCGGCGACGCGTCGGCGGCGGAGATCACCCGCAGCACGCTCGAGCGGTTGTCGCGGGTCAACCCTGCCATCAACGCCGTGGTGCGGGAGATGCCCGAGGAGGCGTTGGCGGCGGCGGCCGAGATCGATCGCCGCATCGCCGCCGGCGAGGATCCCGGGCCGCTGACCGGCGTGCCGGTCACGGTCAAGGAAAACGTCGACCAGGCCGGCCACCCGACCACCAACGGTCTGCGGATACAGCGCGACCTGGTGGCCGCGAGCGACAGCCCGGTGGTATCCAACCTGCGCAAGGCCGGCGCGGTCATCGTGGGCCGCACCAATACGCCGGCGTTCTCGCTGCGCTGGTTCACCCGCAACTCGCTGCACGGGCATACCCGCAACCCGCGAAACGCGTCGCTGACACCGGGCGGTTCCTCGGGCGGCGCCGCCGCGGCGGTGGCCAGCGGCATCGGCGCCGTCGCTCACGGCACTGACATCGGCGGCTCCATCCGCTACCCGGCCTACGCGTGCGGCATCCACGGCCTGCGTCCCAGCGTCGGCCGTGTTCCCGCCGCCAATTTCACCGCCCCGGACCGGCACATCGGCGCCCAGCTCATGGCCGTGTCGGGGCCGCTGGCGCGTACCGTCGCCGACCTGCGGCTGGCGCTTGCCGCCATGGCTGCGCGCGACGTGCGCGACCCGTGGTGGGTGCCCGCGCCGCTCGCCGCGCCCGCGGCCGAAAAGCGCGCCGCGCTCACCATCGCCCCCGAGGGCATGGCGGTGGACCCCGGCGTGGAGCGCGCCCTGCGCGATGCCGCCGCGCGGCTGCGCGATGCCGGCTGGACGGTCGAGGAAGTCGAATGCCCCCCGCTGCGCGAGCCCGCGCGGCTGCAGCTGGTGTTGTGGCTGACCGAGTTTCGCCGCACCGGCGCCGCCGTGATCGGGAAGGAGGACGATCCCGATGCCAGTTTCGTGTTCGGCCAGCTCGACGGCCTGTGCCCACCGTGCGGTGTCAACGAACTGCTCGACGCGTTGCAACAGCGGGTCACGCTGATCCGCGAATGGCAACTGTTCCTGGAGCGCTACCCGCTGCTCATCTGCCCGGTCTCCGGCGAACTGCCGTTTCCCGATCTGCTCGACGTCGAGTCGCCGGCGTCGTTCAGGCGCGTGATAGAGGCGCAGCTCACCCAGGTGGGCCTGCCCCTACTGGGCCTGCCCGGCCTGACGGTCAGCACCGCGATGGAGGGCAACGTCCCGGTGGGCGTGCAGCTTGTCGGCCGCCGATTCGACGAGGCCGGCCTGCTGGCGGCAGGCGAGGTTATCGAGGCCGGCGGCGCGCCGCCGGCGCCGGTGGACCCGGCCTGAACGCTTCCGCCGGCGCTCGTTGTTTCCGTTGGATTCAGGCGGTACGATGCCGTCATCGAGTCGCTGACGACCCTCGCATTGCCGTGCGGTCGCGCAGGAGGAACAACATGTTCGATAAAGACCGGTTCATCGCCGACTGCGTGGAGGCCGTCAAGGACGGCCAGGCGGCCGTACGCGACGTGGTTTCCGAGGCCGTTTCCGATCCGGCCGGCATCGTGCGCGCCTTCGGCGAACCGGAACACGCGGGCGTCAACGCTGTGTACCGCGCGAAAGACCTGACCATCATCAATTTCGTATGGGCGCCCTGCATGGTGCTCGGTCCTCATGATCACCACATGTTCGCCGTCATCGGCATCTACTCGGGCCGCGAGGACAACGTGTTCTGGCGGCGCACCGAGTCCAGCATCGAGGCGGCGGGTGCGAAAACGCTGGGGTCGGGGGACGTGGCGACGCTGGGCACCAACATCATCCACTCGGTGTTGAACCCGATCGGCAAGATGACATCGGCGATCCATGTCTACGGCGGCGATTTCTTCGACCCCGTCGAACCGCGAAGCGAGTGGGACCATGAAACGTTGACCGAGCGGCCGTGGGACATCGACCGCGTCCGCAAGGTCTTCGCCGACGCCGAGGCGCGATTCTACGCCCACCCCGGCGCGGCATAGCGCCCGGACGCCCTCGGATGATCGGCGGCATGCACCGGCGCTTCAATCCGCCCACGGGGTGGCCGCAGGCCGGCCGGGCCTTCAATCACGGCGTGGTCGCCGGCGACGGCCGCGTCCTTCACATGACCGGCCAGGTCGCCTGGGATGCAGGGGGGTCGCTGGTGGGCGAGGGCGATTGCGATACGCAGATCCGCCGGTGCTTCGACAACGTCGAACATATCCTGGCTGCCGTGGGCGGCGTGCTCGAGGACATCGTGTCGATGACGGTGTACTTCGTCGACCGCGAAGACCTGCCGGTCATCCAGCGTGTTCGCGCCGGGAAGTTCGCGCCGGACCAGGCGCCGGCCAGTATCCTGATCCAGGTGCCGGGGCTGGTCGCACCCGAACTGTTGGTCGAACTCGTGCCGGTGGCGGTGATTCCCTTCGATCGCTACCGTGAACCAGGCGCCTGAGCCATGGTAGATGAAACCTTCGACGCGAGAACGCGCACCGGCGCTCCGAGCATGGCGCGCGCGGTGCCCGGGTCCGATGGCAGTTTCCAGGGAAAGGAGAACCAGCGCACGTACCATACCCGCGACTTCATGGTGCCGGACCCGTACGTCAACGGCCGCGAGTTGAGGGTGACGGCGACGTGGGACGGCGGGAAATGGGTGGTGCGGGATCGCATGCAGGCGCACGACCGGGGCAACGAGGTCGCCAAGTACGTCTACGCGCCGGGGCCCGCCGACGGCTAGGCGGATCGCTGCGAGCAACGGGGCCGCGCATCCCGCCTGGCGGCCGGGTTACCCGGGGGCGAGCGCGGCGCCCATGCCTTGCAGCGCATCGGCCACGTAATCGTTGAAGGCGCGCACCCTCGCCGCGCGCCGCAGGTCCGGGTGCGTGAGAAGCCACAGTTCGATTTCAAGCGCTGCGACCGGTGCGCCAAGGCGGACCAGGCGCGGGTCGGCATCGGCGACGTAGCACGGCAGTACCGCCACGCCCAGCCCGTCGGCCACCCCGGCGAGCATGCCGAGCGTGCCGTCCACCCGGTACAGGCAGCGCGAGGCGTGCCCGCTCCGCGCCATCCACCGCTCGAGTTGCCTGTACCCCATGCGCTCGTCCGGCCCGACCCAGGATTGCGAATCCAGGTCGACGGCCGCGGCGCCGCCACCGAAATCCGCGACACGACCGTAGACCGCCTGGGCGATACGGCCGACCCGTCGCCCCACGAGGTTTTCCGGGGGCGAGTCGGTCGGTCGAATGGCGACATCGGCCTCGCGCTTGGCGAGGCTGAACAGGGCCGGCGACACGGCCACTTCCAGCGCGATCTCCGGGTACTCGCGCCGGAAGCGGGCGAATATCGGCGACAGGACGCCCTGCAGCAGGCTGTCGGTCGTCGTCACTCTCACCATCCCGGCGGGTCGCAGGTCGCGGCCGGCCACGCGACGCCCGATGCCCGCCACCTCGTCCGCCATGCGCGCGGCGGCGGCCGCCACGTCCTCGCCGGCGGCCGTCGGCGTGTACCCGGAGCGGGCGCGCTCGAAAAGCCGCGCGCCCAGGCGGGCCTCGACGGCGCCGAGGCGTCGGAACACGGTCGCGTGACTCACCCCGAGGGTCCGGCCCGCGCCGGACAGGGTGCCGGTACGGGCCACGGCAAGCACCAGTTGCAGGTCGTCCCAGGATGGCGGTTGTTCATTCATGCAAACGGAATTTACACGATTAACGAATTGTTGTTCAAAAACGCAATCACTATGCTTCCCCCTGACCCATCGAGACGAACGGAACCGAACCATGAACGCCCTGATCGTATTTGCCCATCCCGAGTCGCGTTCCTTCAACGGCGCGCTGCGAACCGTCGCCGCCGACGCGCTGTCGCGACTCGGCCACCACGTCGAGATTTCGGACCTCTACGCCGAGGGCTTCGATCCGCTGGAAGGCCCCGCGCACTATGAATGCCGCAACGACGCGACGGTATTCTCGCCGCTGGGCGAGCAACGCCATGCTTTCCGGAACGATACGATTGCGCCCGACGTGCGACGCGAGATCGCCCGCCTCGAACGCGCCGACCTCGTCATCCTGCAGTTCCCCCTGTGGTGGCACGCGCAGCCGGCAATGCTCAAGGGCTGGTTCGACCGTGTTTTCCTGAGCGGCGGTTTGTATACCAGCACCATGCGCTACGACCGCGGCTACTTCCAGGGCAGGCGCGCCTTGCTGTCGGTGACCAGCGGCGCGCCGGAGACCGCCTTCGGCCGCGGCAGTCGCGGCGGCGATGTCGACACCATGCTGTGGCCCATCCACTACTCGCTGCACTACGTGGGTTTCACCGTGCTGCCGCCGTTCCTCGCCCACGGCGTGCAGGGCCATGGCTACGCTTACAGCAGCGCGAACGAATTCGCCGAACGCCTCGAGGCGCACAAGCGGCGCCTCGAATCCCGCATCGAGAACCTCGCGTCCGACGTGCCGCTACGCTTTCCCGGATGGAAGGATTGGGACGACGACGGCGCGCCGAGGGGACGCCTGGCCGCGCGCGGTCGAAGTCTCGAAGTTACGTGAACGTCGCGACCGGATCGCCGAGCGCATCGGGATCCGGCATGACGCCGAGACCGGGACGGTCCGTCGCGCGCATCACGCCGCCTTCCACCTCGGGTCCGCCGTAAGCGATGTCGTTGCTGTTGTAACGATGAAGGTCGGTGGCGTTGAGCAGCGCGAGCGGGTCGGTGCTGGCGGCGAGGTGGGCGATGGCGGCCGTGGTAATGGCGCCGCCCCAGGCATCCTCGATGGTCATCGCCACGCCGGCGTCGGCGCACAGGTCGCGGGCGATGCGGGCGCGGGTGAGTCCGCCAAAGCGCGTGATCTTGATGGCGGCGGCATCCATGGCGTCGTCGGCGACGGCGCGCCGCACGGCGCCCACCGAGTCGAGACTCTCGTCGAGCTTGACCGGGTGCCGCCCGTGGCGGCGCACCGACAGGCAGGCGTCGTAGGCGGCGCAGGGTTGCTCGAGGTAGCAGTCGACGTCGGCCAGCGCGTTCGACACGCGCAGCGCCTCGTCGCGCCGCCACGCGGTGTTGGCGTCGCCGACGAACACCTCGCCGGGACGGCGGTTCTCGGCCAGCGCGCGCATGGTGGCGACGTCGCGATCGATGCCGAGCCCCAGCTTGACCTGGAAATGGGCGAAACCTTTCACGCGCAGCGCCGCGACGTGGGCCGCGGTTTCTGCGGGCGTGCCGAGCGGCACCACGCGGTGCAGCGGGATATCCTCGACGAGGCGGCCGCCGAGCAGCGCGTAACACGGCAGGTTCGCGGTCTTGCCGAGCATGTCCCAGCAGGCAAGGTCGACGGCGGTCTTGGCCAGTTCGTGGCCGGCCAGGGCGAGGTCCATCTCGCGCATCACGACCGCGGTGTGGCAAGGGTCCAGCCCGATGACGTGGGGCGCGAGTTGCGCCAGCGCGGGCAGCACGCCCTCGGCATAGCCCGCCATGTAGGCCGGCCCGCAGGGGCAGGCCTCGCCGTAGCCGATCGAACCGTCGTCGGTTTCCACGGCAAGAACGGTCGTCGTGAACGACGAGTAGCGCCGCTGCTTTGCGAACGTGTAGGCGCCGCCCGCGTAATTCAGCGAAGCGGTGTACACTGTCAACTTGGCGATGCGTGTCAACGTATTGCAGTCCGCGTGCAGCCGTGTTGCGATTCGATTCCGACCGGCGCCTCGATGACGTATCGGCCATCGAACCGCGGGCAATGTGTTAGTTTCGCACTTTCCGCTCAACACATGTCGAGCGACGATAATGAAAAGAGTCGCGATTGCGGTATTCGCTGTCACGGGTTTGCTGGCCTCGTCGTTCGCGCGCGCGCAGGACCAGGCGGAGCGGGCATTGTCCTTCAACGGCTTCGGCACACTCGGGATCGCGCATTCTAACGAGCGCGAAGCGGATTTTGCCGCCACCATGCTGGTGCCGGAAGGCGTGGGTTTCAGCGATGACGTCAGCCTGCAAACCGACAGCCTATTCGGCCTGCAGGTTTCCGCCAACGCCTCGCAAAAACTCTCCGGCGTGGTCCAGGTCGTCGCCGAAGAGCAGCACGACGGCTCGTTTTCGCCCGACGTCGAATGGGCCAACGTAAAGTACGCCTTTACACCCGACGCCTACATCCGGGCGGGGCGCATCGTGTTGCCCGGCGTCATGGGGTCGGAATACCGCAAGGTCGGTTATGCGCTTCCCTGGGTCCGGCCCCCGGTCGAGGTGTACAGCCTGGTTCCGGTA
>JAUIEZ010000220.1 GCA_030429665.1 Gammaproteobacteria bacterium | reverse complement strand
CACCTGGTCGGCCTCACGCCGGCGGGGCTCGAACGCGTGTTCCTGTGTGACTCGGGTTCGGTTTCGGTGGAAGTGGCCATGAAAATGGCCTGCCAGTACCAGGTTGCCCGGGGCGGCGAGGGACGGAGCCGTTTCGCCAGCTTCCGCCACGGCTACCACGGCGACACCATTGGCGCGATGTCGGTCAGCGATCCCGAGAACGGCATGCACCGGCTGTTCACGGGACTGCTCGGGGATCAGCTCCACCTGCCGGCGCCGCCGCCCGCCGCCGAGGGGCCGTTCGACCCCGTGCAACTGGCGCGCACGGAGGCGCTCCTGGATGCCAACAGCGACTGGCTGGCGGGAGTGATCGTCGAACCGGTGGTGCAGGGCGCCGGCGGCATGCGTTTCTATCACGGAGAGTATCTCGCGGGACTGAAGGCGCTGTGCGAGAAGTATGACCTGTTGTTGATCGCCGACGAAATCGCCACCGGTTTCGGTCGCACCGGTCGCCTGTTCGCCTGCGAGTGGGCGGGGATCTCACCGGACATCATGTGCGTGGGCAAGGCATTGACCGGCGGCACCATGACGCTGGCCGCGACGCTCGCCACTGCCGAGGTGGCGGATACCATTTGCGGCGCCGATCCGGGCGTGTTCATGCACGGTCCCACGTTCATGGCGAATCCGCTGGCCTGCGCCGCGGCCAATGCCAGTATCGACCTGCTTGTCAGCGGCGACTGGCGCACGCGCGTGGCGCGAATCGAGAATGCGCTGAAATCGGAACTGGCCCCCGCACGCGACCTGCCCGGCGTGCGTGACGTACGCGTGCTCGGCGCCATCGGCGTCGTCGAGATGGAGCAGCCGGTGGACATGGCCGCCGCCACCGCGCGATTGCTGGAACTGGGTGTATGGCTGCGGCCTTTCGGCCGGCTTATCTACGCGATGCCGCCCTTCGTGATTGACGAAATCGAACTTGCGCGGGTCGCCGGCGCGATGCTCGAATTGGCCCGCTTGCCTTAGTGCGGTCACTCCTGACATAGTTGGGGGTGGCGGCGGTTATTCCCGTGGCGGGTACCGTCCTTCTCGGGTCTGCTCCTAAGAGAAAAATTTTCGGTGCCGCATCGCGCGGTCGGCTAAACAAGTTGTTCAGGAGGAATGTAGACATGATGAAATCCCTTTTGATCGATGCGGGCAAGTGTACGGGATGCCTGCAGTGCGAGATGGCATGCTCGTACGAGAACGAGGGGGTGTTCAACCCCGCGCGTTCCCGCATCAAGGTCTTTACCTTTCACGAGGAAGGGCAGTTCGTTCCCTATACGTGCACGCAGTGCGACGAGGCTTGGTGCATGCACGCCTGCCCCGTGGACGCCATCGTCCTCAACCAGGCCACGGGTTCCAAGGACGTGCTCGAAAACGTCTGCGTTGGGTGCAAGGTCTGCACCATCGCGTGCCCCTTCGGCACGGTGAACTACAACCAGGATTCCGGCAAGGTGATCAAGTGCGACCTGTGCGGCGGCGATCCCGCCTGCGCGTCCGCGTGCCCGACCGAGGCCATCACCTACGTCGACGCCGACGCCACCGGGCTTGCGCGCATGCGCGAGTGGGCGTCGCGAACCAACAACGCCCATGCGGCCGGCTGAGCGCAGGAGGATCAATCATGACGTGGACCAAGAAAGTTCTGAGAGTCAACCTGACGGAAGGCACCTGCGAACCGGAAGCGTTGAACATGGAGTGGGCGCAGGAATACCTGGGCCAGCGCGGGCTGGCCACGCGCTACCTGGTCGAGGAGGTCGACCCGAAATGCGACCCGCTCGGTCCGGACAACAAGTTGATCATGACCACCGGTCCATTGACCGGCACCATGGCCTCCACCGGCGGACGCTACTCGGTGGTCACCAAGAGTCCCCTCACCGGGGCCGTGGCCTGCTCCAACTCGGGCGGTTTTCTCGGCGCCGAGATGAAAAGCGCGGGCTGGGACATGATCATCTTCGAGGGCGCCTCTCCGAATCCGGTGTACCTCTACCTGGAAAATGACAAGGCCCAGCTGCTTCCGGCCGACGACCTGTGGGGCAAGTCGGTGTGGGAAGCGGACGAGATGATTCACAAGAAACACCAGGACGCGCAGGTGCGTATCGCCGCCGTGGGCCGCGCCGCCGAGGCCGGCTGCCTGTATTCGGCGGTGATCAACGACCTGCACCGCGCCGCCGGCCGTTCCGGCGTCGGTACCGTCATGGCCTCGAAAAAACTCAAGGCGGTGGCGATTCGCGGTACGCGGGGCGTGGGAAACATCAAGGATCCCAAGCGCTTCATGAGCGAGGTCGTGGCGCAGAAAAAGGTGCTGGCGGATAACGCGGTGACCGGACAGGGTCTGCCCACCTACGGCACCCAGGTGCTGATGAACGTCATCAACGAGCTCGGCGCGCTGCCAACCCGGAACATGCGCGAAGTGAAATTCGAAGGCGCGCACAAGATCTCCGGCGAGGCCATGCTCGAACCGCGCAAGTCCGACGGCAAACCGAACCTGACCACCAATGCCGGCTGCTTCGGCTGCACCATCGCCTGCGGGCGAATCTCGACCGTGGACCGCGGCCATTTCACCGTGGAGAACAAGCCGCAATACTGGGGCAACTCCGGCGGCCTGGAGTACGAGGCGGCCTGGGCGATGGGTACGGACACCGGCGTCGACGATCTCGACGCGGTGACCTACGTGAATTTCCTGTGCAACGAGGACGGTATCGACCCGATTTCCTTCGGCGCGACCGTGGCGGCCGCGATGGAATTGTATGCCGAGGGCGCGATCACCAAGGAGCATACCGGCGGTATGGCGCTGGAGTTCGGCAGCGCCAAGGCGCTCGCCTGGGCGGCGGAAGTGACCTGCAAGGGCGAGGGGTTCGGCAAGGATCTGGGGCTCGGCTCCAAGCGCCTGTGCGAGAAGTACGGGCGGCCTGAGTTGTCGATGAGCGTGAAGGGCCAGGAGTTCCCGGCCTACGATCCGCGCGGCATCCAGGGCATGGGCCTGACCTATGCGACTTCCAATCGCGGCGCCTGCCACCTGCGCAGTTACACGGTCGCGTCCGAAGTGCTCGGTATCCCGGAGAAGACCGATCCACTGGTCACCGAGGGCAAGGCCGGCCTGGTCAAGGCATTCCAGGACGCCACCGCGGCGGTGGATTCCAGCGGGTTGTGCGTGTTCACCACGTTCGCCTGGACGCTCGAGAACATCGCGCCGCAGATCGACGCCGCCTGCGAGGGCGAGTGGACGCCCGAGAAGCTGCTGGAGGTCGGCGAGCGCATCTGGAATCTCGAGCGTGACTTCAACATGAAGGCGGGCCTGACAGGCAAGGACGACACCCTGCCGCGACGGCTGCTCGAGGAAGGCGCCAATACCGGCCCTGCCGAAGGCAAGGTGAACGGTCTCGGCGAGATGCTGCCCGAGTACTACCAGCTTCGCGGCTGGACCAGCGACGGCCAGCTGACCAGCGAAGTGCGTTCGCGCTTCAACCTGCCGGGCTGACGCGCCTGTACCATCACCAGTGAGACGGCCGCGCCGCAAGGCGCGGCCGTCAATGGGTACGACAAATGAAACACGTGATTATCGGTGCGGGCCCGGCCGGCGTCGTCGCGGCCCAGACGCTGCGCTCGATGGATGCCGGCGCGCGCATCACGCTGATCGGCGACGAGGCCGAGCCGCCGTATTCGCGCATGGCGATTCCCTATTATCTCGTCGACAACATCGACGAGCAGGGCACCTACCTGCGCAAGCGGGAAGGCTGGTACGAGGAGCGCGGCATCGAACGCGTGAACGATCGCGTTCGCTCGCTCGATCCCGCCGGTCACGTCATCGGACTGGCGTCCGGCGGCGACCTCGCCTACGACCGGCTGCTCATCGCCACCGGTTCGTCGGCCGTCAAGCCGCCCATCGAAGGCGTCGACCTGCCCGGGGTGTACAACTGCTGGACGCTGGCTGACGCCCGCGAAATCATCAGGCTGGCAAAGCCGGGCGCTCGCGTCGTATTGATGGGCGCGGGATTCATCGGCTGCATCATCCTCGAGGCATTGGCCTCGCGCGGCGTGAAGCTGACCGTGATCGAGATGGAAGACCGCATGGTTCCGCGCATGATGAACCAGCGCTCCGGAGGGCTGATCAAGCGATGGTGTGAGCAAAAAGGCGTCGAGGTACTGACTTCCACGCGCGTGGAGTCGATCGACAAGGGACCGAACGGGGTCTTGATGGTCGATCTCGGCGGCGGCAGTTCCCGCGAAGCCGATCTCGTCATCGCGGCGACGGGCGTCAAGCCCAACACCTCCTTCCTGGCCGACAGCGGCGTCGAGGTGGACGACGGCATCGTCGTGGACGATCACCTGCGCACCTCCGTCGAGGACGTCTACGCCGCCGGCGACGTCGCGCGCGGGAAGGATTTCTCGACCCGCGACTTCGTCGTGCAGGCGATCCAGCCGACTGCCGTGGAGCATGCTCGCGTGGCCGCGCTCAATATGGTCGAGGGGCGCGAGATCGTGCACCAGGGCAGCCTGAACATGAACGTTCTCGATACCATGGGGCTGGTTTCGGCATCGTTCGGCCACTGGCAGGGCGTCGACGGGGGCGACAGCGCCGAGTTGTTCGACGACGAGCGCTTCCGGTACATCAACCTGCAGTTCGAGGACGACGTCCTGGTCGGCGCCAACACGCTCGGGCTGACCGAGCACGTCGGGGTCCTGCGCGGTCTGATCCAGACCCGGCTCAAGCTCGGCGCGCGAGGCAAGAAGGCCCTGGTCGACAATCCGGTCAATATCGCCGAGGCCTACCTGCGCGCGGCCATCCGCGAGCGCCGCCTCGCCGCCGGCGCCACGATGCCCTCGTCGCGCGCGCTGGCCGCGCAGCTGGGCGT
>JAUIEZ010000047.1 GCA_030429665.1 Gammaproteobacteria bacterium | reverse complement strand
CGCCATGTCGAACACCACCGTGCGTGCGCCGGCCGCCGCGAGCCGAGTGATCAATGCCGCATGGCGCGCGCGCCAGGCCGGGTCGCGGTCGACATCGCGCGTGATGATCGAGAAACCGTGTTCGCCGGCGAGACGTTCGAGATCCGCTTCGAGGTCCTCGCACAAGTGGCAGCCTTCACGGCCATAGACGATGACGTCGGTCATGTGCGCTTGAAGCGGAACACCAGCTCGAGTCGGCCCTCGAACAGCGCGTGAAAATGGACGCGCCCCTGCTCGCGCCTGATCCGGGCGCCGTCGATCTCGGCAGGCTCCAGGCCGACGAAGCGCAGTTCGTCGGTCGGGTATTCGACGGTCAGGTCGACATTGAGCGGAAAGTAACCGTCGAAAAGCTTCAGGTAGTACGGTCCGACGGTCATGCGATATTCCTCGTTCCACGCGTCGTATTCGATGGTGTGGTTCTCGCTCCGGAAGCACAGCGTGGTTTCGGGCCGCGTGCGCTTCATCTGTATGGTCGACTCCGACACCCAGGCCGCCTCCACCGCGCTTTGCTCGATGATGCGCATGTTGCGCACGGCGCCGTCGCGAAATGCGATTTGCAGCGCCGGAAACAGCGGGAAATTCCGGTGGCACTGGTGGTTGTCCACCCAGCCGTCGTCGAGACTCTGCGCATCGACGCTCAGGACCTTGCGGTGCACGAACGCCGGCGTTTCAAGCTCGCGCGTGACGGGCCGGTAAGGTTCGTCGGCGATGGCCCACAGTGCCGCCAGCTCGTCCAGCTCGTCGGCGGCGCCGGGCATTGCCGCCGGCAACGCCAGCAAGACCAACCAGCACGTCCACTCGGCGCGCGGCCAGGGAGCGCGTCGGCTGCGTATAATGGCGCCCACGGCATTTCGCCCGGGATCGATCATGACTTTCCTACCGCGCTTGTTGTTTCTTGCCACCGCGTTGCTGGCCGCGGCGGGGGCATTCGCGTTCGAACCGTTCTTCGATGATAACCCCGCCACACGGCACGCACCAGAATCGCCGCCGCTCACCGATCTCGATCTCGACGTCCTGATCTTGTGCGGAGACTGGGGCGCACCGGTCGAGGCTGCCGACTTCGAGGTCATGATGCTCGACGACGCGCATCGCGAGGCGCTTGGTCGCATTCGCGAGGCGCTCGGTCACCGGATCTTCTCGCGCGCCGACAACGCGGCCGAGTTCGTCGGCCAACTGCGGCGCGCGTGGTTCCAGCAGAAAGGATTCAAGCACGTCTTCTGCGGCGAACCCGGGGTGGGTCGCGACCTCGGCGGATTCCATTACGCGCCACGCTATTGGCAGGCCCAGGACCGGGGGTGGGCCGGCTATCGGCGATTGCTTCGCGATCATCGCGAGCGGCCGGTGGCCAAGTGTCGACAGCACTACCTGCGCGAACGCATCAAGCCGCCGGTATTCAACCTATCCATTGCCTTCGTCAATCCCGCGGACCCGCGCAACGACGTCAAGTGCCTGGGCGGCTACCATTACCAGATGAATGCCGAACGCTTGTTGATCGCCGCGACCGCCGCGTTCAAGCAGGCAAACCGTCGCGTGGGACCGAACGAGTCCACCGCCTGTTTCTTCGACACCCGAGTCGACGGCGTGGAAGCGCACGTGAGCAACCTGGTGATTCGCAGTCGCGCCATCCGCACCTTCTACCCGTTGGGCGACGAGCGCCCTTATTGCCGCAAGGATCGCCGCGACTATCGCGCCTGCCTGTGTTCAAGGTTGTAGGCGAGTGCAACGCGACATGAACGAGCATGCCTCGTTGATCGAGGGCGACGTGCGCGCGCACCTGGTGCGGCTCACCGTGCCGATGATCTGGGGCGTTCTCGCCATGATGTCGCTGAACGTCGTGGACACCTGGTTCGTCGCGCAACTCGGCGACGACGAACTCGCCGCGATGAGCTTTACCTTTCCCGTGGTGATGACGCTGGTGAGCCTGGGGATCGGGCTGATGGCGGGTACTTCGTCGGTGCTCGCCCGGGTCGTGGGCAGAGGCGACTGGCATCGCGTGCGCCGCCTCACCACGGACGCGTTGATCCTTGCCGGCGGCTGCGCGCTGGTGCTGAGTGTCATCGGGCTGCTCACCATCGATCCGCTGTTCCGGCTGCTCGGCGCCGAGGACCGGTTGCTTCCGCTGGTGCGCGATTACATGGTGGTCTGGTACGCGGGCTTCGTGGTGCTGCTGGTGCCGATGGCGGGGGTCGGCGCCATTCGCGCGGTGGGCGACGCGCATACCCAGGGCGCCATCCTCGTCGTCGCCTCGCTGGTAAACCTGGTCCTCGACCCGCTGCTGATCTTCGGCCTCGCCGGGTTCCCGGCGCTTGGCATCAGCGGCGCCGCGCTCGCCACCGTGATCGCCCGCGGCACGTCGCTGGTCCTTGGCTTTTATGTCATTCACTACCGCAAGGGCATGATGGACATGACGCTGCCAGGCGCGGCCGAACTGTGGCGCTCCTTCAGATCCATCGGTCACGTGGCATTGCCCGCCGCCGGCACCAACATGATCATCCCCGCCGCGACCGGCATCGTGGTCGCGATGATCGCCGGGTTCGGCGCCCCGGCGGTGGCGGGCTACGGCGCCGCCAGCCGGATCGAGTCCCTCGCCCTGGTGGTGTTCTTCGCCATGTCGGCCGTCATCGGACCGATCGTCGGGCAGAACCTCGGCGCCGGGAAGCGCGACCGAATCGCCGCGGCGCTGCGCGAATCCACTTTCGCCTGCCTCGTGGTGGGCACATCGGTCGGTATCTTGGTGATGCTCCTGGCGACGCCGCTGCTGGCGCTGTTCAGCGATGATCCACAGGTCGTGTCGAGCGGTCGCTGGTACCTGCTGATCAACGCGCCGATGTTCGGCGCGGCGGGTATCGTCATGGTGGTCAATGCTTCGTTCAACGGCGTCGGCAGGCCGGCGCCCGCGGTGGTGATCTCCACCCTGCGAATGTTCGGCATCATGGTGCCGGTTGCCTGGCTCGGCGGCCGCATGTTCGGCGTCGGCGGAATCTATGCCGGCCTGGCGGTGGCGAACGCACTCGCGGCGGCGCTCGCCTGGACGTGGTTCAGGCGCGTCGTCATCGGTGCGGGCACTGGGGGTGGCGAGGCTGCACCGGCGTCTTCGCGACGAGGATCCTGAATGACAGCGAAGCGGTCCGAATCATGAACCTGCTGTTCGATCTCGACGGCACGCTTACCGACCCGGCGCGCGGAATCACGACCTGCATCGCCCGCGCGCTTCGCGATGCCGGCGTCGAGGTGCCGCCGGCTGCGGTGCTGGAATCGTTTATCGGGCCGCCGCTGCTCGAGACGTTCGGCGCACTGCTCGGCGATGCCGAACGGGCCCGCGCGGCGCTCGAGAGCTACCGCGCTCACTATTCGGGCGAGGGTATGTTCGATTGCCGGGTACACGAGGGAATCGAAGCGAGCCTCGAACGGCTGGGAACGCGCCACCGATTGTTCGTGGTGACGTCGAAGCCGACGGTTTACGCGCTGCGTATCGTCGAGCACTTCGACCTGGCGGGTTATTTCGCCGATGTCTACGGCAGCGAGCTGGACGGTACCCGCGCCGAAAAGCAGGCGTTGATCGGACACGTGTTGCGCCGCGAGTCGCTCGCCGCCGCCGACACGGTCATGATCGGCGACCGGCGCCACGACGTGGAAGGCGCGCGGGGCAACGCCGCGTGCTCGATCGGCGTGCTTTGGGGATTCGGCAGCCGCGACGAGCTCGTCGCGGCCGGCGCGGACCGGCTGTGCGAAGCGCCGTCGTCGCTGGTGGACGTGGTCGCGTCGGGCGTTCGATGACACGGGCGCCGAGGCATCCATTGTTCGATGCGTGATCGACGACCGGGTCCGGATCAGGGGCGCATTCAATCCAGTTCGTCGTACACCTCGTCGAGCACTCGCGCCAGGATCTCGAACAGCTCGTCGACCTGCTCGTCGCTGATGATAAACGGCGGCGCCAGCACCACCGCCTGGCCGAGCGGCCGGCACACCAGGCCGTGGCGCAGCGCGCGGGTGGCGACTCGCTCGCTGATCTCGACCCGGTCGTCGAACGGCTTCTTGCTGTCCTTGTCCGCGACGAGTTCCAGCGCACCCATGAGCCCGACGCCGCGCGCCTCGCCAACCAGCGGGTGGTCCGCCATGGCCTCGAGCCGTTGCATGAAGCGCGGCGCCACGCGGCCGACATTGTCGAAGGCGCCCGCCTCGAGCTCGTCGAGAGCGGCCATCGCGATGCTGCAGCCGACTGGGTGCGCGCCGGTGGTGAAACCGTGCGGTACCTCGTCGTACTTGCGAACGGCGCGCTCGAGGCGCTCGCTGATACGCGGCGACAGGATCAGCGCGCCCATCGGGAAGAACCCGGCGGTGAGCACCTTGGATGCCACCACGATATCCGGTTCGAATCCGTAGTGCGCCGAGCCCCAGAACGAACCCGTGCGGCCGAAGCCGCAGATCACCTCGTCGGCGATCAATGGAATATCGTGGCGGCGCAGGACGGGGACGATGGCCTCGAAGTAGCCGCGCGGCGGCACGATGACGCCGCCGGCGCCCATCACCGGTTCGGCGAAGAAACCGGCGATGCAGCCCGGGCCGGTGTTGCGGATGGTGCGATCGAGTTCGTCGGCGAGGCGCGCGGAGAACGTCTCCTCGTCCTCGCCCTCGGCGGCTTCGCGCCAGTGATGCGGGCAACTCAGGAAGCGGACCTCGGGCAGCGGCAGGCCGGACGCCGAGCGCACGTAGTCCTTGCCGGTGAGGCTCGAGGTGGCGACGGTCATGCCGTGGTAGGCGTTGCGGCGGCTGAGAAGCAGCCGCCGGTGAGGCGCGCCCTCCGCCTCGGCCAGGATCCAGAGCAGCTTGACCACGCTGTCGTTCGCCTCCGACCCCGAGTTGGCGTAGAACACCCGGTCGGCTTCCATGGGCGCCAGCGCCGCCAGGCGCGCGGACAGTGCCAGCGCCGGCTCGGTAACACGGCCGAAGAAGGCGTGGTAGGCGCCCATGCGACCGTAGGCGCGCCGGGCCGCTTCGACCAGGCGCGGATTGTCGAATCCGAGTACCACGTTCCACAACCCCGAGTTGCCCTCGAGGTAGCGGCGTCCCTTGTCGTCGAAGATGTAGATCCCCTCGCCGCGCTCGACGACCACCGGCCCGTCGCGCTCGAGCGTGGGGAGGTGCGAGAACGGGTGCAGGAAGGCGCTGGGGTAGCCGGGGTTGTTCATGATGCGAATCCGGGAAAGGGTTGTGACGCGTTGAATCGGACGACCACCGGGCTCAGCGGCAGCGGCCGTGGCGCCGCATGACCTCGACCAGCCGGTCGTGGTCGAGTGCTCGGCAGACGCGGCCGGCCGGGCGCAGCGTGGTCATGTCCCGCGCCGCCACCATGGCGTTGAGCACCGCTTCCTCGACCGCTTCGACGGCGGCGAGGTAGACCGCGTCGAGCATTTCGTCGTTGAGGAACTCGAGCGTCAGGCGCGCCTCGCCGAGCTGCATCGGCGGCCGCGGGTTGGCCACCGAGAAGGCGAGGAAGATGTCGCCGGAATTGTTGCCGCCGGGCGTACCGCCGCGGCCGATGCCGATGGCGGCCCGGCGCGCCAGGCGATCGAGCTGGTGCGGCAGCAGCGGCGCGTCGGTGCCGAGCACGACGATGATGGATCCCTGCTCGCTGCCTGGAAACAGCGTGTCCTCGGTCAGGTAACGTCCGACCGGCACGCCGAGCGCGGTGAACCACGCCCGCGTGCCATGGTTGG
This sequence comes from Gammaproteobacteria bacterium, assembly GCA_030429665.1. Taxonomy (GTDB): domain Bacteria; phylum Pseudomonadota; class Gammaproteobacteria; order Arenicellales; family CAJQKF01; genus BQJD01. The sequence goes on along the minus strand of JAUIEZ010000047.1, from coordinate 27,293 downwards.
CCTGTACCAGCGCGCCCATGGCGTACCGGGTGCCGTCGACCTCGACGAGGCGCGAGGCGCTGCCGGTGCCGCCCTTGAACTCGTAGCAGATCATGCCGGTGCCGCCGCCCGTATTGCCTTCCGGTACGGCGCCGCCGTCGGCGGCATCGAGCGCCGCCAGGGCGTCGTCGGCCGTTACGTGCAGCCCGTTGATGTCGTTGAGTACGCCGTCGTAGGTCTCGGCCACCACCGGCATCGCCCAGAGGTGCCGGGATTCGAACGCCGCCTGGTATTGGCGCAGCATCCAGCGCGTGGCGCCGTGGTGCACCGCGCCCACGGCGTGGGTGTTGGTGATGCAGATCGGCCCCACCAGGTAGCCGCCGTCGCGCACCCAGTGCGAACCGGTCATCTCGCCGTTGCCGTTGAGCGCGTACATGCCGGCCCACACGGGCCTGGGCTCGGTTTCTCGGCCGCGCGGCAGGATGGCGGTGACGCCGGTGCGCACGGGTCCGTGGCCGGTGCGCAGGGGGCCTTCGCCCTCGGTGCGGGTGGTGACGCCTACCAGTACGCCGGGTACGTCGGTGATGGCGTTGTACGGACCGGGCCGTCCTGGAAAATCCAGGCCGAGATCGCGCGCGCGGTCGGTGGTCATGATGCGCTCCTTGGCATGGCGGTTAGCGGGACGAGCGCGAGCGGAACCAGAGTCCCAGCGAGGCGACGACCAGCGAGAAAAGGATCATCAGCGTGGCGATGGCGTTGATCTCGGGCTTGATGCCGCGCCTGAGCATGCCGTAGATGAACACCGGCAGCGTGGTCGAGTCCACGCCGGCGATGAAATAAGTGATCACCAGGTCGTCCATCGAGATGATGAAGGCGAGCAGCGCGCCGCCGATCACGCCCGGTGCGATCAGCGGCAGCGTGACGCGGCGGAACGTCTGCCAGGGGCTGGCGCCGAGATCGGCGGATGCTTCCTCGCAGGTCTGGTCCATGCCCGCGAGGCGCGCGCTGACGACGATGAACACGTAACTGGCAAGGAACGTGCAGTGGCCGATGATGATGGTGATCAGGCCCAGCTTCACGCCCAGCGTCACGAAGTAGATCAACAACGCGATGCCGAGCACGATGTCCGGGATGATCATGGGCATGAACACCAGCACCCGGTAGAAGCTTTTGAAGCGAAACCTGAAGCGCGCCATCGCCAGCGCGGTCATCGTGCCGATAGCGGTGGATATGGCAGTGGTGGTAAAGGCCACCACCAGGCTGTTGCCCACCGCGTTGGTCAGTTGCTCGGTGGACTCGACGTAGAGCGTCTGCTCGGTCAACTTGGTGCCGAGCCCGAAGATGGTCCGGTACCAGTCGAAGGTGAAGCCCGTCCACGACATCATGTTGATGGGATTGGCGTTGAACGAGTAGACGATGACGATCACCATCGGCGCGTAGATAAAGGCGAAGAACAGTACGCCGTAGGCGCCGAGCGCGCGGCGCCCGAGATGCCTGCCAAGTCGCGTCGTGACGTCCCGCGCGCCCACGAACTCAGCGCTCCTGCAACGCGTCGGCGCGGTTGACCACGCTGACGTAGACCAGCAGGAAAATCAGCACCGCGGCCATCACCATCCACGCCAGCGCCGAGCCGAACGGCCAGTTGCGCGCCTGCAGGAACTGTTGCTCGACCAGGTTGCCGATCATCAGCACCTTGGCACCGCCGAGCAGATCCGGCACGATGAAATTGCCGAGACTCGGTATGAATACGATGATCGAGCCGCCGACCATGCCAGGGACCGACAGCGGCAGGGTCACGCGCAGGAACGTGCGCAAGCCGCCGGCGCCGAGATCTCTCGACGCCTCGAGCAGGCTGCGGTCGAGTTTCTCCAGGTTCGCGTACAACGGCAGGAACATGAACGGGACGAACACGTACACCATGCCCAGCACCACCGCGCCCTCGGTATAGAGCATGTCGAACGGTTGCGCGATGGCGCCCAGCGCCAGCAGCGTTTCGTTGATCCAGCCGGTGGGCTTAAGGATCAGGATCCACGCGAATAACCGCACCACCAGGCTGGCGAAGAACGGCAGCGTGATCAGGAACAGGAAAAACGACTTCAGCCGATCGGGCAGCGAGCTCACCCACATGGCGGCCGGGTAACACAGCAAGAGCGTGATGACCACGGTGGTCAGGGCGAGCCGGAACGAGCGCGCGAAAATGGCCAGGTAGACGGGATCGAATACCTCGTACTCGCCGTCCGCCCAGCCCAGGATGCGGCCGAAGTTGTGGTGGTAGAAATTCCACTCGACGCCACCGTACAGGCCCGGCTCCAGGAACGCGTAGACCAGCAGGATGGACAGCGGCGCGAGAAAGAACACCCCCAGCACGACGCTGATCGGCGAGAGCAGGCCCGCCAGGCGCAACCGCTTCCTGGCCAGCGCTGTCGCCATCACGCGGATGCGGCCGGAGCCAGCACGCGCGGTGCATCCAGGCGGTAACGCAGCCGGATGTGCGCGCCGGGCTGTACTTGCCGCGCCAGCGTTCGTGAAGGGTCGCGGATCGTCGCCTTGATCGGCGTACCGTCCGCCAGCGCGGCGACCAGCTGGAAGTCGGTGCCGACGAAGATGGTCTGCGTTACCTCGACCGCCAGCGACGCGAAACCGCCGGCGGCGGAATCATCGTCTGCCATCTCCAGGTCCTCCGGCCGGATCAGCACCGTTGCCGGTCCCGCGCGCCGGGTCTCGCCGGCCGCGGACAGCACGATACCGGTACCGCCAGCGGTGCGCAGCGCGAGCGTGTCGCCGCGGGCCTCGAGCTCGCCTTCGAACAGGTTGCCCTCGCCGACGAAGCGCGCCACGAACACCGATGCCGGCCGGTCGTAGACTTCCGTCGGCGGGCCCGCCTGCTGCACCGAGCCATGGTCCATCACCACGATCCGGTCGGACATGGTGAGCGCCTCCTGCTGGTCGTGGGTGACGAACACGAAGGCGATGCCGAGCTCGTGCTGCAAGTTCTTGAGTTCGAGCTGCATCGATTCGCGCAGCTTGCGATCGAGCGCGGACAGCGGTTCGTCGAGCAGCAGGACGCTCGGCCGGTTGACGATGGCGCGCGCCAGCGCCACGCGCTGCTGCTGTCCGCCGGACAACTGGTGCGGCTTGCGGCGATCGAAGCCGGCCAGCCCCACCAGTTCCATGGCCTCGCCGACTCGCCGGTTGCGCTCGTCCCGGGCGCAGCCGGTGACGTCGAGACCGTAACCGATGTTGTCGCCCACGGTCAGGTGCGGAAACAGCGCGTAGTTCTGGAACACCGTGTTGACCGGCCGCTTGTTGGGCGGGATATGGGTCATCTCGCGGCCGTCGATGGCGATGGTGCCTTCGTCGAGGTCCTCGAAGCCGCTGATCGAGCGCAGCAACGTGGTCTTGCCGCAGCCCGAGGGGCCGAGCAGGGTGATGAACTCCCTGGCGCCGACGTCAAGGGACACCGAGCGCAGGGCATGCACCACGCCGCCCTCCGGATCGGGGAAACGCTTGCTGGCGTTACGGATGCTGATCAACGGTCCTCGTCTCCGCGGTCGACGAATGCAGGGGCCGCCGTGGCGGCCCCCGCTACGCGTGGCAAGGCGGACGCGCGGCGGCCGCCACTTCGAGGTTACTGGGTGCGCACCTGGGTCCAGGCGCGGTCATAAAGCTTGAGGTCCGCGCCAAGGTCCTCGAAGATCTGCAGCTTGGCCATCACCTCATCGGAGGGGTTCATGCCCGGATGGGTCTTGAACTTCTCCGGCAGCATTTCGCGCGCCGGCGCGTTCGGCGTGCCGTTCATCTGCTGCTCGACGTTGAGCACCGGGTTCTCCGGCTTGAGATAGAACTCCATGAACAGCCTGGCGTTTTCCTTGTTGGGCGCGCTGGCGAGAATGCAGATGTCCTCCTGGTACATGGTCGCGCCTTCCTTGGGCACCACGTAGGCCATGCGCTCGGGATCCTCGAACACGGTGTACATGGCGCCGACGTACCAGTGCGCCGCGGCGATGTCGCCGGATTGCACCAGCGGCAGCACGTCGTAGGTGAACGCGGAGATCTTGTCCTTGCGCGCGAGTATGTAGTCGCGCGCCTGCTCGATCTCGGCGCGGTCGCGACTGTTCACCGAGTGGCCGTTCATGATCAGTCCGACGCCCAGCGTCTCGCGCAGATCGTCGAGCATGGTGATCTTGCCGCCGAACTGGTCGGGGATGGCGAAGAAGTCATCCCAGCCGGTGATCTCCGGTACGATGGTCTTGTTGTAGACGATGCCCACGGTGCCCCATGCATAGGGCAGGCACCACGAACCTTCAGGATCGGTCTTGGCGCGAATGAAGCCGGGTTCGATGTTCTTGAAGTCGGGATGCTCGTTGATTCGGCTTTCCCACAACAGGCCCAACTTGTGCATGATGTCGTGCATGTGCACCGAGGGGAACACGATGTCGTATCCCGTGGCGCCGGCCTGGATCTTGGCCAGCATCTCCTCGTTGGTGCCGTAGGTGTCCAGGTTGACCTTGACATCGTACTCGGCCTCGAACTTCTTCAGCAGCTCGGGGTTGATGTAGTCGCCCCAGTTATACAGGTTGAGCTCTCCGGCGCCCTGCGCCGTGGCCGTCATGCCGAACATGACTGCCGCGGCCAGTGAGCCCAACGCCGAGTGCATCGCGGCACCGCTCATCCAACGGATCGTCGTCACCATCGCTTCTCTCCCCACTTTCTAGTTCACGAACCGGTCGGCCCTGGTCCGCCGCGAAGGAAACGACTCGTTTCCCGCCGCCGGATCGGTTGCCTGTCAAGCCATAATATGAAAGCATAATACCAGTGTCAAATAATGAAAGAATCCTTTCATGAAAAGCGTGTTCTCCTCTCACCCGGACGTTGAGGACCTGGGCGTCGCCGAGCGCATCCAGGCGATCGTGGGCGAGCTGCCCAGGCAGGAGGCGCGCGTGGCCCAGTACATGCTGCTCAATATCGACGACCTGGTGTTCCAGAACGGTGCCTCCATCGCGCGCAAGGCGGGTGCGAGCGAGGTCACGGTAAGCCGGCTGTTGCGCAGGCTCGGCTTTCGCGGCATGGCCGGCCTAAAGCGCGAGCTGCGTACGCAGCGCGACGAGGGCAGCATCGACATGAGCGGCGACAGGGAGCTGGACAAGCTCGATCCCGCCCTGAAACACGCGCTCGACGGCGAATTGCGCGCCCTGGTGAGCGTGTTCTCGCAAACCATGGATCCACGCTGGACGCGCGCCGTTCGCACCGTTACCGGCGCCCAGCGCGTATTCGTTACCGGCTTCCAATCGGTGCGTGGTGTCGCCGAGGACCTGTCGCGCCGCCTGGCGCTGGTGCGCGACGACGTGAGGTTCTTCTCCGCGCACGACGGCATGCTCGGCGAGTGGGTCGGCGACGTGGAGGCGCGAAGCGCGAAGCGCAAGGACTGCGTCATCATCGTCGACGTCGTGCCCTATGCCCAGGAGGCCCCGCTGCTGGCGAGAATGAGCCGGGAGGCGGGACGCCAATTGGTGGTGCTGACCGACGAGCTCTGCCACTGGGCGCAGTCGCACACCGAACTGGTGTTTCACGGCCCGTCGCGCAACGGACTGATCATCGAGTCCACGGTCGCGCTCACCTCGCTGGCCAACCTGCTGGTGGACGCGGTGGCGCGACGCGACCCGGCGGTGGCCGAGCGGCGCATGCGCCGGTGGCACAAGATCACCCGCAAGCTGAACGTGTTCTAGTTTTATCGCCCGCCATGTCCCGCTACCGTATCAGCCGTGCCGACCTGCCCTTCGCGCGTGAATTTCTCGAAAACCCGCGCGGTCCGGCCAGTCACGGGTTGCAGCGCGTCCTGAACCGCATGCGCACCGACGTCGCCGGCGGCAAGTACGTGCTCGTGGTTCGCGAGCCGCATCGTCGCTGGGTACTGGCGCGGTTGACGGGACGGCGCGGCGCCCCCGTGGAACTGATACCGGAACATGAATTCGACGACTTGCTCGAGGCCGAGCGCACCGTATTCCGCCTGCGCTGGAAGGCGCTGACCGGCGAGGCGCTGGCGCCGTGACGGCGATGGGACGGGCAGGGCGATGAGCGCGGGAGACCTGCTCGGTTATCTCGACCGCTGGAGCGCATTTCCCGGTGACACGCTCGCCTGTCACGCCAGCTGCGCGCCGGGCGCCCCCTACCGGGCGGAGCTGGTCCGAATCATCCAGGGCGATACCCATCCCGACGCGCCCGGCTATCGCGTCGAGCGCATCGACGTCGATCTCGGCGGGCCCTTCGCGGCATGCCAGCGGCGAATCGAGCCGGGTTCCCTGGCGCTGGTGGACGACGCGCCGGCGATGCGCGCCGGCGACACGTTCAGCGTGGTCGCGTCGATCTGGCCGACCACCCCCGGAAGCGGCCGACAGGTGCTTCTCTCGCGGCGCGAACCGGCGACGGGTGACGGATTCTCCCTGCTCATCGATGCGAACGGAGCGCTCGCGGCCGAGGCGACGATCGACGGCGAGACGGTAACCGCGTCGACGCGGCACGTACTGCGTGCCCACCGCTGGTATCGTGTCGGCCTGAGCCACGACGCGAAGACCGGCCGGCTGTGCGCGGCCTTCGATCCGCTGGATCGCGGCCCGGAGGTGAGCGAGGGCGGCCGCGCGGCGGCGGTCACGGCGATCGGCCGTCCGGTGTTCGACGTTGCCGCGCCGCTGACCATGGCCTGCCGCGACCACGACGAAAGCGAGTACAGGGAACACTACGACGGACGCCTGCACAACCCGTTCATTATCGACGCCGCGTTCGACGACGCCATACCCGTTCTGCCGGCGCATGGCGCGCGCGTGATCGCGGCGTGGGACTTCTCCATCGATATTCCGTCGCAGCGCATCGTCGACACCTCGGGCAACGCGCTGCATGGGCGCCTGGTCAACCTGCCCACGCGCGGCGTGACCGGTCCGGACTGGGACGGCACCTGCCATGCCTGGCCGCACGATGCGTCCCACTATGGCGCGATACATTTCCACGGCGACGACCTGTATGACGCCGGGTGGCCCGCCAGCTTTCGTTTCACGCTGCCGGACGATCTGCCAAGCGGCGTCTACGCGGTGCGAATCGAGCGCGACGACGACCAGTTCACGATGCCCTTTTGCGTGCGGGCGCCGCGAGGCGAACGCACCGCCGACGTGGTGTTCCTCCTGCCCACCGCCAGCTACATGGCCTATGCCAACAATCGTATCGGACTGGACGTCCCGGAAACCGAGCTGGTGTGCGGGCGGTTGACCGAACTCACCGCCGAGGACCTGTTCATGCAGGCGCATCCCGAGCTGGGACTGTGCTTCTACGACCTGCACGCCGATGGCAGCGGCGTGTACTACTCCTCGCGGCGGCGGCCGGTCATGGACTTCCAGCCGGGCTTCGTCGGCAAACTGGGCGGCATCGGTTCCAACGTCTGGCAGTTCAACGCCGATACCCATCTCACCGGCTGGTTCGACCACCTTGCCGTGCCGTACGACGTGGTGACCGACGAAGACCTGCATCGCGAAGGCGCCGGGTGCATCGAAGGCTACCGCGTGCTGGTGACCGGCACGCACCCGGAGTACACGTCGGCGGCGATGCGCGACGCGCTCGACGCCTATATGGAAGGCGGCGGCCGCCTGATGTACCTGGGCGGAAACGGATTCTACTGGCGCATCGCCTTCCACGACGATTTGCCCGGGGTCATCGAGTGCCGCAAGTCCGAGGACGGCATTCGCGCCTTCGCTCCCGGACCTGGCGAGTACTACGCCAGCTTCACGGGTGAGTACACCGGGTTGTGGCGGCGAAATGGCCGGCCGCCGAACACGTTGGTCGGCGTGGGCATGGCGGCGCAGGGGTTCGACGCGTCCGCCCCCTATGTTCGGACCGACGCGAGCCGCGACCCGCGGGCGGCGTTCATCTTCGACGGTATCGACGCGGAGGTCATCGGCGATTTCGGCCTGTCGGGCGGCGGTGCGGCGGGCATCGAGCTCGACGCCGCCGACATCTCGCTGGGCACGCCGCGGCACGCCCTGGTGCTGGCCACGTCCACCGGCCACGGCGACGTCTACCTGGTGACGCCCGAGGACATGCTCGATCCGGTACCCGGGCTCGGCGGCAGCGAAGCCGAGGGGGTTCGGGCCGACGTGGTGTTCTTCGAAACGCCGGCGGGCGGCGCGGTGTTCTCGGTCGGCTCGATTGCCTGGGCCGGCAGCATGGCGTTCAACAATTACGACAACGAGGTGTCGCGTCTTACGGCCAATGTGCTGCGGCGATTCCTGGACGATGTGCCTTTTACGCCGCCACCGCCGCCGCCAGATACGTCCGTTCGTAGGGAATCACCTGGGTGATCTCTCCCAGGAGGCGCCGGTTCTTCACGTCGCGCCAGTAGGCCGGCGTGAGCAGGTCGCCGTGGACCTGCAGGAAGGCGTTCTTCAGCTCGGCATCCATCGCCAGGAACTTGATGAACTCCTCGGGAAAGATGTCGTTGGGCGCGATGTAGATGTGGGTGCCCGGGTCCATGAGTCCGTCGTCGTCGTCCATCTCCGGCAACTCGCGAAAGCGGCACTCCGTGACCAGCGCGACTTCGTCGTAGTCATAGAACACCACGCGGCCCGAGGCGGTGACGCCGAAGTTCTTGAGCAGCAGGTCTCCGGGAAAGATGTTGGTCTCGGCCAGGTCCTTGATGGCGGTGCCGTAGTCGATGATCGCCGCGCGAGCGGCGTCGGCGGACGCCTCTCGCACGTACAGGTTCAGCGGGCGCACCCGCCGCTCGATGTAGACGTGGTTCAGGACCAGGTCGTCGCCGTTGCGGTGTATGGTTTCCGCGGCACCGGTCAGCAACTCCTCGAGCAGGCCCGGTTCGAAGCGGTGCGCCGGCAGTTTGAGATTGCGAAACTCCTGGGTGTCGATGAGCCGGCCGGCATGGTCGTGGTTCGACACCAGCCGGTACTTCGACATGACCTCTTCGCGCGTGGTGTTCTTCGGGTAGCCGAACTGGTCGCGGATCACCTTGAACACCAGGTTGAAGGACTTGAGCGTAAACACGTGCATCACCAGGCCCTCGTCGCCCTCGGTGTGCACGAACTGGTCGTCGGTCTTCTTCAGGTGATCCGAGAAGACGCGAAAACGCTCGGTCTTGCCCTGCCGCAGTCGGCCGAGCACGGTGTAGAGCTCGTCGATGGGTTTTCGCGGCAGGATGGTCTTAAGGAACTGCACCGCCGCGACGACCGAGGTCGGGTCGGCGAAGTAGTACGAGCGCGTGTAGCTGAACACGTTGCTCACTTCCTGTTCGGCAAGCAGCACGGCGTCGACGCGAATGCCCTCGCCGGTGTTCTCCAGCGCGACCACCATGGGATGACGCTGCGCGCCGTGCATGATGCGTCCGACCAGGTAGGCGCGAGCCCCCTGGAAGAAGTGCGAATCGATGAACTCGAAGCGATGGAAGCGATTCACGTCGATCCCGCGGCGATGGGCGTATTCGCGCACCTTGGTTGCCATCAGGGCGACGTCCGCGTCGACGTCCAGGAAGGGGATGCGGAAGCGAAAGTCGCGCAGCACGGCGCGGAAGGTGTCCTCGATGTTCTCCCAGCAGGGGTAGCGGCGCTTGGCGAGGGATTCCAGGCCTTCGTCGGGCGGCGGCTGAATGAACTCGAGGTCGGCGTCGGTTCCCACCGTGCCGAACAGGCGGCGGCTGATGGAATTGAAGAACGTCTTCATGAAGCCGGCATCCGGGACGTTCTCGAGGCGCGAGCCGTAGAAATCGCGGATTTCGCTCCACGTCGTGCGGTCGCTGATGGTCTTGCCGAGTTCCTTGCGCAGTCGCCGATGGATTTTCAAACACCACTTGTCGTAGAGTTCGACGCGCTCGCCGATGTCCTGGATCTGTCCTTTCCAGTCGCGCTGCTCGAAGCGGCGGCGGGCACGGTCGGTAATGCGCTGAAACTGCCGGTTGTACTGGGCGAAGCCGTCGTAGATTATCTGCGCGGTGTAGGCGATGACGTTGCGGTGGGCGGAAGATTTCATCTGTAGCGGTGCCCCGCGCGGGCGTCGGTGGGCGGGGGCGGCAGTGTGCCGCACCCCCCGGTGTTGGCGTCGATGGCGCGACGCCCGGTTACATCTTCGAGACCATGATCCGGCCGAACTCCGAGCACGACACCTTGTTGGCGCCTTCCATGAGGCGGGCGAAGTCGTAGGTGACGCTCTTGCTGGCGATGGCGTCGTCCATGGCCTTGAGCACCAGGTCGGCGGCCTCCTTCCAGCCCATGTAGCGAAGCATCATCTCCGCGGAAAGCACGAGCGAGCCCGGGTTGACCATGTCCTTGCCGGCGTACTTGGGCGCGGTGCCATGGGTGGCCTCGAACACCGCGTGACCGGTTTCGTAATTGATGTTGCCGCCCGGCGCGATACCGATGCCGCCGACCTGTGCGGCCAAAGCGTCGGAGAGGTAGTCGCCGTTGAGGTTCATGGTGGCGATGACCTCGAACTCAGACGGGCGTGTGAGGACCTGCTGCAGCGTAATGTCCGCAATCGCGTCCTTGACCAGGATTTTCCCCGCGGCGAGCGCCGCGTCCTGCTCCGCGTTGGCGGCCTCCTGGCCCTTGTCGGCCACGGTGCGCTCCCACTGGCTCCAGGTATAGGTCGCCTCCCCGAACTCCTTCTCCGCCACCTCGTAACCCCAGTTGCGGAAGGCGCCCTCGGTGAACTTCATGATGTTGCCCTTGTGCACCAGCGTGACGCTCTTGCGATTGTTGTCGATGGCGTACTGGATCGCCGCGCGCACCAGGCGGGCGGTGCCTTCCTGGGACGCCGGCTTGATGCCGATGCCCGAGGTTTCGGGAAAGCGGATCTTGTCGTAGGAGGCCGGAAAGGCTTCCTTGAACAACTCGAGAAACTTCTTGTTCTCCTCGCTGCCGGCCTGGAACTCGATGCCGGCATAGATGTCCTCGGTGTTCTCGCGAAAAATCACCATGTCCACCTGCTCGGGGCGGCGCACCGGGGAGGGTACGCCGGTGAACCAGCGCACCGGGCGCAGGCACACGTACAGGTCCATGATCTGCCGCACGGCGACGTTCAGCGAGCGAATGCCGCCGCCGATGGGCGTGGTAAGCGGTCCCTTGATGGAAACCAGGTACTCGGTGAGCATCTCGATGGTCTGCTCCGGCAGCCAGGAGCCCACGAGGTTGTTGGCCTTCTCACCGGCGAGAACCTCCATCCAGTGGATCTTGCGGCTGCCGCCGTAGGCCTTGTCCACGGCGCCGTCGACCACGCTCTTCATCACCGGGGAGATATCGACGCCGATACCGTCGCCCTCGATGTAGGGAATGATCGGGTTGTCCGGCACCACCAGGTTGCCGCCGTCGATGGTTATCCTGGCGCCGTCGGCCGGTATCTTGATCTCGCTTGACATGCCAAATCCTCTGGAAGGTTGGTGATTTTCGATAAAAAGTAAACAGGCTATTGTCCCACAGGCCGCGGTCCGCGACCAAGAATTCGGCGATCGGCGCGCGAGCGCGTACGCGACCCTGGTGGAAGGCCGCCGAAACCCGCCGGGCCTGATCCGGGTCGCGGCGGCGTTGAGGACGATCGGCGATAATCATAAGGTTGTCGAGGATCGTTCTTCGTTCCATCCATGCCGGGCGCCAATGCCGCCCGAACGACCGTGTCGAGGGAGTTTGCCATGAGATTTCTGATCATCCTTCTGGTCATCGCGCTGCCGGCCGGCGCCGTGGCGCTGGAGCCGGTCAAATCCACCAGCCACCAGGTGCTGTACCGGGTCGAGGGTGATCTCGCCGAGGTAAAAGAGAACCTGCGCCTCGCGATCGAGGCCCAGGGCCTGGTCGTCAACTACGTCGCCGAGGTCGGCGACATGCTCGAGCGAACCGGAAAAGACCTCGGCTTCGACGATCCGATCTACGTCGCCGGCGACGTGATCGAGTTTTGCAGCGCCACCCTCACCCGCGACATGGTGGTCGCGGACCCGTCCAACCTGGTGTTCTGTCCCTATGCGGTCCATGTCTACGAACTGACCGCCGAGCCCGGCGTGATATACGCCGGTTACAAGCGCCCGATGCCGGTGGGCAACGAGGCGTCGCGGGCCGCGCTCGCGGCAATCGACGACTTGCTGAAAGCCATCCTCACGGAAGGCCTGGCCTGGTAGCGGGCGCTAGCGGCTGGCGTCGGCGTACGCGTCGCGAAGCCGTGCCGCGCGTTTTTGGTTGACGTTGAAATCGTAGTAGCCGACGCGCGAGGACGAGCGGACGTGGATGACGCCGCCGGCCGCGTCGAGGCGCAGTTCCAGATCGTCGACGAAGCGCAGGAAGCGCGTGGTGAACGTGGCGTGCAGGTAATCGCCCCGCCGCTCGATGATCTCGCCGCCGATCGCCGCCACCGCCGTTGCCGCGCGATCGAAGGCGCCGGCCGGATCGTCGTCGAACGCCAGCGGGTCGATGGGAGCGTTGCGCTCGCCGCGCTCGCTGCAGACGCAGTTCGGCGAATCGGGACACGGCGCGAGAACGCCGTCCCGGACGCCGATGTCGTTCGGCACGCTCACGGCGCAGCCGCCGAGCAGCATGGCCGCGAGGATGGCGACGACGGAAATTCGCGGCCGCGTCGATGCACGTGAAAATGCTCCGTGGTTCATGTTCCTGTCGGCCCCTCGGCGGGTTGGCGAATACGATATCATCGACGCTCCCCTTCGATCCACGAATTCCGCAAGCCATGAACGAGCCCGAGTCGCGCTCCACCCACGACGCCGAGAGCGATCCGCGAAACGAGTCGATAAAAATCTACGTCAACGGCCGCATCGTACCCCGCGCCGAGGCGATGGTGTCGGTCTACGACTCGGGATTCCTGCTGGGCGACGGCGTGTGGGAGGGTATTCGCCTGTATCGCGGCCGCTGGGCCTTCATTGACGAGCATTTGCAAAGGTTGTTCGAGGCGGCGCGGGCCATCGACCTCGACATCGGCATGGACGCCGCCGCCATCCGGGCCGCCCTGGACGACACCGCCGCCGCCAATGGCATGACCGACCATGTCCATGCCCGGCTGATGGTGACGCGCGGCGCCAAGACGCGGCCGTTCCAGGATCCCAGGTTGTCGCGTGGCGGGCCGACCGTCGTCATCATCATGGAGCACTCCACGCCCGACGCGGCGGTCGCCGGACGGGGCGTACGGCTGCACACGGTGCCGATTCACCGCGGGCTGCCGCTAACCCAGGATCCCAAGCTCAATTCCCATTCCAAGCTCAACTGCGTGCTGGCGGGCATCCACGCGCAGAAGGCCGGCGCCGACGAGGCGTTGATGCTGGATCCTCACGGGTTCGTCAACACCACCAACTCCTGCAACTTCTTCATCGTGCGCCGCGGCGAGGTGTGGACTTCGACCGGCGACTACTGCATGAACGGCATCACCCGGGCGAAGGTGATCGACCTGTGCCGGGACAACGGCATCGCGGTGTTCGAGCGCAACTTCTCGCTGGTCGATGCCTACGGCGCCGAGGAGGCGTTCCTCACCGGTACCTTCGGCGCACAGACGCCGGTGGCCGTGATCGACGGGCGCGACCTGCCGCGGGTGCCCGGTCCCGTGACCGTGCGCATCCGGGAACTGTACAAGGCGTTGGTGGAACGGGACATCGGCTAGCGGCGCGCGCGCCGGTCATGCGCGCGAACCGCGCGGCCGCCCCTCCCCGTCCAGCAGCGATTCGCCCGGCGCGACGATGTCGAATTTCACCGGTTCCATGGTGATGGTGCAATCCTCGCCCGAGAGGCGCGCGCGTGTGTAGGTGCTGTTGGCCAGGTCGCGGGTGTGCGGGAAATCCTCTCGAAAATGCGCGCCGCGCGAGTCCTCGCGGGCCGCCGCCGCCGCCGTGATCACCCGGCTGATCGACAACAGGCTGCGCAGGTTGAGCCAGTCGTGCCAGGTCAGGTTGAAGCGCCGGTCGCCGTCGGCCACGCCGGTGTCGTCGACGGCCGCCGACAACTCGTCCAGGGCGTCCGAGGCGCGCGCCAGTCCCGCGCTCTCGCGGATGATGCCGGCGTCGTCCCACATGACGTCCGCGAGTCGCTCGCGCAGGCCGTGGAGGTCGCCCGGCGGTCGGGAAAAGGGCCGCTCGGCACGCGATACCGCGGCCTCGATGCAGCGCTCGTCCGGTGCCGGCAAACCCGTTGTCGCGCGTACCCAGATCGCCATGGTGTCACCGGCGATCGCGCCGAAAACGGTGGAGTTGGCCACGCCGTTGCCGCCCAGGCGATTGGCGCCGTGGACCCCGCCGCAATCCTCTCCGGCAGCGAACAATCCTGGTATCGAGGTGCTGCCGTCAGGCTCGAACTCCACGCCGCCCATCATGTAGTGAGCGGTGGGGACCACCTCGACGCGCCCGCCGGCAAGGTCGAATCCGCAGTCGGCGCAGCGCTTCACCATGCCGGGAAAGGTGCGCGCGACGCGCTCGGCTCCCAGGTGCTTCATCTCGATATAGACACCGCCCATGGACGTGGTGCGGCCGGCGCGCATCTCCGCGTAGATCGCCCGGCTGACGATGTCGCGCGTGGCGCGTTCGCCGCGCTCGTCGTAGTCGTGCATGAAGCGCCGGCCGTCGCCGTTGAGCAGGTAGCCGCCGGCGCCGCGCAGGCCCTCTTCGAGCACTGTGCCCGTCATGCGCGTGTCGGGTCCGCCGAGCAGGCCGGTGGGGTGAAACTGCACCATCTCCATGTCGCGCAACGTCAATCCCAGGCGCAGGGCCATGTCGAGTCCGTCGCAAGTCTTGTCGCCGCTCGGCGTGTGGTAGCGGTACATGGTGGGCCCCGCGCCGGTGGCGAGCAGAACCGCGCGGGCGCGTACGAGACGATAGCCGCCGCTGCGCACGTCGATCATCAGCGCGCCGGCGATTGCCGAGCCGTCGGCGGCGGGCACCAGGGCCAGCGCACGGTGCTCCTCGAGGCGACGCACGTTACGCGACCATACCTGCTCCATGAGCCGGTTGATGATCTCGATGCCGGTCAGGTCGCCCTTGTGAACGGTGCGGTCGAAGGTCTGGCCTGCAAACGCCTTCTGGTGCAACGTGCCGTCGGGATTGCGGTCGAAGAAGCACCCGACCTCGTTCTCCAGTTCGCGCACCCGTTCCACCGCGGTTTCGCACAGGGTCCACGCCAGGTCCTGGCGGGGCAGCCACTTGCCGCCTTCGATGGTGTCCATGAAATGACGCTCGACCGAGTCCCCGACGGCCAGCGCCACGTTGTAGCCGCCCTGCACCATCCGCGTGCAGCCACTCTTGCCGAGCAGGCCCTTGCTGGCCACGGTAACGTCGAGATCGGGGTTCGCCTTGATCGCGTGCAGCGCCGCGAACAACCCGGCGCCGCCGGCGCCGAGGATCAGGATGTCGGTATCGACGCACTCGATTCTCCCGTTCATAGCGCCACCCAGAAGAATGCCGCGGCGATCAGCGCGCCGAAGGCGATTCCGCCGTCGACCAGCATCGTTCGCAGGTTGCGCGGGTCACGCCATGGCAGGAGTTCCAAGACCAGGAGACGAACGCCGAAGGCGAGGTGAACGGCGAGCAGGGCGACGAGCGCGGTCTCGGCCGCCTTCACCGGCGGGAGCGCGGTGAAGGCGAGGAATGAGTCGAGCAGCGCCGGGTTGGTCAGCGACAACGACAACACGTAAAAGTGCGCGGGCAGGAACAATGCCAGCGCGATCCCCGAAAGCCGGTGGACGAAAAACGCGATCGGACTGCGCGTTGCGCGACGTGCCTCGTTCATGCGGTAAACACCGCGTGAACCGCCGCGCCGCCCAACCAAACCAGCGTCGCGGCGAAAGCCGCCATGGCGATGTCCACCGCGACGCGCGGCAGAGGGGTCCATTCGTGCAGCACGTTGCGCAGGCCGATGGGGGCGTGCACCGCGGCCGCTGCAACGAACAGGCCGTAGAACGCCGCGAAGGCAACGTTGCCGCGCGTTCGTCCCAGGATTTCGGCAACGCTCAGCGATCCGGCGCTCGCGTACAGTATGACCGCGATGTGTACGACGACCATCCCCGCCAGCAGGACGGCGGTGACGCGTTGCAGCACGAACAGCATCCTTTCCATCTAGTGCCCGTCGAGTCCGAAGAAGGCAAGCAGCGAGGCGCGCTTCAGTCCCGCGATGCTGCGTGTGGGACCAAGTTCCACCGGGCAGGCGTCGGTGCAGCGACCCTGCGTGTGGCAGGACGCGCATCCGCCCGCTTCGCTGACCCGCCGCAGTACGCCCGCGCGATCGCCGTGGCGCTCGTCGTTGTACAGCGACCACGCCCGGTTGAGCGCGGCCGGCCCGAGATAATCGTCGTTCCAGCCCACCACGTCACAGGCGCTGTAGCACACGGCGCAATTGATGCACTCGATGGCGGCGTCGGCGGCGCGTCGCCCGGGGTCGTCGGGCGTTACCGAACTGACAGGATCGTCGCGAGATACCGTTGGCGAGAACACGCCCCCCGCGCGTTGCCATTTCTCGAAAAACGGCGTCATGTCGCAGGCGAGATCCTTGATGCGAGGAAGGTGGCGCAGCGGCTCGATGGTCAGCGTTCCGTCGCCGGCCACCTTGTTGACGTGTGTCCGGCAGGTCCATCGGGGCCGCCCGTTGACGGTCATCGCGCACGATCCGCAGACGCCGACCCGGCACGCGAAGCGGTAGGACAGGGTCGGGTCATGATGTCGCTGCACCTCCGTGACCACGTCGAGCACCGTCTGGTTCTCCCGCGCCGGCACGCGAAAATGCTGAAATGCGCCATCCGTTGCGCCGCGCCAGATCCGCACGTCCAGTGTCGGGGCCGCGGGCTTCGTCATGTTCGGCATCCCGGGCACATCGCGTCGGTTGGCCGAACCGTCCCGTCACAAGGCTGACGGGGCGCGGAGATTGGGCACGGCGAGACAGTTTCCATTGTTTGGTAATTATTTACGTTGTGACGCCACGAGCGGCTCACTAGAATGCGAGTCGGGTTACAAGCGGTTCGGTGGTGGAAGCATTGGGGCCCTCGGGCAAGAGCCCGGTATTATATAGGGACAGCCTCAAAATCAAACAAAATGGATTGAGGGCGGGGGTCGCCAAGCGGCCCCCTGCCCGATTGGACGTGCGTTCGGTCAGGGCCAGTTTCGTCATTGCGTGGATAGTCCGACCGCAGTGTCCGATGCGGTGGGATCTTTTCGCGGCATGGCCCGGTCATAGGCGTGATGCGTCCGTGATAATATTGGAACGTTCCGGAGGATCAGCATGTTGGCAAGCAGGACGCCACCGGCAAGGGACGACGACTACCGCAAGATGGAACACGACCAGGAAAAACTTATCCGGCAGCTCGGATCGGTTCCCGTGCTGTCCGCCCTCACCCGTGACGAACTCAAGCTGTTTATCGACAGGGCCGAGTTCGTTCGATTCCCGAAAAACACGCTGATCATCGAGCAGGGTGAACGTACGACCGGTTTGTACATCGTGCTGTCGGGCAAGGTGCGGGTGTTTCTGACGGGGGACGACGACGGTTTCGACAAACCCAAGGAAGTCTCACTGTCCATCGAGGGCGAGGGCAGCTATATCGGCGAGATCTCCCTGCTCGACCTCGAGCCACGGACCGCCTCCGTGAAGACTCTCGAAGATTCCTGCTTCCTGCTTATTTCCCGCGAGGCGCTGACGCAGGTCATTCATCACAATCCCGACGTGGCGCTGTCGTTGATCAAGGGCATCACCAAGCGGTTCCGGTCCACCATCGACAGCGTCAAGCGTCTTGCCTTCAGCACCGTCTACAGGCGCCTGGTGGCAGTGATGATGGAAATGGCCGAGCCAGAGGGCGACAAACTCGTCATAAGGGAGCGTCTGACGCACCAGAATCTCGCCGACCTGGTCGGATCGTCCCGGGTCATGGTGAGCCGAATTCTGAAGGACCTCACCGTCGGCAACTACATTTCCACGAGAAAAGGCTGCATCGTCATAAACCGGAAGCTGCCCGACCAATACTAACCGGGTCCGCGGGCACCGCGATCGAGTTCGATCGGCTGGCGCACCAGCGGTGGAACAGGGATACCGAATTTCATGAGGAACGACACTCGGGGCAAGCTCGGTGCTTCGTACGGCCGCGTGGCTGCTTACGCGAGATGGAAAGTCGAGGCCGTGATTGCCGCGGCCGCCTTACCGGCGTACGCGGTGCTCGCGGGCAAAACTCGGCGGCCGGTCGGGCGGGCGACCGGATCCACGCGATTTTCGCAGCGGTTTCTGATACGGATGACGGGCCTGTTTCTGATCGTCTCGAGCACCATGCCGATGGCCCTCGCCGACACGGTCCTCACTTATCGGCCGAACCCGCAGCCCGCGGATGATTTCGTGGGCGGCTTCGAGGTGTTCGTAAGCGACGGACGCGTCCTGCTCAAGGGCGACGCGGCCGATGGAACCACGCATCGGGTTTGGTTCGACGCCGCCGCCGACACGATCCGCGTGCTCGATAACGATGCTGTCGGTTATCGCGTGATGACCCCGCGCGCCGCGAAGCGTCACATGGCCCGCTACGAATCGTTTCGCGAAACGATCGAAGAGCGAACCGAGCGATATGATGAGGCCGAGATCGCCGAGGCGCTGGCATTGGTCAGTCAAATTGAATCGCGCGAATTCGGCGGCGGGCCGGCGCCTCGCATCGAGTTCCGCGGCCTGGATGGAACCGGGCGGGGAAACGACGGCTGCATTCCTACGGGCGTCTTTCGTGCCCGCGGCGACGACTGGGTACGCGAGCGCACGCTTTGCCTGGTCGACATCGGGGAGCGGCTCGACAACGAGGACGACGCGAGCACCCTGATGGCGTTCGGCGCGGTCAGCCGCGAGATCGCCGGCACCTTGGCGTCGTATGCCAGGTGGCTGCCGAGATTCGCCATCGATCTGTCCGAGGGTCTGCCGGTGCGCATCGAGTACCTGCAGGACGGTGCGCTGCCGACCCTGACGCTTCACTCGGTGAGCAACGTCCCGATCGAGTCCGCCGTGTTCGCCGTGCCGGCGTCGCACGATCGACGTCTCTCGGCGGTAATCCTGGAGTAGTCTCGATCTGATCGCGTACGCGTTTGCGGTGCGCGTGCCGCGAAAAGGGGCGGCAGCTGTTCCAGCGCCGCATGACGATCGGGAAGCTCCAGTCGTCGAATCGGCACGCGGCGAACGATATCCCTAAGCCGCGCGAGTCGGGCCTGCGGTTGCAGGGGTTCCGACAGGCAGGCGATAAAGCTGTTCTTCACCAACGCCATCAGTGATTCCGAGGGCGCCAGTTCGACGATTCTGGCGGAAAGAACTCGCGGACTTCGATCGAGCACGTAGATTGCGTGAAGCCGCGTGTCCGGCAAGCAACCGGACCGCGCGAGGCTGTGGAACTTGTCGGATCGAGCGGTTTCCGGCGCCGCCGTGAGATTCACACGGCGGCGAAAGTGGTCCAGGCTCGCCGGCGTCAGTCTGATCGACGGCGAACCGGACGGGCAGAAGATACCTTCCGATCGGAATGAAAGCATGAGCACATCGTCGGTCACGAGACCGTAGCCGGCGCTGACCAGGTGTTGGGTCAGGGTACTCTTGCCGGCCCCGCTCGCGCCGCAGAAGGCCACCGTGCGTCCCGCGCGATCAGCCACCGCACCGGCGTGCAGGGCGACCATACCACGACACTCCAGCCACAGCGTCAGCACCGAGCCGAGAAATACGTTCGCGACATCCTCCACGCCGGCCCCCGGTTCGCGATACAGGACGACTCGCTTGCCGGCGATGACGAACCGGCCGCAACCGATGACCCGAAGCTCCAGTCGGCGGTGGGAGCGACAGAGTACGACCCGCGGTCGACCACGGATTCGAAAGGGGCTCGTATAGCAGTGCTCCGGGTCTGCTGCCGCGGCGTCGATCCGTGCTTCGGTCGCGGCAAAAGAGGCGAAAGAAATATCGGGGCACCCGCTTGGGACCGATTTACCCGCGCCGGGCAGTGGGACGTTGCTCGCGATTCGGCAACCGTGAATCTGGTAGGTCCAGCAGGGCATGTTCGCGCTTCTAGAAATAGCGGCGCAGCCAGTCTTCCAGCGCCAGCATGCCGAGCAACCTCGGCGGCTTTGGCGCGCTCCGATGGGCCAGCCATTCGTCCACCTGACGACGGTAGACGATCTCGTCGATCCAGCCTGCCTGTGCCATTCGGGTATTCCGCGTCAGGTCGCGAAGTCGCTCGACACGCATGCGCAGGGCCCGTTCAAACAAGTTGCCCGCCAGCGCCTTGGGACGTTCGACGACCGCTTCGGGCACACGACCTAGCAGCATCTTGCGAAAGATCCGTTTGTGCTGCTCGCCGAGCGCTATCTGTTCGATCGGCAAGCGGGCGAAAAAATCGTAGATTCGACGGTCGAGGAGGGGGTGGCGATAGGCAACGCCGCTCGCGATCGACATTCCCACGCGTGCTTGAAGCAGGAAATCGATATTCGGATTGCAAAGACGGGCCCGATACAGCCAACTTCCCGGCAGGCTGCGCTTCGAAGGCAGCCATGGATGCGCCTCCCGAATCTCGTTCGCCAGCGTGGAGAGGCGCGGAGACGCGAAAGGTACCGGGAAATGCGCCAAGGGGGATACGCCGGGCAGGCCGGCGCGCAGTATCAGCTTGACGGCGTCGCGCAGTATCGCCGACACGTGTTGTCCTCGCGAACGGGCCAGCATGCGCGCGCCGCGGTAACCTGCGATCCAACGGCCGACGACCAGTTGGTCTGCCAGCGTGTATAGGGAGGAGCAGGTCAGATGATCGCCGCCATCCCCGGTGAGCACGGTGTCGATACCCTGCGCGCGGGTCAGCTCGCGGTAGCGTTCGGCCAGTTGGTGATGGCTGTATACCGGGTAGCCCGCGCCGAAACACAACCCCCTGTCGGGATCGAACAACGAGGCGACGGAGTAGGACACGGTATGTTGCTCGATACCGAGGTGTCGTGCCGTCGCGCGGGCGCAACTGATCTCCTCGGCGTTTTCGCCGTCGTCCTCGGGAAGAGAACTGAGTGCGGTCGGCGTTCTTCCGCGGGCTCGTAGCAGGGCCCAGGTGACGATGGTCGAATCCAGCCCGCCACTGAGCAGTACGGCGGGCGAAACGCCGTCGGCGTAACCTTCGCAAACGTCGACCAGCAACGACGCCAGGCGGGCCGCCGTCTCCGCGCGCGCGGGCGGTAACGGGCCGCGTGCGAAGGCGGGCCGCCAGTAGCGGTGGCTTTGCGTACCGCCGCGTCGAAAGACGGTGCAGGTCGCCGGCGCGATCCGCTTGATATCGCGGTAATAGGTCTCTTCAGGCAGCGGACCCAGGCCGCAGAGCAGAAGCGCCACGGCGTTGAGATTGATGCGGTCCGGATCGCGGTCGCGCGGCTCGAGCAGCGACTCGAGCGCGAAGGAGAAAGTCAGTCCACCGCGGCGCGCGCGATAGTGAATGCCGACACTTCCCGCCGGGTCGGTTACGGCCACCACGGCGTCGTGCGCATGGTCGCGCAACAGCGCCGCGAATTGCCCCTCCACCACGGACCAGGCCTCCTGTCCGAGGCGTTCGTACGCCCTTGCGAGCAGCTCGCCTTCGTCGTGGCAGGCGGGATGCGCGATTCGTTTCGCCACCGTGGCGCGGTTGGCGACGAAGCCGTAGAACGCCAGGCAATCGACGCGCGATCCACTCGGACCGGAATGCGCCGAGCGTGCCGACCACGTCCAGTGGAGTTGCGCCGGGTAGCCGGTGATTACGCCGCCAACTGCCATTGGTACCGGCGTCAGCCGGTGCCGGTGGAGGCGAAAATGTTGGGAATCATGCCGCCGGCCTCGACCTCGCCTTCTGGAGCGCCGAGCGTAAGTTCGACGATCGTTCCATGGCGGGTCAAGGCGGGCTTGCGATATTGTCGCCGGGGCGCCGCCGCGGGATTGCGGTCGGCGCGATCTGACTTGGTGCTGCGAAAGTCTCTCGACATCGCGACTCTCCTTGTGTCCTTGATCCGATTCGGGCTAATCAGTGCCGGGACCGATTCCCGTGCGAACGCATATGCGCCCTGGATTGACCCGGCTTGCACGATAGCGGCGCGTGTCGAGACTTGTCGCTCGATCCGTGTTTCTTGCCCTTTTTCTTATCCAGTTTGGTATCTTGTGTTTCGCCGGGCAACGCGCACAGTTCCCCGCCGTTCCGGCTGTGTCCCGCGGACACGAGAAAATCGCCGAATTGCATACCCGTGCCGATGGGCAGCGAGCAGCTGGTATGAATGCGGGCGTTGATCACGCCATTGACATACAGGTTGATTTCGGTGCCCAGCGTCTCCTTGTTATCGATGTGCTTGCCTTCGCCGTCGAAGGCGATGACTTCACCGGGCGAGAGCATCTCCGAATGAATCAGCTTTCGGTCGTGTTTTGCGGTGACGTACACATCGGCGAACTCGTCATCGCCGGTGTATATCAGCTCGAGTCCGGCTACTTTTCCTTCACAGCCGCAATCGTCCGGCGCGGGGGGCTCTTCGATCACCGGCGCAGCGGGGCAGGCGGTTCCTTGTTCCGTGACGCACAGATAGTCGTTCAGGAATCGAAACGACGAGTGATTGGACAGGTCGAGTCCTTCGACGACGAGCCTCCACGTGCCGAGCGCCAGGCCGCCGACGCCATTGGCATCGGCTACCGTCGGAACCGGCTCCGTGCCCGCGCCGATCCGGAACTGCTCCCATTCCAGGTTGCCGGACGGATTGTCGTTGAGGAACACCTGGCCGTCGGGGGCGTGTACGCTGTAGACGACCGACGGTGAATTCTCGATAGCGCCCACCGAGACGTCGTCCGGTGGGTCGCCGCTCGTGAACGTCTCGCCGTTGGGACCGTTGGTGCCCGCCGTGCAAGGCACGGTGGACGTCGCGACCCCCTCGTACCTCACCGAGTCGCTCGTCGCCCAGGGCGGCAGAATATCATCCGGGGTGTTGGCGTCGTTGCTGTCGTAGGCGAGCGAGCAATCGATGGCCCCGTGGTCCAGGTCGCTGTCCCAAACGGCGAAAAAGGTTCCCTCGGCATCGGTCAACGGATCGACCGATACGGTTTCGGGAACATCGAGAAAGAACGTCATTGAACCGTCGTAGGTCCTCGTCGACAGGTCCGGGAAGTCGGGAAAGATGGTCAACAGTTCCACGGAACTGAATACCGGTTCCACGGCGAAGGGCTGTGGTTGCACGATCAACCACGCCCGCGACACGTCGCTCGTGCGCACCTTGAACGAGTTCGATACGCCGGCCGCGAGCGGATCCGGATTGGCGACTACGAGGCGGTAGAAAGCGTAGCCGCTTCCTCCGGGATCGCGGGCTGAATCGGCCACGCCGACGTCGATTTCGGTCCAGGCATTGTCGGCCATGTCCGCGCCCGAGTAAGTCGATACTTCCGCCATTCCGGATCCGTCGAAGTACGGATCCTCGAAGAGCGTGTATTCCATCGGCAGGCTGCCGTCGTCCCAGAAGCCGCCGGTATCGCCGTCGAAGATGCCGAAAGTGAACGCATCCACGCCGGGATTGACGATGATGCTCAACTCGAGACGGTCACTGGACAGCTTTTCCAGCCCGGTACCGGACAGGTTGAAAAGCTTGGCATCGGCGGGGTCGCAGGTGGGCAGGCAGGCGGCGGACTGGGCGGCCGCCTGATCGGCAATAAGGGCAATCGTGGTAGACAAAACGATGCCCGCGATCGCCGAGCGATTCGCTAACATTTTCAATTCAGCACCTTGTCCGGGTTTGCCCGGACTTCCCTGGTTTAGGTTTCCACGTCCTTGTCAGACGCTGCTGTTCGCACTTCCCGAAGGCGACCGACAACATCGCGCCGCGCAATCGCGGGACGGGGTAGCCGACCGCTCACGGCTATCCGTTCGGCAGCCCGAACAGGGCCGACTCGTTAATACGGGCCACCCGGCGCGGCGCGCCGGGATCGCCGGCGAACGGTATATGCATACCGTTCGTCGGAAAAAATCTACCGAATGTCGACCGGAAATTAAACGTAAAAATTTACCGCCCGGGTCAGGCGCGCGGCCGCGCATTGCCGGGGTCGAAGACTGCGTCTCCCAGCACCGTGGCCTTGCGCAGCGCGCCGAGCAGTTCGACAGAGAGCTTCGCGCCGGGCGCGGCATACTCGCTTTCCACGTAGGCGAACCCGAGACTGCGCCCGGTATAGTGACCGAACGCACCCGAGGTGGTGACGCCGACCGGTCGCGCGTCGCTGAATACCGGCTCGCCGCCGACCACGTCGCAGTCGCCGGGTTCGACCTCGAAGTACACGCATCTTGTGGCGGCACCTTTCGCCTCGACGGAAAGCGTCGCGTCGCGACCGGTGAACGTTTCCTTGTCCCGGGCGAAGAAGCGCATCATGTCGGCTTCCACCAGGGTGATCTCGTTGGTCAGTTCCGCGCCCCAACCCTTGTAGGCCTTTTCCATGCGCAGCGAGTTCACCGCGTACACGCCGAAGTTGGCCATGCCGTGGCCGCTACCGGCATCCCACACCGCGTGGTACAGGTCGGCAAGCCTTGCCATGGGGCAGTGCAGCTCCCAGCCAAGCTCGCCGACATAGTTGACGCGCAGGGCGCGGAGCCCGATGCCGGCCACTTCGATCTCGCGCCCGGTGAGCCAGGGGAACGCATCGTTGTGCAATGACGTATCGGTCAGACCGGTGAGAACGTCGCGCGAGCGCGGGCCGGCGACGACCAGCACGCCGATGTCGTCGGTCACGTTGACGACCGAGACGCCGTCGCGACCGACGGCCGCGTGGCGCAGGATATCGAAGTCGCGGTCCTCGGCGCCTGCGCCCGATAGGACGTAGAAGCGTTCGTCGTCGAGGCGGGTGATGGTGGATTCTCCCTGGATTCGCCCATTGGCCGAAAGGTAGTGGGCGAGCACGATGCCGCCGTCGCGGCGCGCCATGCGGTTGGCGCAGAGTCGATCGAGAAAGTCGAGGGCGCCCGGGCCGGTGACCTCGAACTTGGCGAAGCTCGACAGGTCGAGTACGCCGACGCGCTCGCGCACGGCGCGACATTCCTCGGCCACCACCTCGAAGACATTGTTGTGACGGAAACCCGGCTCTTCCTCGCGCCCGTCGGGCGAAAACCACTTGGGTCGTTCCCAGCCGTTGGCCTCGGTATGCACGCCGCCGGCGTTGCGCAGGGTCTCGAACAACGGCGTCACGCGAGCGCCGCGCGACGCCGGGCGCTCCTCGCCGGGCAAGTGCAGCGCATACATGTGCTCATAGTCCTCGTGAGACTTCGCCTTGGTGTAAGGACCCGGCGCGTAGTCGCCGAATCGGCGCGGATCGAGCCCCGCCATGTTGATTTCGCTGTCGCCATGGACCATCCACTGGGCCAGGTACTTGCCGCATCCGGCGCCCGCGGCGATGCCGATGGAGGCGCCGTTGCAGTGCCAGAAATTCCGCAGGCCCGCGGCCGGGCCGAGCAGCGGATTACTGTCCGGCGTGTGCGGAATGGCGCCGCACACCACCCGCTTGATGCCGAGTTCGCGCCAGATCGGCATGCGCTCCATGACCCGCTCCACGTAGGGCGCGATGTTGTCGAACGGCGCGTCGAACAGTTCGTTTTCGGAATCCCATTCCGGCCAGCCACCGCGATGGGTCCAACATTCCAGGGAGTTGGCGGTTTCGTAGATGCCGATCAGTCCCGATTTCTGTTCCTGGCGGTAGTAGGCGGACGGATAGGGGTCGCGCATCACCGGCATTTCTTCGTCGCGGGAGAGAAACTCCGGCACCGTGTCGGTAACGAGATACGTGTGCATCATGTTGGTGATCGGGATGTCGGTACCGGCCATCTGGCTGATCTGCCGTGCGTAGCAACCGGCCGCGTTGACAACCATCTCGCACAGCACCGTGCCCTGTTCGGTGACCACTTCCCATTCGCCCGACGGGCGCTGCGCCAGGTCGAGCACCCGGTTGCCGGTGACGATGGTCGCGCCCATGTTACGCGCGCCCCGCGCGAGGGCGTTGCAACATCCCGCCGGGTCCACGTGACCGTCGCCGGTGGTCCAGGCGCCAGCCAGCACACCGTCGGTGTTCACGAACGGATTGATCTGGCGAATCTTGGCCGGGTCGATGATCTCGCACTGAAAGCCGATCAGCTTGCCCACGGCCGCGACGCGATGGAACCACTCGACCTCGGCGGGCTTGGTGGCGAAGCGGATGCCGCCGCAGCCGTGCCAGCTGACGTACTGGCCGGTGATCGACTCCAGTCGCGGATACAGGCGGTTGCCGTAGTCGTGGATCTTCGCCATGTTGTAGTCGGCGATGAAACTCGGGCACTGGCCGGCCGCGTGCCAGGTGGAGCCGGAGGTCAGGTCGCCCTTTTCGATCAGCAAGCTGTCGGTGAAGCCTTCCTCGGCGAGATGGTAGAGCAAGGCGGTGCCCATCATGCCGCCCCCGATAATGACAACGCGTGCCTGGCTTTGCATCGGGAAAAATCTCCTCTTCGTGTGACTCTCGACCCGGCGCGGTTCGATCCGCTCGAGGCGATTGTATCGGGATTCCGGCCGCCATCGTCCGCCCTGGGCGGCGATTGCATCCCAACGCGCGACACACGGCGGTTGACGGGCCGATCGAGGTAAAGCGCGCCCGGGACGTCGTCCCGGCCGGCATGTCGCATCGCGGTTCGTTGAAAAGCGTGGCACGCCGCGCTACCCTGAACCGCGAATGTCACCCTCAAACCGGAGGCTGAGCATGACCCAACCCATGGCACCGGCCAAGCTGGACGACACGACCCTCGAAGAGATCAGGAACCTGGAAAAGGAGATGGACACCGTGCTGGTCGCGCTCGATCCCGTACCGTCCCTCGCCGACCTCAGCCAGGCCGACCTGGAAAAATTGCGCCAGGCCGAGCAGCGCCTCGGCGTCGTCATGGTCGCCTACAACGTCTGAACGACACGCCCGCATGGCCGGCGCCCCGCCGGCCGTGCCGTCGCCCGTGAACGGCACCGGCCGACCCGGTTGCGGTGGCGCCAGCCCTTCGCCGCCCGCGACCACGTGGTCATCGACGGCAACGAGGGCACGGTTATCGCGCTGACCAGCAGGGCCACGATTCTGATGACCCCCGACGGCAACCATCTGCGCCTGCCCAACGCGCTGGTTTTCCGCAGCGTCACCCTCAACTACACCCGCAACCCGTCGCGGCGCTTTGATTTCGACGTCGGCATCGGAGTCAACGAGGACCTGCTTTGCGCGCAGCAGATCGGCGTAGATGTGCTGGCGCAAATCGAGGGGGTGATGGATCAGCCGCCGCCGCGCGCCTTCATCGCTACCTTGGGCGACTCCAACGTGCAGGTGCGCTACCAAGGCTGGGTGGACCAGCGCAGC
>JAUIEZ010000219.1 GCA_030429665.1 Gammaproteobacteria bacterium | reverse complement strand
CGCCGAGGCCCCGTATTCGGTCCCACTGGCCCGCGACCTGCTTGAAGTAACGAGCGGCGCGGTCCCGGTGAGCCTGGTGCAGCGCCGCTAGGCGGGCGGCATCTCGCAGCAGCACTCCGTCGTCCCGGGGAAGGCAGTGTCGAATCATGTCCACCAGCGGATGTTCGGCCAGGCGATAAAACACCCAGGAACCTTCCTGGTGCCGCTCGATGACGCCGGCATCCGAAAGCAGCTTCAGGTGTCGACTGACACGAGGCTGACTTTGGTCGAGTACGATGGTCAACTCCGAGACGGTGAGTTCACCTTCCAGCAATGCCGCAATAATGCGCAACCGCGTGGACTCGGAGATCCCCTTCAGTGCAGACAAAAGTGAATCCAGTGAAGTCACCTTGAATCACTCATATAAAGATATCGTTATGTCTTTATATCTTAATCAACAAATTGATTCAACGTGTTTTTTGCCTGCCCCTGAAAACGTTGCTAGTATAGGCGCCCCTGCACGGGGGAGCGGGCACCAAAAAAAAATCGCGGGCGCGTGACCCGGGCAGTCAGTCGCTCCGCGGCGGCCGGCGTGAACGCGGCGGGTCGCGGGTGAAATCCGAGGCGAATCAACCAAATTATTCCGCCTCAAGATATAAACTTTTGAGGAGTTCCTTGATGAAACGTCGTGATCTACTGAAAGGTGCGGCCGCCGGCGCCGCGGCCGGTGCTACCACCATTGCCGCCCCGGCCATTGCCCAGGAGCGTATCGAGATCAACATGGTCAGCACCTGGCCGCGCGACTTCCCGGGGCTGGGAACCGGCGCGCAGCGCTTCGCGAAGCGCCTGTCGGACATGACCAACGGCCGCATGCAAGTGCAGTATTTCGCCGCCGGCGAACGCGTCGGCGCTTTCGACGCCTTCGACGAGGTGGCATCCGGCAACGCCCAGATGTATCACGGCGCCGATTACTACTGGAAAGGCAAGCACCCGGGCTGGGCCTATTTCACCGCCGTGCCCTTCGGTCTGACCTATACCGAGATCAACGCCTGGATTCGCTTCGGCGGCGGACAGGAACTGTGGGACGAGCTGGCCGGCGAATTCGGCCTCAAGAACCTGATGTGCGGCAACACCGGCGTGCAGATGGGCGGCTGGTTCAACAAGGAGATCAACTCCTCCGACGACCTGAAGGGCCTGAAAATGCGAATCCCGGGCCTGGGCGGCGACGTCATGGCCAAGCTCGGCGCCTCTCCGGTATCCATTCCCGGCGGCCAGATCTACGAGAATCTCGTCTCGGGCGCCATCGACGCGACCGAGTGGGTGGGTCCCTGGAACGACCAGTTCATGAAACTGTACGAAGCGGCCAAGTACTACTACTACCCGGGCATGCACGAGCCCGGCTCGATGCTGGCGCTCGGCATGAACAAGGATTTCTGGGAAAGCCTGTCCGATAGCGACAAGCTCATCGTCGAAGCGGCCTCGGCCATGGAGAACGACGTCATGATGTCCGAGTTCAACGCCAAGAACGGTGAGTCGCTGGCGGCACTGATCCGGGACCAGGGCGTCGAGTTGCGCGAGTTCAACGACGACGTCTACGACGCGTTCGGCGAAGCTTCGGACCAGGTGTTCGAAGAGGCGCGCGCACACAGCGACCTGGCCAATCGCATCCACGAGAGCTTCCTCCGCGCCCGTACCGAGGTCGGCGGCTGGGCGAAGATCTCCGACGTGGCCTACATCAGCCAGCGTAACCGCGTACTCGGCGTCTGAGCCAAACCGGCTCGTGCCGAGCAACGTGGTCCATGAAAACGGAGCCCAAGCGGCTCCGTTTTCGGATCGGAAGCGACGCGCCCCGACCGTCGGCGGTTAGGGCATCCCGTCTTTCAGCGCGCTGCGTCGACGCGCGCGCAGCCGACCCGACGTTCTTGAGTCATGACTGCAACTGAAGCCGATCTGCACGTTTCCCCGGTCGATTCGCGCCGGGGTCACGCGAACCTCCTTGTCAAACTCGTCGCGTGGGGCATTGTCGGCGCGATGGTTGCCTTCCTTCTCAACGCCTACCTCACCTTCTGGCTACAGTGGCCGGGAATCGGCGGGCTGGTGAAACATTTCGGCGGCGCCGAGCGCGACCTGCTCGAGGCCGGCGAACTCTCGAAGGCGTGGGCCCAGGCGTCGATCTACCCCGTCGCCGCGGTGCTCGTGCTGATCTTCTGCCTGAACACCGCGTCCCGTACTTTGCTGCGCGATGCCGACGCATTGGCCGCCATTTCAGCGTTCATCGTCCGTACCGCGTTCTGGTCGGTGCTGCTGATCGGACTGGCCGACATGATCATCTCCTTCATGCGCGTCGAGGAGTTGCTTGCGGGCTGGATCAGCGCGGAGCGCATCACCGAACTCGGGCGTCCGGCCTACCGCAGTCTCAACGTTCACTACCCGCTGGTCGGCCTGTCCATGGTGATCGCCCTGTTCACCCGCTCGATCGGGTTTCACTGGCTTGCCGTGCTGGTCGTACTCGCCGAGTTCCAGATCGTCGTCGCCCGGTTTATTTTCTCCTACGAGCAGGCATTCATGGGCGACCTGGTTCGCTTCTGGTACGCGGCGCTGTTCCTGTTCGCGAGCGCCTATACGTTGATCCACGAGGGGCATGTTCGCGTCGACGTCTTGTACACGCACCTCTCCGAGCGCGGCAAGGCCTGGGCAAACCTGGTCGGCTCGCTTTGCCTGGGCATTCCCATCTGCTGGATCATTCTCTCGATGGGGATGGGAGCGAGGACAAGCATTATTACCAGCCCGATCCTCAGCCACGAGATTTCACAAAGCGGCTTCGGTATGTACGTCAAGTACCTGATGGCCGGGTTTCTCCTGATTTACGCGACTTCCATGATGGCTCAGTTCTCGAGCTACTTTCTGCGCAGCGCGGCCGTGTTGCGCGGCGAACGCGTTCCACAAACCAACGAAGCACCGGCTCACTAGCGGCCCAAGGCAGGTACGAACATGGAACTGGTATTCCTGGCGATCCTGATGCTGACGATGATCAGCGCGCTGACCTCGGGCTTCCCGGTCGCCTTCGCGCTGCCCGGCTCGGCCATCCTCACCATCGGCCTGGCGGCCCTGTGCGGTGCAATATTCGCAAGCGATCCCAGCGCCTACTTCGCCCACGACGGTCCCGTCCAGTGGCTGACCGCCGGGGTCACCAATTTCCGCGGCGTTTACTGGGAGGTCGAGCGAGACACGCTCATCGCCATCCCGTTGTTCATCTTCATGGGCATCATGCTGCAACGGTCCAAGATCGCCGAGGACCTGTTGGTGACCATGGCGCAATTGTTCGGTCCCGTCCCCGGCGGCCTCGGCATATCGGTGGTGTTCGTCGGCGCGCTGCTGGCCGCCACCACCGGCATCGTCGGAGCGACCGTCGTGGCCATGGGACTGATCTCGCTGCCCGCCATGTTGCGGAACAACTACTCCAGGCCCCTGGCCACGGGAACCATTTGCGCGTCGGGGACGCTCGGGCAGATCATCCCGCCGTCCATCGTGCTGATCATCCTGGCCGACCAGTTGTCGAGCGCCGCCGACCAGGCGGGAACGCTGCGCGCGGCGGCGTACAAGTCCGCCACCGGCGAGGCGCGCATGCCCACCGAGTTCAGCATCACGTCCGCCAGCGCGGGCGACATGTTCCTCGGCGCATTCCTTCCCGGGCTGATCCTCGTCGGCCTGTACATGGCGTACATTCTCATCGTGGCACTGATACGGCCGCGCCTTGCGCCGCCGGTGCATTTTCCCGGCAAGATCGGCTTCTCCTTCGTACTGCGCGTGGCGCTTGCGCTGGTTCCCCCGCTGGCCCTGATCGTCATGGTGCTCGGATCGATCATTCTCGGCATCGCCACGGTCAACCAGGCCGGCGCCATCGGCGCCATCGGCGCGACGATCATGGCCGGCTATCGCCTCATGGAGGGCAAGCGCACGGCCTACCTGCCCGCCATCCTGGCGCTGGTATCGCTGGGCCCGCTGTTTTACCTCCTGTCGAATTACAACCTGAACATCAAGAACGCGACCGCGAGCGACTACCCGGCCATCGCGGCGGCGGCGGTCTGCGTCGCGGGATTGATGATCGCCGTGCTGTGGAGCGGATGGCGTGCGCTACGAATCGACGACACGCTTCGCTACGTGTGCCTGGAAACGGCGAAGACCACGTCCATGGTGTTCATCATCCTGCTGGGCGCGGCCATGCTGACCGCGGCGTTTCGCGGATTCGGCGGCGAGGAACTGGTCAAGGAGTTCCTGACCGGCCTGCCCGGCGGATTCTGGGGCCAGTTCATCGTGGTCATGGCGGTGATCTTCCTGCTCGGCTTCTTCCTGGATTTCATCGAGATCGCGGTGGTCGTCGTGCCCATCATGGCGCCGATACTGCTTGCCGACCCGTCGGCGAACATCACCGCCGTATGGCTCGGCGTCATGGTCGGTGTCAACATGCAGACATCGTTTCTGACACCACCGTTCGGGTTCTCGCTGTTCTACTTGCGCGGTGTCGCGCCGCCGGATGTCAAGACCACCCATATTTATCGCGGCGCCGTGGCGTTCATCGTCCTGCAGCTCGTGGGCCTTGGCATCGTCGGGTTCAACCCGCCGCTCGTCAATTACCTGCCGATGCGCACCTACCTGACCGGCGAGACCGCGCCGCCGCCTCAAAATCCGCTCCTGCAGGAGTGCCTTGAAAGCTATCTCGCGGATTATTACGACGATAACGAGTCGATGCTGCGCGAACGCACGGAGCAAATGCGAGCCAGCGACCTGTCGTCCCTGCCGGAAGCGCAGCGCGAGGACCTGGAAAAGGCGTTCGAGGCCGCGCTCGCGACGTTCGGCAACATGGATGCCGTCGAAGCCGCCGCCACGGAAGTCGACGCGTACAAGGGAGAGTATCGGCCGCTT
>JAUIEZ010000046.1 GCA_030429665.1 Gammaproteobacteria bacterium | reverse complement strand
CCGGTTGACGGGCTTTTCGTAGATCTCGGAGGGATCGCCGACCTGGTGAACATGGCCGCCGGCCATCACGGCAATCCGGTCGCTCATGGTCAGCGCTTCGTCCTGGTCGTGGGTGACGAACACGAACGTGATGCCGGTTTCCCGCTGCAGCGTCTTCAGTTCGGTGCGCATTTCCTGGCGCAACTTGAGATCCAGCGCGGACAACGGTTCGTCGAGCAGCAGTACGCGCGGCGAAGGCGCCAACGCCCGCGCCAGGGCCACCCGCTGCTGTTGCCCGCCGGACAGTTGCGTCGGTTTGCGTCCACCGAGTCCGTCCAGCCGGACCATGGCGAGCATTTGTCGCGTCCGCGCCCGAATGTCCGTCGCCGACCGCCCGAGCATCTTCATGCCGAATCCGATGTTCTCCTCGACGGTCATGTGCGGGAACAGCATGTAGCTCTGGAAAACCGTGTTGACCGGTCGGCTCTCCGGCGCCAGGCCCTCCATGGGCTGGCCGAACAGGCGAATGGTGCCCCGGGTCGGGTACTCGAAGCCGGCGGTCAGGCGAAGGAGCGTGGTCTTTCCGCAACCCGATGGTCCGAGCAGGGTAAAGAACTCGTTGTCGTCGATGCTCAGGGACACGTCGTCGAGTACCCGTACGGGATTGTCTCCCTGGCCCGGGAAGACCATCGTCATGTCGCGAATGTCGACCGCGACTTGTGCCATCGAACTCCTCCAACCGGCGGCGCGACCGTGTTCCCGACCTGCGCTTTCAATCGGCAGGACATCGATACCGGATTCTGGCAGCGCCTGGAAACGACACGATCGACATGACCATCGTCGATCAGTTTGAAACTGTTAGAGGTGACGAACTATCGACACAGGCGTCGGAAGAGTCAAACGATTAATATGGATAATCGTTATCGAAATATTCAAAGTGATGGGGAGCAAGCGTTCGTGCCGCGCTGTCGGCGACACACCATTGCGTGCGCAAGTGTTAGTTCTTCAGATGTTCCTGGAGCGCAAACTCCCGCAATCCCTCAACCGCATGGCTCAGGACATCGTTGTTCGCATGTTGTGGAAAGACCATGAACGCAGGCAAGGTGAATACCGGCGCCGCGGTTGCGTGAAACAACCGGCCGGACTTGATCATCGATCGCGCCATGCGCCGGGGAAGAAAGCACGATCCGCCGTTCGCTATGACTAACTGGGCTGCGAGCCACCCGATATTTACGCGCTGAGCGGACGGTTCGAGTTCCGGGAAGGATTCACGGTGCCAGGCGTAGAATCGAGGGCCCCAGTCGACGTAGACGTACTGCTCATCCGGCCAGGGCATGTCCTTGTGCGAACTCACCAGCACCAGCGTCTCGTCGAAGAGCCTTTCCACCACGAGCCCGGGCGTGTGGCTTGGCGTGTACATGAGGCCGATGTCCAGGGTCCCCTCGACAAGCCGTCGCATGAGGTCGGCTTCGAATCCTATTTCGCTCTGCAGGGAAACGTCCGGCGTGGATTCCCGCATCCATCCCACCCAGCGAGGGAGAAAATCGTTCCACAGCGCGATTCGACCGCCGATGCGTATGCTTGCGCGGTACTTGCTCGGCAGGCCCACGTCGTGAAGCGCCTGGTCGACCGTCAGCACGAGGGTCTTGGCGTGGGGAATGAAGCGCTTGCCGGCCGGTGTCAGGCGAGCGCCCGAACGGTCCCGGTGAAACAGCCGCGTACCCAGTTCCACCTCCAGGTTGCGGATTCGTGCGCTGGCCGTCGACTGCGTAACGTGCAATTGCTCGGCGGCGGCCAGGAAACTGCCGTTCGCGGCAATGGCTAGGAAGGTTCGGGCCTGGACGATATCCACGGAATTGGTACGGGAATGACGGGCAAGTCACTCAATTTTATACCACTTTCGTTTCCGGGAAGTTGGGCATTCCACGGCTTTCTCGACCCGGCCGGCCGACGTGTCGCTTGCCCGCCGGCGGCCATCCGTGGCGGACGCTTCCTGCCGCGACGATTCTCCTAGCGATTCGAGGCCGCGACGAGCGTGCCGACGCCGATGAATGCGCCGCCGGTGACCCGGTTGAACACCCGGCCGAACCGCTCGAGCGTCGGCGCCAGCCGGTAGGCCATGCCCGCCAGCAAGAGTTCGTAGCCGAACTCGATCACGGCGAATGTTCCCGCGAAGACCGCGAACTGCAACCAGAGCGGTACCCCGGGCTGCATGAACTGCGGCAGAAACGTCGCGAAGAATATGAGCGCCTTGGGATTCGACAACGCCACGGTGAGGCCGAGCATGAAGGCGCGTCGGCGACTGATGGTCGGTCGGGACGACGCCGTCGCGCCAGGCCGCGTTCGGCCGCATTCGAAGCCGGGAGACCGCCAGAGTTTCACGCCCAGCCACACGAGGTAAAGGGCCCCGATCCACTTGACGATCGTGAACAGCAATTCGGATGTCATCATCAACGCCCCCAGGCCGGCGGCCGAGGCGCCGATGAGGATCGTGATCCCCGTGATGCTTCCAAGGGAAGTGTAGACGGTCCGACCCAGTCCGTAGCGCGCGCCGTGATTCAGGCACAGCAGGCCGTTGGGGCCCGGGGTGAGTGAAAGCGCCACTGCGGCGAGCAGGAAAAGAAACCAGAGCTCCGCGTTCACGATGACTTACCTACGGCAGAAACCAAGGGTCGACAACGAGACGTTATCGTAGCACGGCAATGGGCCGGCGCGCGGTATGCCAATCCGATCGTGCGGGGCCGGGTCAGCCCGTCGTCAGGCGTCGCGCGTGACGATCCGTATCTCGCCGCTCAATGTCTTGTGCACGGGACACTTGTCCGCGATCTGCATGAATCGCCGGTGCTCGTCTTCGGAGAGCTCGCCGTCGTAGCTGACCACTCGCTCGATCCGGGCGACGTATCCCTCGGTCGATTCGCAGTCCTCGCAGTCGCGGGCGTGAATGCGCTCGTGGCGCAGCCGTACGCGGATGTTCGAGACCGGCAGTTTCTTGTGATTGGCGTACATGCGCAACGTCATCGAGGTGCAGGCGCCGAGCGACATCAGCAGCAGGTCGTAGGGGTCCGGGCCCTTCGCGGTACCCCCGTTCGCCTCGGGCTCGTCGGCAATGAGTTCGTGCGAGCGCGTGGTCAGGCGGCGCAGGAACTTCTCGTCCGCCTCGGTAACCAGTACCTCGCCGGCGTCGAGTGTCGCGCCGCGGCCGCGGGCGGGAGGACGCTGAAGCGATACGTAGCGGCTGGCCCATGCTGCCAGCGTCTGCGCGACGTACTCCGAGTCGGCGCGTCTCGACAGCAGGTGGTCGGCGTCGCCGAGCGAAATGAAGCTCTTGGGGTGCTTCGCGGCGCCGTAGATCTTCGCCGCCTCGTCGATCGGCACGATGTCGTCGAGAGGCGAGTGAAATATCAGTAGAGGGCGGCGCAGGGCGGCGATGTGCGCGGTGTCGGCGTACGCTTCCAGGTCCTCGACGAACTGGGACTTGATGGTGAACTGGCGCAACCCCAGCGTGACCTTTGCGCTGCCGTCGCGGCGTATCTGCTCGAGATCGCCGTCGAACAGGTGCGAGACGTGACTGGCGGTGGCCGGCGCGCCGATGGTGGCAACGGCCTTTACGCCCGGCAACTGGTGCGCGGCGGCCAGCACCGCGGCGCCGCCGAGACTGTGGCCGACGAGCATTGCCGGCGCGTCGTGCTTATCCTCGAGAAACCGGGCCGCGGCCACGACGTCCTCGACGTTCGAGGAGAAATTGCTGTTGGAGAAGTCGCCGTCGCTGTTGCCGAGGCCGGTGAAATCGAAACGCAGGACGCCGATGCCGTGCGCGGTGAGAGCGCGCGCGATGCGCGAGGCGGCTGCGACGTCCTTGCCGCAAGTGAAACAGTGCGCAAACAGTGCCAGGGCGGCGGGTTCGTCGTCGGGCAGCTCCAGCGCGCCGACAAGAAGGTCACCGTTCGGGTTGGGAAATTCGATTTTCTGTCGAGCCATGGGCGCCTCCGGCGTGAACGAACGGAACCGCCATCGAGCATATCAAAAGCGCGAACTGCCCGGCAGTCAACTTCGTCGAGCCCGCCGGCGAGGCGTACGCGGCGTGTCAGTTGCCGCGGCAATCGCTGACGATGACGAGCTCGTTTAGGGACCAGAAACGTCGCGGATCGCGGCCGGTGACCGACGCGATCTTCTCGAAGCGGGCATACAGGGTGTTGGGATGAACCTTCAACTGTTTCGCGGTCTTGAGAACGTTCATGTCCTGGTCGGCGTAGACCCGGAGCGTACGCGTGAGCTGACCCCGCGACTTGTCGTCGGCCGCGAAAAACCGTTGCGACCACGCCGGCAGTACGCGCCGAAACGACTCACCGGCGAAGTGAAGCATGAGCTGCTGAAGCGCGATGTCCGAGAACCGGACCACCCGGTGACCGACGCTGGAAACCTCGAACGCCAGTGACGCTTGCTGGTAGGCCGCGGGGATCTGCGACGTCGACAGGACGTCGTTGCTCACGCCGATGCGCGCGGCCGGACCGACCTTCAGCAACTGCTCCGCGATTGGTTCGACGAGCGAGCCGTCGGGCGAACTCCAGCCGGAGAGGCGCCGCACGTGGGAGATCACGATGGTAACCTTGTTGCGATGAATATCGACCAGCCGTTTGCCGGGCGCGCCCGCCAGCACGCGGTCGACGTGGTCGCCGAGACGCCTGGCGCGCGCGGGATGCTGCATCTCGGACGGGTCGATCGATTGCGCCAGCACGACGCAAAACGCGAGGCGGCGATCGAGATAGCCGGCGTCGCGCAGGACGCGGGAGACGCGACGGTCTGATTCGTCGTAGCCGCCGAGCAGGATCGACAGTAGCTCGCTTCGCTGGTCGCTGGCGACATCGGCCAACAGGCGAGAGCGATCGACGTGATGTTCGGCGGCGATGAAACTGAGCGCGTCGACGTAGGCAAGCAGGCAGTCGGCCGCGGCGGTGACGG
The DNA here is from genome assembly GCA_030429665.1 of Gammaproteobacteria bacterium. Taxonomy (GTDB): domain Bacteria; phylum Pseudomonadota; class Gammaproteobacteria; order Arenicellales; family CAJQKF01; genus BQJD01. The sequence continues at coordinate 28,625 of JAUIEZ010000046.1, read as the reverse complement.
CGTTCTCCCGTTCCCGGTCAGCGTTACCGGCCAGCGCGTCGGCAAAATCCGGCAGCAGCACCTTCATGCAGCAGCGGTAGGCGTGGAGTATCGGTTCCAGCGGAAAGTACTGTTCCGCGGCCGTCTTGGCGTAGCGTTCCACGAACTCAAGCGCCACCGGTGAATCGCCCCGCACCAGTATGACCAGCATCGCGACCACTTCCCGGAGGTGTTCTGTCAGCAGCGGGACGACCTGCGGGTTGGCCGAATCGGTGAAGGCGGGAACGTTGGCCAACACCAGGCGCCGCAGGCGCTCGACGATGTCTGCCTCGTTTTCCGCGATGTGTCTCGCGGCGCGGTCTGACGCGCCGGTCTGCCGGAGCCGGGCGAGCGTCTCCTCCAGGCAGGCGACGGGATGGGTGCTCTCGGCGCTCACATTGTGTAGTTTACACAGAATCGGGCGAGAAATTTCAGTATTTCAGCCGATGATCAGGCGAACTGCTGTTGATACCCTCCAATTTCCACCCATACCAACGGAGACACGAGATGGCCAAGTTCATTTTCGTATACCACGGCGGAACGATGCCGGAGACCGAGGAAGAAAAGGCGCAGGTGATGGATGCCTGGGGAAGTTGGCTAGGCTCCGCGGGCGACTCGATGATCGACGGCGGCAACCCGGTCGGGCTGAGCACGACAGTGCTGCCCGGCGGTCGGGTCGAGGCCAATGGCGGCGCGAACCCGGTCAGCGGTTACAGTCTGTACGAGGCACCGGATACGGACACCGCGGTGGCCTTCGCCAGGAAGTGCCCCATTCTGGCCAACGGCGGTTCGGTCGAAGTCGCGGAGTGCTTCGACATGTAGCAGCGACCTCGGCATCTCGCGCTTTGCGGTCCCGGAAAGCGCGTCGCCGGGTAGGAGCATTACGTCAAGGTGAGTCGCGTATCACGTTCTTCGCGGCCCAGCCGCGGCCGACGTTTGTGCGTCGGCCGCGAATGCAATTACGATCACGAGACCAGTTCAGTGACCCGCCATGTGGTTCCACTGCGGCAACAGCACGATCGAGTTGGGATTGAAACCGTTGTCTTTCAGCGTATCCATCGACGCGACAACTTCCATTGTTCCCAGGTCGACCACGGTAATCGCGCCGTCGTCCATGCCGGGCAGGTTCAACAGCGCGTTCTGCACGAACGCCAGGTCCCAGTCCTTAGTGAAGGCCACGTGATGCGCGCCGCCGCCGGTGGCTATGGACTTGAGCAGCTTCGGGCTTGCCGGACCGTCGGATAGATCGAATACGTGCAGGTGCCCGGGTTTGCCCGTGGTGACGTACATGCGATCCACGGCGTCGTTGAAGTACATCTCCAACGGGACGCCCACGTCCATCGGGCTGAAGTCGAAGGCTTGTGCGACATCGAAACCCTGCGTTTGCTCGTTCCAGGTCGCCGTCCACAGGCTGCCGCCGTACATGTTGGTGATGTAGGCCACCACGGGCTTCGAGTCCGGCACGAAAAGAATTTCGACCGGCGCCTCGCCGCTGGGGCTCTCCTTCGTCGAAAGCTTCAGGGTCGACAGCGGACGCATCGAATCGGCTTCGTAGACGCCGATCACCTCGCCGGGATCACCCAGGTCGTGCCTGACCGTGCTGGTCACCAGCACGCGGTTGATCGTGCTGTTCACGCCGAGGCCATGTGGATAGGGTGCGTTGGTATCGACGACCTGCCTGATGGTGTCGGTGGCGACGTCGCCGACGATGACCTTGTTGGATTTCATGCAGGTCAAATACCAGGTGGTGTTGTCCTCGGAGAAGATCACGTCCTCGCCAAACTCGCATTCCGCCACGGGAATGGTCTTCACGCGATAGGGATTCGCCGTCAAGTCCATGACCCGCAATTCGCCCTTGCCCAGCGCCGTGATATACGCCTTGGTCTGGCTGCGGTCGTAGAAGATATGATGGGCAACGAGATCGGCGGGCAGCGGGATCTCGGCCAGGATTTCGCCGAAGCGTTCCGACGCCGGGTCGACATTCACGATCGCGATGCCTTCGCGGCGGGCCTGGTTGTCTCCGATCTTGAGCGCTTTGAGGGAATCGGCGGTTTTGCTCTCGTAATTCATCATCGCCAGGATTTCCGCCGAAGAGGGAAAGGACAGGCTCGACCCGGCCATGACGATGAAAAGGAATCCAAACGTACGCATGTCGTTTCTCCCGTATGGGTGGTTTAGAAAACCTCGTTGTTCGGTGAACAACGACGACCGTTCAGACAAATCCTTTGAACCATCATTGATACGCCTAAACTCGCCTATAATCAAGAAATAAACGCCGCGTGAGGAAAGCGCCGCCCGTGTGCCGTAATGCTGCCCGACTGGTACTGTCACTGGCACTGCTAGCCGCGATACCGGGCGGCGCGGATTCGGGCGAGATAAAGCAGGTTCGGCTCCAGATCCAGAACCGTCAACTCAGTGAAACCGGAGAAACTGTCCGGTTGTCGCAGGGCGATCGAATCGAACTCCACTGGGTAAGCGACGAACCAGCGGAGCTTCACCTTCACGGTTACGACATCACGCTAAAGGTCGTGCCCGGGAAAACCGGTGTCATGGCGCTGGCCGCGGACGTACCCGGCCGTTTTCCGGTAACCGCGCACGGGCTGGACGGTGGGCACGGCCACCAGACGCTCATCTACCTTGAAATCTACCCCGAGTAGGGCAACATCGGTTGCGCTGGTGCTAGCGCCGGTCGTTGCCGAGGGTCACGCGTTCGGCCAGCGCTACGATCTGCCGCTGCCGTTGTCGCTCTACCTGGGCGCGGCGGGTGCCGCGGTCGCCCTTTCGTTCGTCGTCGCCGGGTGCTTTTCTCGCAGGCGCCGGGGAAGGTCACGATACGAGAAGTCGTTGCGGGACACGTGGATTGCGAGGATCGCGTTTTCCCGACCCGTGACCGCGATCGTGCGAGTTGTATCGATCGGCCTTTTCGCCCTGGTGATCCTGACCGGCCTGATCGGTGCGCAACGTCCCACCGAAAACTTCGCGCCGGTTTTCGTCTGGGTGATCTGGTGGGTCGGCATGGCCTATCTGGCAGCCTTGCTGGGCAATGTCTGGGCGGCGTTCAATCCGTGGCGAAACCTGTTCGTGGTCCTCGAAGCGTGGTTTCCGACACTGGCCGAGCCGTTGCGCCGATACCCCGACGCCTGGTCGCAATGGCCCGCATTGGGTTTGTTTTTCGTGTTCGCTTGGCTGGAGATGATTTCCGACGCCGGTGAGCATCCCCGAACGTTGGCGCTTCTGGTTATCGTTTACTGCACGATCATGATGGCCGGCATGCGAATCTACGGGCGGGACGTTTTTCTGAATAACGCTGATGCGTTTACGGTAGTCTTTTCCCTGCTCGGGCGTTTCGGCGTGTTCCGGGGCGATACCGAACGTCGCGAGTTGACCTTGAGGCCGATCGGCGCCGGCCTTTACAACGCGACACCCCTCCCGGTATCGACGCTGGCGTTCGTATTGTTGATGCTGACGACGGTTTCATTCGACGGAATCACCGAAACGCCGTTCTGGCAGGCACTCGTCGGAGCCGTCGCCGAGAGTCGGGCCTTGCGGCCCGCGCTACTCGAAATGCAGTCTCAAGGCGTCGACCTGCTGTCGGTGGTGAAGCTGGTCGGACTGCTGCTGCTGTACGGAATTTTCTGGATTGTTTATCTCGCGTTTTGCGCCTTTATCGCGGCGCTCGCCGGTGACCGCCATCGTTGGCTGCATACGGCCCGACTCTACGTTCTCGGCCTCGTGCCCATCGCCATCGCCTACCACCTCGCCCACTACATTTCATACTTGCTGTTGGCGGGACAACTCATGATTCCCCTGGCGTCCGACCCGTTCGGCTTCGGGTGGAACCTGTTCGGTTCGGCGACCAGGAGCATCGATATTTCCGTCGTCAATGCGAAAGACGTGTGGTACGTGTCGGTCGGCGCGATCGTGACGGGGCATGTTATCTCCGTTTATCTCGCGCATGCGACCGCCATCGAAGTGACCCGAACCACGGCCAGGGCGATCAGGAGCCAGCTTCCGATGCTTGTCCTGATGGTGGCCTACACCGTCTTGAGCTTGTGGATCCTGTCCCAGCCAATCGTCAACGACTAGTGACCGACGGTCGTTGCGCCGGCGCGCGCCGGACCACCCGGATGGTCCGTCCTCGGCGAAGTGGTCGGCTACGTTTCGCGGGGATGTGCGAGCCGGTGGTCCGTGGGCTGTGGCGTGACCGAGAGAATCTTTACGTGTTCAGGAGTTTCAAAGCGATGCCAGTAGCCCTGGGGCACCACGATCATCTCCCCGGCGGAAAGCCGGTGCGCACGTTCCTCGTTCCCGGTCCAGACGAACAACGTGGTCTCACCGTCGAGCGCGTAGACGATCTCGTCGCCCGCGCCATGTCGTTCCCACTCGCTGTTGCCGGCGTAGTGACCGATGAACACGGCGCCGTCGCGGTAGTCGGCGAGCCTGGCGAATGCGGCGTCGAGTGCCTCGTCCGGCATGCCCGGCGTCCGGTTGGGCAGGAAGGTCAGTCGTCCGAATGCTTTGCGAAGTGAAATCGGTTCGCCCTTGTTCATCGGTTCATCGTCCTCCCGCGGCAATGTCGCGCCCGTCGCACCCGCTGCGCTCGCAGGCCCGCTCGCGGGCGTTCTTCAGCGCGTCGGCGTACCACTCGAACTCCGCGAGGAACTTGTCGGCGCGCTTGATCCAGGCGTCGTCGGTTGGCGTGCCGTCGTCCTCGAAGGCGGACTGTACTTTCGGTACCGGCATCAATGAGGGGATGCTGGACATGCCCATCTCGGCCAGCATGGCGCGAAGCGTCATGGCGGCGCGTACCCCGCCGAAGGAACCGGCGGAGTAGCACATGATGGCGGAGCACTTGAAAAAGTACTCGTCGAGGAAGTGGTCCATGAGATTGGCGAGGGCCGGCGGCACGGTGTGGTTGTATTCGCCGCTGACCACGATGTAGCCGTCGGCCGGCACGACCAGGTCGGCGAGACGCTGCAGCGTCTCGGGCGCCTCGCCGCGCGCGTATTCCTTGTACATCTTGTCGAGCAGCGGCAGGGGATAGTCGAGCGGGTCGACAAGGGCGGCGTCGTGGCCGCGCCGCTCGCACTGGCGGGTGATGAAACGCGCGGCCTTGATGCCCTGGCGGGCGCTGCGGGCGGAACCGTAGAAGACGACGATCTTCAGTGACATGGCTGCTTCCTCGAGACCCGTCTCCGTCGAGGCGCAGTGCCCGACGGGAGGCCTGGTGGGAATGACGTCGGTAGGTATCGAATATGCCTGACCGTAACGAACGTGTCGATGACGAACGGCGAACGAACCGGTGCCCGCGAGGCGCTTCTGGAGACGGGGAGTGGATCTATGCGCTGTCGGGCGCGTTGTGTATGATGGCCGCCCTTGTTCACGCCGGGCCTTCGTCGAGCGCGTCGACGCCGGGGCCGCACGAATACAAACCGACAAGCCATGCGATACAGAGAAGGGCAGGCGCCCGACCCCGACAACCCCTACGGTGCAAACACGCATTTCGCGACCGACTTCTCCATGGTTCTCGGCGTGTTCATCGGCATCGCGCTGTTCTGGATGGGACGCAAGGGTCGGATGCTGTGGCTGCAGGTGTGGAGCGTCGGGCTGGTCCTGCTTGCCGTCGTCTTCCTGGGACAACGTTACCTGTTCTGAGCAGGATCCGTCCGGGCACCGAGAGCGAACGGGAATCGCGCCGGCACGACGCTCACGGAAGAAACCGAATGCCCTGGCACCGTCAGGTATCGAGAACGCTGCGGACTTTCGACGCCAGTTCGGAACGGCTGTAAGGCTTGGTCAGCAGCGGGAACTCGTCGCCCGCGGCGTCCGCCGAACCGATCGCCGCCAGCGCGAATCCCGACGTCAACAGCACTTTCAGGCCCGGTTGAACATCGAGGGCGGCGCGGGCGAGATCTATCCCGTTGTAGCGGCCGGGCATCATCACGTCCGTGAACAACAACCCGAACGGGCCGTCGCGCTTCAACAGTTCGAGCGCTGCTTCCCCAGTCTCCACCGCGCTGACTCGATAGCCGAGGTCGTCGAGTTGCGCCTCGACGACTTCGCGCACGTCGGCGTTGTCTTCGGCCACGAGAACTCGTTCACGCCCGCCGGCGTCGGGGGTAACGATGCGGGAATTCGATGTCGTTGTCGCTGCGTCGGCGTTCGCGCACGGCAGGAAAATCCGCACTGTCGTGCCCAGGCCGGGTTCACTGTATATCTTCACTCCGCCGTTTGATTGGTTGGCAAAGCCGTAGACCATGCTCAGCCCCATGCCGGTGCCCTCGCCGGGCGCCTTGGTGGTGAAGAACGGCTCGAACACCCGGACAAGCGTATCGGCATCCATGCCCACGCCGGTGTCGGATACGCTGAGCACGCAGTAATCGCCCGGCGGTATGTCGATGCCGTTTTTCAACGCGTTGTCATCGACGGTCGCGTTGAGTGTCTCCACGACGAGCTTGCCGCCGCCGCGCATCGCGTCGCGGGAATTGATCGCGAGATTCAACAGGGCCGACTCGAACAGCGTCGGATCCGCGAAGGTCCTGGTCAACTTCGGATCGAGCCGGCTTTGAACGGTGATCGAGTCGCCCAGCGTGCGCTGAAGCAGGTCCATGGTGCCGGCGACGACTTCGTTCATGTCGAACACCTTCGACTTCAACGGTTGGCGGCGGGCAAAGGCCAGCAACTGTGATGTCAACTCGGCGCCTCTGATCGCGGCCTGTTCCACCCGGCTCAATCGATGCAGCGCCTCGGGATCGGTCAGGTTTCTCTGCGCGAGTTCCAGGTTTCCGATGATCACGGAAAGCAGGTTGTTGAAATCGTGGGCAATGCCGCCGGTCAACTGGCCGATGGCCTCGAGCCGCTGGGAACGATGCCGTTGTCGCTCGATCTCCAGCAGCGCGGTCATGTCCCGGCCGATGAAGAAATACTGTTCCTCGGGCTCCGACCAGACGCCTTTCCACGAGAGCGGGACGACGTGGCCCTGCTTGTGGACGTAGCGACAGTCGAAGGTTCGCGACTCGTGCCTTCGACGCGCGAGCCGCATTTCCCGCCGGGTGGAATCGAGGTCTTCGGGGAACAGGAACCGCTGCGCGCTGAGGCCGATCATTTCGGCCGGCTCATAGCCGAGAATGCGCATCGAACTCGGGCTCGCCCGAACGAAGGTGCCCTTTCTGTCGACGACGAGGATCAGGTCCAGGGAAGTCTCGAACAGTCGCTGGTTGATTCGCTGCTCAGCACTATCAATAGGGATCGTCATGCCTTGGCCCGGTCGTTCGAGCGGCGCATGACTTGTCGTCGGTCGCACCTCTCGTTCGTCGTGTAGCGGCATCCCGACGTTCAAGACGGGTGGCCCGGTTATCGTTTTAATCGATTCTACCGAAATTCCGCACAAGGGTGCCCAGGGTGAACGCGATCGGAAGGTTGCGAGAAGCGACTACCCGGTGCCGGTTTCGCGGCAAACCGGTGTCCAACGGGCACCGATTCCGTCGGGCACCGCAAGCGACGACGGCGGCGCGCGGCGCCCGCGGCCGGCAGGTACCTTCGGCTCTCGAATTCCAAGGGTGAAAACACCGCGACCGCCGTCCATGCGGTCACCGGCGGTTTCTGCTACGGCTCGAACCTGACGCAAAGAATCGGCGGCAGGTGCCGGCTCACGCACTGCCACGATTCGCCCTGGTCCTCGCTCACCCACAACGATCCCGTGGTGCTGCCGAAGGCGAGGCGCTCGCCGTCGTCGTCGATGTCCAGTCCGTGACGGTAGACGAGGTCATAGGCTCTCTCTTCGGGAAGCCCTTCGTCCAGGACCTCGAACGTTCTGCCGCCGTCCCGGGTGCGGTTGACGACCAGGTGGGCGTCGACCGGGATGCGTTGCTCGTCCTTCACCGCCGGCACGAACCACGCCGTGTCGGGATCCGTCGGGTGCACGGCGACCGCGAAACCGAACACCGAGCGCGGCACGTCGGTGAGTTCCCGCCAGTGCCGGCCCGCGTCGTCGGAGACGAAGATACCGTTGTGGTGCTGCATCCATTGGCGTGCGGGGTGGGCGGCGCAGTGCTTGATGCGATGGGCGTCCTGTGACAGCGGGTCGCCGGCCTGGTCGGGCGGCATGTAGTCGTTACGCAGACCTTCGCCGATCAGCTCCCAGCTCTCGCCGGCGTCGTGGGTGGTCCATACTCCGCCCACCGAAACGCCCACGGTCACGCGCCTGGCGTCGTTCGGGTCCACCAGGATGGAGTGGATGCCGGCATGGTCGTAGCCGCCGCCCATCCACTCCTTGCGCCGCGGCTCGTCCCACAACGAGCGCACGAGCGCCCAGCTTTCGCCGTCGTCGGTGGAATGGAACAGCCCGCCGGGAATGGTGCCGCACCACAGCTCGCCATCGTTGCCGCCCGGCTCGAGCGACCACACCAGCTTGGTCGTCCACGGTATCTCGACACCCCGCATCGGGTCCTTGTCTTCCACGTCTTCCGGCTTGGGCGGGTAGGTCGGCGATTCCGCCTCGGTCCAGGTCGCGCCGCCGTCCGCCGACTTGTGCATCTTGGTGCCGAAATGCCCGAGGTCGGCGGCGGCGAGGATGTCGCCGCCGGGACGGGCGAGCACCACGGAAACCGGATCGCCGAGAAACCAGCCCGGCCCGACCTCCCAGTGCCCGGCCCCGTTGCGCTCGATTCGAAATAGCCCTTTCTTGGTACTAACCAGTAGACGGTCGCTCATGTCATCCTCCTGAAAGTGCCTGGAATACGAAGATCTCGTCGTCTTCGCAGAGAGGATCTGTCAACGCGGCGCGGTCGCGCACCGGCGTGCCGTTGAGGAAGATCACCACGTGGTGCCGTACCGCGCCCTGGTCGTCGAGAACGTAACCGCGCGCCTTCGGGTTGTCGCGAAAATATCCGTCGAGCGCCTCGCCGACGGTGGCGCCGGCGACGCGGGCATCGGGCGCCTGCACGTGGCGGCGCAGGTTGGGCGTGAAACTGACCGTGGCCATCGCGTCTCCTCCTGGCGGGTCCGGTGGCCATTGTAAGGCGGCGTCATCGTCGCCGGGCGCACCGTTGTTGGAGACTGGTCGAACGGCGCGGAACCGGATCGACACCCGCCGCGACTTATTTTGCCTCGCGGCGCTACCGGGCCTGGCTTATCGGCTGGCCGGCGACGCCGGCGTAGAACACCACGACGACGGCGTCGGATTCACCGTCGTTGCGGCCGTAATGCCATTGATCGACCAGTTCCACGATGGAATCGCCGGCCGAAAGCTGCATCGTGTCGCCGGCCTCGGAGATCACCGTCAGATTGCCCTCGAGCATTATGCCGGCGTTGATCACCGGGTGCTTGTGCATGGGCAGGGTGACGCCGGCGGGTATGGTGATACGCAGGATGCGCAGTTCCGGCGTGCCCTCGGGATAGGACGGCAGCGCGCTGCCGTTCCAGCTGTTCGAGGTCTGCGCCAATACCTCGACGCGGACGTTGGCGTGTGATTGGTCCGCGAGCGCGACGGGCGCCGCGAGCGCCAGGCAGACCAGGATAACGAGCGCTTTCACCGGCAGTGACCTCCTCCAGATTGTTGTTGGGATTATTCGACCTGCCGGATGATAGCCGGTTTTCCCCGCTCGCACGTTCGCGGCGGGCCCGGTGACGCGGCGCCGTCCTCGCGGCGTTGAGTCTTGCGCGGCGTGATCAGGCGGCGACGCGCCGATCGCGCGCCTCGCGGCCCTTGCGCAGCGCCCGTTCGATGGAATGCGCGTACCCGACGGCCGGCGGCTTGAGGCCATGGGCGACGAGTTCCTTGCGGATTCCCTGGTTCGTGCCGGTGAGAATGACCTTTACGCCACGTGTGCCGGCCTTTCGCGCCAGCGATCCGAGGGTGTTGGCCGCGGTGGCGTCGACGAAGGGCACGCCGGTGAAGTCGACGACCAACAGTCGGTGGGTGTCGGCGATACGCTCGAGCACCGTGCCGATGGATGCCGCGGCGCCGAAAAAGAACGCCCCGACGATGCGATACACCACGACGTCCGGATCGGCGGCGGCATGCTCGTCATAGGGTACGCGGTCGGCGCCGGTTTCGTCGGCGCGGTCTTCGGCGATGAGCGGTGTGTGGGTGGCCACCTCGGTGGTTTGAGAGATGCGATGGATGAACAGGAGGGATCCCAGCGCGACGCCCACCACGATCGCTTCGGTGAGATCGCGAAAAACCGTCAGGCCCAGCGTCGCCAGCAACACGGCCGCGTCGGCGCGCGAGGCGCGCGACAGCGCGACGAAGGCGCTTTTCTCCACCATGTTCCAGGCCACCACCGCCAGCACGCCGGCCAGGGCCGCGAGTGGGATAGCGCTTGCCAAGGGTGCGGCGAGCAGTATGAACAGCAGCAGGAAGCCGGCGTGCAGAATGCCGGCGAGCGGGCCGTGGGCGCCGGCGCGCACGTTGGTGGCGGTTCGCGCGATGGTGCCGGTCACGCAGATGCCGCCGAACAGCGCCGAGGCGACGTTGGCGGCGCCTTGGGCGACGAGTTCGCAATTGGAGCGATGGCGCCGCCCGGTCATGCCGTCCGCCACCACCGCGGAGAGCAGCGACTCGATGGCGCCGAGCAGGGTGAAGGCGATGGCGCTGGGCATGACCGCCTGCACCTTGTCCAGGGAGAAGTCGGGCAGCGCCGGGACCGGTAACGTCGACGGAATACCGCCGAACGCGGTCCCGATCGTCGACACCGGCAGGTCGAACACCGCCGTGGCGCCCGCGGCACCCGCCACGGCGATCAACAGTCCCGGCCAGTGCGGCCGCCAGCGACGCAGCGCGACGATGGTCACGATCGTCGCCACCGACAAGGCCGTGGTGGCGGCATCGATGCTGGGCAATGCGTGCCATAGCACCGGCAGCTTCTCCAGCAGCGGGCCGGGCTCCGGTGCCGACAGCGTTAGTCCGAGCAGCTCCTTGAGCTGGCTGGCCGCGATGATCACCGCGATGCCCGCCGTGAATCCCACCGTGACCGGGTAGGGCGTGAACTTGACGTAGGTGCCGAGCCCGAGCAGTCCGACGGCGGCCAGCATCAACCCGGAAAGCAGCGTGGCCAGCAGCAGCCCGTCCATGCCGTGCGTGGCGATGGTCGTCGCGACGAGCACGATGAAGGCGCCCGCCGGGCCGCCGATCTGGAAACGGCTTCCACCCAGCAACGAGACGAGAAACCCGCCGACGATGGCGGTGTACAGCCCCTGCGCCGGCGTCGCGCCCGAGGCGATGGCGATGGCCATGGACAGCGGCAACGCGACCACCGCCACGGTGAGCCCCGCGACCATGTCGGTGCGCAGGTGATTCAGGCGATAGCCCTCGCGAAACACCGTGATGAGCTTGGGCGTGTACAGCTCGACGAACGAGCCCCGGTCGACGGCCGGGGCGGTGGCGGCGTGGGTATTCATACTTTCTGGAACCGGTTGTCTCCTTGTCGCTGCGCCCGGGACAGGCGCCGGGCGGACAGATACATCGGGGTTGGATTCAGTCGGCGGCCGGGTCGGGCGGCGCCTTCAGGCGCACGCCCCGACCGCCAGCGGCGCTCTGCGCGTTTTCACCGATCAACTCGATGTCGGCGCGGTCGAGTGCCTCGATCACCCGGGTCAGGCTGTCGATCACCCCGCGAACCGTGCCCGGGCTCGATTCCATGCGCTGGATGGTCGGTACCGAAACGCCGGCCCACTCGGCCAGCGTCTTCTGGTCGATGCCGAGCAGGGCGCGGGCCGCGCGCATCTGGGCCGAGGTGATCATTCGGATGGGTGGTACATCGGATGGATACGAAACGGGATAAATGATATCTCAGATATCAATAAATTGCTATAGTTTTTCTATATTGAATGATTAACACTGCCTTATTGTTGGCTGTCACGAGGCTGTCGCGATGACGATGGCTCGAACCGGCGCCGGATAGCCTTCCACCGTGCGACCGGCGTCGCGGGGGTCGAGCGCCTCGGCCAGCGATTCGCGGGGCATCCAGCTCGTGGTGCGCTGCTCGGCGACGGTAGTGGCGGTGACGTCGACCACCTCGATGCCGGCGAATCCCAGGCGTGCCAGCCACCCGGTGAGCGCCGCCACCGAGGGCAGGAACCACACGTTGCCCATGCGCGCGTAGCGCCCCGCCGGCAACAGCACGGTATTCGGTCCGCCGTCGACGACCAGCGTTTCCAGCACCAGTTGTCCGCCGGGCGCGAGGGCGCCGCGCAGCGCCCTCAAGTGGTCCAGCGGAGAGCGGCGGTGATAGAGCACGCCCATGGAGAAGACCGTGCCGAAGGCCCGGGAATCCGCCGGCAGGTCCTCCAGCCGAAGCGGCAGCACCCAGGCGCCGAGGTCGCCGAGGTAGCGGCGCACGGCAACAAACTGGAGTACGTACAGGAGCATTGGATCCAGGCCGACCACGGTATCGGCGCCGGCGCCGAGCATGCGCCAGCAGTGATAACCGCTGCCGCAGCCGACGTCCAGCACGAGGCGGCCGTCGAGCGGCTCGATGGCGCCGGCGAGCCGGTCCCACTTCAGGTCGCTGCGCCACTCGGTGTCGATGGTCACGCCGGCGATCCGGAACGGGCCCTTGCGCCAGGGGACGAGCCGGCGAAGCGCCGTTTCCAGTTGCCGGCGCTGGTCGTCGCCGCAATCCGACGACCGGCCCGCGCTCACCGTCGACGCGTCCAGGGTCGCCCCCGACGGAACGATGTCCGGCAGGGCGCGAATGCCGTCGAGCCAGCCTGCCATGTCGCCGTGGCGGGCGGTATCGAAGGCGCCGTCGAGCCGCTCCCGCAGGGTGCTCGACCATGACGCCAACCGCCCGCCGGCCAGGCGGCGGGCGAGGCCGTCGACGTCGATCATGTCGCTGTCTCGCATTCGTCTTCGTTTCGATGGTTTACCATTGCACCGAGGGATTGTATCGGCGACGCTGCCCTGCGCGGTCGGGCAACCGGCGGTCCGACCGCTCTCGTACACGAAACAACCGGCAATACACGGGAGCCAACCCGGCCATGACATCGACTTCGGAGGAGCGCGCCGAGATGCGCGAGGCCGTCGCCGCATTGTGCGCGCGCTACGGCGAGGACTACTGGCGCCGGCTCGATGCCGAGCGCGGTTATCCCACGGAGTTCGTACGCGAGATGAACGAGGCGGGGTTCCTCTCCGCACTGATTCCGGAAGAATACGGCGGCGCCGGCCTGGGCGTGATCGACGCCTGCGTGATCATGGAGGAGATCAGCCGACGTGGCGCCCACGCCGGCGCCTGCCACGCACAGATGTACGTCATGGGCGCGGTGCTGCGACACGGCAGCGAGGCGCAGAAACGGGCCTACCTGCCGAAGATCGCCAGCGGCGAACTGCGCCTGCAGAGCTTCGGCGTCACCGAGCCCACCACCGGCACCGACACCACGAAGCTTCGCACCACGGCCCGGCGCGACGGCGACGTGTACCGCGTCAACGGGCAGAAGGTCTGGATCAGCCGGGTGCAGCATTCCGACCTCATGGTGCTGCTGGCGCGCACCACGCCGCTCGAGCAGGTTGAGAAGAAGACCAAGGGACTGTCGGCGTTCATCGTCGACCTGCGCGAGGCGGTGGGCAACGGACTCACCGTGCGGCCCATCGACGCCATGATCAACCACCATGCCTGCGAGCTGTTCTTCGACGACCTCGCGATACCGGCCGGGAACCTCCTCGGCAAGGAGGGCGACGGCTTTCGCGTCGTCCTCGACGGCATGAACGCCGAGCGCATCCTGATCGCGTCGGAATGCATCGGCGACGCGCGCTACTTCATCGACAAGGCAAGTGCCTACGCGAAGGATCGCGTGGTGTTCGAGCGGCCCATCGGCACCAACCAGGGCATCCAGTTTCCCATCGCGAAGTGCTACGCCGAGACCGAGGCCGCGGCGCTGATGGTGGAGCGCGCGGCAACGCTGTTCGACGCCGGAGAGAAGTGCGGCGCCGAGGCCAACATGGCCAAGATGCTGGCCGCCGACGCCTCGTGGAACGCCGCCGACATGTGCATGCAGACCCACGGCGGCTTCGCCTTCTCGCGTGAGTACGACATCGAGCGCAAGTTCCGCGAAACGCGCCTGTACCGCATCGCGCCGATCTCCACCAACCTCGTACTTTCCTACATCGCCGAGCACGTGCTCGGCCTGCCGAGGAGCTTCTGACCGTGAAACCCCTCGAAGGCATCACCGTCGTCGCCGTGGAGCAGGCCGTGGCCGCGCCGCTTTGCACCGCACGGCTGCGCGACGCCGGCGCGCGGGTCATCAAGATCGAGCGCGAGGGCGGCGATTTCGCGCGCGGCTACGACACCGCCGCCAAGGGCGACAGTTCCTACTTCGTCTGGCTCAACCAGGGCAAGGAGTCCGTGGTGCTGGACTTCAAGACGCCGTCGGGGGCAAGGCTGCTCCGACATATGATCGCGGGCGCGGACGTCTTCGTGCAGAACCTCGCGCCCGGTGCCCTGGCGCGCGCCGGGTTCGGCTCGGCGGCGTTGCGCGAGGCGTATCCCCGTCTCGTCACCTGCGAGATCTCGGGCTACGGCGACGTGCCGGCCATGGCCGGCATGCGCGCCTACGACCTGCTGGTGCAGGTGGAGTCGGGACTGGCGGAGGTTTCCGGCGGGCCCAACGAGATCGGTCGAATCGGCGTTTCGGTCTGCGACATCGGCGCCGGCATGACCGCCCACGCGGCCATCGTCGAGGCGCTGTTTCGCCGCGAGCGAAGCGGGGAGGGCGCGGCGCTGGAAGTGTCGCTGTTCGACGTCGCCGCGGAATGGATGGCGGTGCCGCTGATGCACAACGACTACGGCGACGGCCCGCCCGCGCGCCAGGGGCTGCGACATCCATCCATCGCGCCCTACGGTGCCTACGCCACCGGCGACGGCGTGGTGACGCTCATCTCGATCCAGAACGAACGCGAATGGGTGCGTCTTTGCGAGTCGGTGCTGGAGCGCCCCGGGCTGCCGCGCGATCCGCGCTTCGCCGACAACAACGCCCGCGTGGCCAACCGCGCCGCCCTCGATGAGCGCATTGGCGAGGCATTGTCGGGGATGGATGCCGCCGAGTTTCGACGCCGCCTGCTCGACAAGCAGATCGCCTTCGGCGCGGTGAACACAGTCCCCGAGGTATCGCGGCACCCGGCGCTGCGGCGCCGCGACGCGGTGAATACGACCGGTATGACGGTGCCGATACCCGACCACCCGGTGAAGTGGCGCGGCGAGAACTGGCGAACCAGTCCCGGGGCGCCGCCCCTGGGGCGGGACGGCGAGCCGCTCGCACGCGAGTTCGACGACGGCGGCGAGTCGCAATGAGCGAAGACCTTCGCGCGCTGCCGCCGCGCAGCATCCTGTTCGTCCCCGGCAGCCGGGCCGACCTCGCGGCGAAGGCGGCGGCCGGCGTCGCCGACGCGGTATGCATCGATCTCGAGGACGGTGTGGCGCCGGCGGCCCGGCCCGCCGCGCGCCATGACTTGCCGCGGTTGGTCAAGGCCGTAGGCGAAGCGGGCAAGCCGGCGCTGGTGCGCATCAATGCCGCCGCCGCCGATTACGCCGAGGACATCGACGCGCTGCCGCCCGGCGTCGAGGCGGTGGTGCTGGCCAAGGCGGCCGGCGCCGAGCACATGACCTGGGTGAGCCGACTGCTGGACCGGCGCGGCTTCCACCGCACGGCGCTTCTGCCCATGGTCGAGGACATCGCCGGCCTCGACGCCTTCGCCGCGCTGGGCGCCGCCGACGCGCCGCGCCTGGCCGGCCTCACCATCGGCGCCGAGGATCTCGCCGCCCACCTGCAGTGCAACGCGGACGGCCGCGCCATGGAGCACGCCTTCTACCGGTTGCTGGAGTGCGCGCGCCGCCTGGACGTCCCGCTGTTGGGGTATCCCGGTTCCATCGCCGAGTTCACCGACCTCGATGCCTACCGCGCCCGCGTCGCGGCGGGGGCGGACATGGGCGCGGTGGGCGCGTTCTGCATCCACCCGCGCCAGGTCGGCGTACTGAACGCGGTGTTCATGCCCGGCGAGGAACAGGTGGCATGGGCCCGCGAGGTGGTCGCCGCGCTGGAGCGCGCGGCGGGCGAGGGGCAGGGCGCCGTGGCGGTGCGCGGTCGCATGGTGGACCGGCCGGTAGCGCTGCGCGCGCGGGCGATCATCGCGCGCTTCGACGCCTTCAGCGCTTGAGGAATCCCCGCGCCTGCAGAAAGGCGAGCATGTGTTCGCGGGTCTTGTCCTGCACCGCGCCGGCGGTGGGCGTGGACCAGTCGGTGCTGCGCCTGTTCTCGCTGCGCGCGGCATAGTACTCGCGCATCATGGCGTCATAGCGCTCGACGTCGGCATCGACCCGGCCGGCATCGTAGCGGTCACGGTGCAGCACCATGTCCACCGGCATGCGCGGCTTCACCTCGGGATCCTGGTCGGGCCAGCCCAGGCACAGACCGAAGGCGGGGTACACGAGGTCGGGCAATGCCAGCACCTCGCTCACCGTCATCGGGTCGTTGCGGATTCCGCCGATGAACACCGCGCCAAGGCCGACCGACTCCGCCGCCACCATCACGTTCTGCGCCATCAGCGCGACGTCCACGGTGGCGGCGAGGAAGTGTTCGGTCCAGCCGGCCAGTTCCTCGTTCCGGGTCTTCCTCACCGCGCGCGCGACGCGAGAGAGGTCGGCACACATCACCAGGAAGGCGGCGGCTTCGCGAATCCAGCGCTGGTCGCCGGCGGCGGCGGAGATGCGCTCGCGTTTCGCCGCGTCGCGCACGTGGACGATGCTGTAGGCCTGGATGAAGCTGGACGACGCGGCGCCCTGCCCGGCGCGGACCAGATCGTGCAGCAGGTCGTCGTCGATGGCGCGGTCGGTATAGCGGCGAATGGATCGGTGGGTGGAAAGTTGTTCGATAACTCGGTTCATAAGACGAATGGCGGGACGATCGCGGACCTACAGCTTACCATCGCGTCGCCCGGACTCGCCGTTCCTTCACTCGTCGCGTGCGAACGACGCCGGAAAGAACAGTCGCGCCCAGCAGGCGCCGGACGCCCAGCAGATCGCCAGCGTGAATACGTCGTGGCTCGGAAAGTGGGCGCCGCGCACGGTTTGTGTTGCCGCGAACACGATGCCGGCGGCGAGAACCGCGCCCAGAACGATGTTCTGGCGGGGATGGTTGCCGGCGCGAAGCAGGAAGTAAAGGCTAAGCCAGCCGAAGGCCCCGCTTGAGTGTCCGCCGGGGAATGCGTGACCCGCGGACAGGCCGGCAGGGGCCGGGTCGAACAGGCGGACATAGGGCAGGTCGCCGCCGAACAATGCCAGGCGCCAGGGCACGTACACGTGCACCATCGATTTCAACAGCCCGACGATCAGCGGTCCCGTCACCGTCGCCAGGGCCACGAACAGCAAGGCGCGGCGCCAGCGCCTCCCCGAACGAGTGAGCAGGCTGACCAGCAATGCCGCCAGTACCGCCGCGTACAGCGTCATGACGAACATTCTCTCGCCCCGGTAGAGAATCGATTCGGACAGCAGGCCGTGACGGTGCGGCCAGGTGCCGGTCGAGGCGTCGAAGAACCACGTCGAAACGGCGATGTCCAGGCCGGAATATTCGAGAAGGATGCCCAGCGCGGCGATGGCCGAACCGGCCGCCGCGAAGTGAAGCAGCGCACGGCGCCCGGCGCAGGCACGGCACGGCAGGAGGTGTTCGACGGCAGTCGCGGACATCGTGGGCAAGGCAATCGTTGGTCTTCGAGTTGCGCACCGCCAGTGTAGACGGCAAAACTGAAGCGTCGGTTAAGGACCCGCCGTCGCCGATCGGTCTCGATCCCGCCCGTGCCTCCCGCCGCACGCGCGCAAGGCGCGAGCAAGGCGGGCGCCGCGGTTGGTGAATATCCAGTGGCTGCCGAGATTCAGCTCGCGCCGCATCACGCTGGACGACGGCGCCATGCCCACGCCGTATCGTATCCCGCGCGCGTCCAGGTCGCGCCGCAGCGCACGATTGACGAGCACGTAGTGCCCGGCCAAGTTGGCGAGTCCGAGCCGGAATACCGCGGCCGCGATCTCCCGGGTATTGGTCTCGGCCACCGCCATGCCCGCGCCGGGCGCGATGCCGTCGAGGCCCGAAAGGATCTCGGGCTCCAGGCACAGCAGGTGATAGTCCGCCTGCGCCTGAAGCCCGGACAGGACCCGGCGCAGCTCGGGTAGGTGCCGCGCGGCGTAGGTGTCGGTCTTCAGCTCGATCATCAGGTGCAAGCGGCCGCCGAAGCGTTCGACGACCGCCTCGAGCGCGGGAATCGACGCGAAGTGCCGACGCAGTTCGTCAAAGCCCGTGTCGGCAATCGCCGATCGATCGGCCTCGCCGAACAAGCGCGCGGTGTCCGCGTCGTGAAACACCACCGGCACGCCGTCGCGGGTCCACTGCACGTCGAGTTCCACGCCGAACAGGCCGAGCGCGAGGCAGTCGTCGAAGGCGTCGAGCGTGTTCTCCCTCGCCGCGTCGTCGAGCCCCGTGTTGCCGCGATGAGCGACGAGACGCGCGCCGGCAAGCCGCTCCGCGTCGGGTGTTCGATGCGGCATGACGGTGTAGAGGACGTCGGCCGCCCTCGACAGCCACCGTCGCTGCCACTCGTTCACGCCGCGCCGGCTTCGGCCTGGGCGCGCTCCAGCGTCTCCATGGCGTCCAGCAGGTCGGCCTCGACATCGTCGATACGCCCGTGAAGCGCGGCGCGCTTTCGCAGCAGCGCGGCAAGATCGTCCTTGCGCTCGTCACCGTAGAGCGTGTTGTCGGTGAGCGTGCGATCGAGTTCCTTGCCCTCGCGATGCAGCGTCTCGAGCCGGGACTCGAGCTTGCGCACCTTGTCGGCCAGCGGCTTGAGTTCGGCGCGCCGGCGCGCGGCCTCGCGGCGTTGTTCCTTGCGATTGATGCCGGCGAGCGATCGGGATGTCCCGTTGTCCGTGCCGCGACGGCGGTTCGCCAGCCACGCCGGGTAATCGTCGAGATCGCCGTCGAACGGCGCCACGCGGCCGTCGTCCACCAGCCACAACTCGTCCGCCGTGGCGCGCAGCAGGTGGCGGTCGTGGGACACCAGGATGACCGCGCCGTCGAATTCCTGCAGCGCGCGGGTCAGGGCGTCGCGCATGTCGATGTCGAGGTGGTTGGTGGGCTCGTCGAGGATCAGCAGGTTGGGCCGCGAGTACACCACCATGGCCAGCACCAGGCGCGCCTTCTCGCCGCCGGAGAACGGCTTGACGCGCTCGAAGACGCGCTCGCCCGAGAAGCCGAATCCGCCGAGGAAATTGCGCATCACCTGCTCTTCGTGCAGGTCGAACACGCGCTTGAAGTGCTCGGCCGGCGTCTCCTGGTCGTTCAACAACTCGAGCTGCGACTGCGCAAAGTAGCCGCGCGCCAGGCGCGTCGCCGTCACGCACTCGCCCGCCATGAGCGGCAGCCGGCCGGCCACCAGGCGGCTCAGGGTCGACTTGCCGGCGCCGTTCAGGCCCAGCAGGCCGATGCGATCCCCCGGGGCGATGGACAGGTTGACGTCTTCCACCACCGCCTTGCCGTCGTACCCGGTGGCCGCGTCCTCGAGGCGCAGCAGCGGCGCGGGCAGCGCCTCGGGCGCCCTGAACGCGAAGTGAAACGGCGAGTCCACGTGGGCGGGCGCGATGTGTTCCATGCGTTCGAGCGCCTTGAGACGGCTCTGGGCCTGCCGGGCCTTGGACGCCTTGGCGCGAAAGCGGTCGACGAACGAGCGCATGTGGGCGATCTCGCGCTGCTGCTTGCGCCACGCCGCCGCCTGCTGGCCGAGACGCGCGGCGCGGGTGGCCTCGTAGTCGCTGTAGCTGCCGGTGTATGCGGTTACCTTGCCGTTTTCGATGGCGACCACGCGGTTGACGATGCGATCGAGAAACTCGCGGTCGTGGGAGATGAGCAGCAGCGTTCCCTGGTACTGCAGCAGCCATTGTTCAAGCCAGATGACCGCGTCGAGATCGAGGTGATTGGTCGGCTCGTCGAGCAGCAGCAGGTCGGAACGACACATGAGCGCGCGCGCCAGGTTGATTCGCATGCGCCACCCGCCAGACAGCGTGTCGGCGGGTACGCGCATGCGCGACTCGTCGAATCCCAGCCCGCTCAGCAGGCGCGCGGCGCGGGCCGGGGCGCCGTAGCCGTCGATTTCCTCCAGTCGCGCCTGCAGCCTGCCGTCGCCGTGGTGACCCTGGGTCGCCAGGGTCCGCTCGATGGCGCGCAACTCGGCGTCGCCGTCCAGCGCGTGTTCGACCGCGTCGCGTTCGTCGAAGTCGAGATGCTGGGCGACGTGGGCGATCACCGGTTCGCCGGCGATCGAAAGCGAACCGGCATCGGCGTCCAGTCGACCGAGCACCAGTTCGAACAGGCTCGACTTGCCGCTGCCATTGGCGCCGACCACGCCGACCCGCTGGCCGGCGGCGATCATCAGCGTGGCGCCGTCGAACAGCAGGCGCGGGCCGCGCCGGATGGCGAGGTCGGTCAGCTGCAGCATGGCGTCGGCGAGAACGCGCCGGCGTTCGCGCGGCCGGTGGCGGCGGGCGTGTCATAATGCCGCGCGCCGGCGGTGCGGCGGCGGCATTCTCGACGTGGTTGACGGTGCTTGGCGATGGACACGGTTCAGTCGCAGTACAGGCTCGGGTTCCTAATGTGATGAGCCACCGGAACGGGGAGGAACGAATGAGGCGCACGGCAAAGTGGATTGCGCTGCCAATTCTATCAGTCATCGCGCTGTTTCTGGTGCTCTGGGCGCTGTCGCCGCGAATGATCGGGGGGGTGGTCCGCCAGGCGCTGCAGGAAAGGGGACTGAAAGACGTCACGGTCGACTTCGGCCGACCGCGCATCGACGCCGTTCGCGTCGAGCGAATCTCCTTCGAGGTGCCGGGTGCCGCGTCGGTGCGCATCGAGGGCGCCGATGTCGGATACCGCCTGACCGGACTGCTCGACGGTCGCATAGATTCGCTGTCCGTGGATTCCGTGCGCCTCGCGACGCACGCTGATAGCGCCGGCGTGACGCCGTCGGTCCCGTTCGCGCTGCCCGTATTCGACCTTACGCCCTTCGTCGACGCGTTGCCAACGCGGGGCCTCGACGTGTCGCGCGTCGTTTTCGGGTCGGACCAGGGCGTGGCCTGGCTGCCGCCGATGTCGCTGCGCGTCAACCCCGGCGCGGAGGCCGCGACGGCCACCGTCGTGGTGGCGCCCCTCGATCCGGCCGCCGCCGACAGGGTAATGGAGGTCGTGATCGAACGCGGCGGCCGCATCGAGGGCGTGCTGGCATGGGACGATCCCGCGACATCGCCGGCGCTTCGGTTCTCCCTTACCCGCGCCGGCGAACCGCTCACCTGGACCGGGCGCGTCCAGGGGGATGTCGCCGCGGCGGTCGAGTGGTTTTGGCCGCTGACCGCCCTGGACATTCCGGTGTCGACCTGCCGGGTCGAGGCGCAGGTCAGGATCTCGGAAAACCCGCTCGACGCCCTGCACCTGGACGCCGACCTCGGCGATTGCCGGGTGGGCACGGTCGGCTTCGCCAGCGGCAGCGTGCGCGGACGGTTCATGCGCACGGCGAACGGCGTGGCGAGCGTCACGCCGGTGCGGCTGAGCGTCGAGTCGATCGCCGGCGAAGGTTTCGCCGCCCGTTCGGTCATCGTGCACAGCGGCGTGGACGTCGATCTCGGCGCGGGCACGGTCGCGCTGCCCGACGGGGCGCAGTTTCGCGCCGCCGGCCTGGCGGCGGGCGCGTTCGCGGCCGACGCCGTGAATGCCTCGCTGCGCGAGTCGCTGCAGGTGGCCCTGGCGTCGCCCGCCGGAACCGCCGTCGTCGGCGCGGACGCGCTCCGGGTCACGTGGCGCGGAGAGCCGGTCGAAGCGACGGACGCGGTGCTGGAGCTGCCGGTCTCCGCCGGCGGCGTATCGTTGCCGGCGGTTCGGCTCGGCGGCGTCGATGCGGTGTTCCAGGGTGTGGGGGTCCGCCTGTCGAATGTCGCCGCGCGGGCCGATGGGTCGGCGATCGTCGTCGACGTGCAGCGAGCGCGGGCCGAGCGCGCAGAGGCAGCCGCGATCATCGATGACGCGCGAGTCACGTTGCCGGTGCGCGACGGCGAAGTTGCCGCGCTGGCGGCGCGAACGAAGCTCTTGACGCTCGATGCCGCCGGCTACCGCGCGCGCCTGGCCGGATTCGGCGGTCGCGCCGGCTGGGGAACGGGCGGCGTCGACGCGACGTTCGATGCGCGTCTGGCCGATGCCGTGCCGGTCAACGGTCGTCTCGTACTGGCCCCCGGCGCGCCGACCGGTACGCTGACGGTCGCAAGCGAGACGGTAGCCTTCGGCGAGGACGTCGAGCGCGCCGCGCTGTTGATAGAGGGATGGCCCGACGGCGTCGACCTGGTAAGCGGTCGCGCCGCACTCGAGGCCGACGTTCGCATCGGCGCGGACGACACCCGCGCCGCGGTGCGCGTGGAGCTCGACAATGTCGGCGGCGCGGCAGGAGACGTCTACTTCTCCGACGCCTCGACCACGCTCGAACTCGACGTCTACCCGTCGCTTCAGACCTCGCGGCCGGCGGCGGTCAGCGTGGGCGCGATCGACTACGGCCTGGCGTTGTCCGCCATCGATGCGAGCGTGGCGATCGACGGCATGGCCGACGGCATGCCGAGGGTGGTCGCCACCGACGTGCGCGCCGAGGCGTTCGACGGGACGCTGCGCGTGCCGCGTTTCGAAAGCACCGGCGCCGGCGCTTTCGACGTGTTTCTGGAGAACATCGACCTGGCGCGCCTGGTGGGCGAAGAACGCTTTCCGGGATTGTCGATGTCGGGACGCGTCGGTGGTCGCGTGCCGGTGGAAATTCGCCACGACGGGTTATACATTAGTCGCGGCCGAATCGAGAGCGCGACCGGCGGCGTGCTTCACTACGATCCCGGCGACGTCGGCGCGGGCAGCGGCGCCGAGATCCTGTTCAAGGCGCTCAAGCATTTCCAGTATTCCGTGCTGCGCGTGGAGCCCGAGTATCAACCGGACGGGGTGTTGAACCTGGCGGTTCACATGGAAGGCACCAGCGAGGAAATCGGGCGCGATCAGCCCATTCATTTCAACGTCAACGTGGAGCAGAACATTCTCACGCTGCTCGAGAGTATTCGCCTGGTCGACGGTCTCAACGAGCGCATCGACCGCGGCGTGCGGCAGTACTACCAACGAAGCCAATGATTGCATCGACCAACCGAGGATACGCCATGAAATCCCCTTATGTTTACGGGCTCGTCGCAGCGGCGCTGACCACGGCCGCCGGCTGTACGCCCACCGTCAAGGTGGAGACGCCGAAGGAACCCATCACCATCAATCTCAACGTGAAGATCGAGCACGAGGTGCGCGTGCAAATCGAAAAGCAGCTCGAGGACACGATATTCAGCGAAGGCAGCGGCCTGTTCTAGTGTCGCATCACGTCAGCCAACTCATCAGCACCCGGAGTCATGTCATGAAACGCTTGATCACGATATTTTTCGCGGCGCTCGTCGCACTGGCCATGCCGTTCGCCGCCCACGCCCTGGACATCGGTCCGGCCAAGCAGCAAGGACTGGTGGGCGAAACGGATTCGGGATACATCGCCGCGACCGCCCCGAACCCTTCCGGCGAGGTCAGCAAGCTCGTGAATTCCGTCAACGCGCAGCGCAAGGCGGTTTATGAAAAGGCGGCCCGGCAGAACGGCGTGCCGCTGGCGGAAGTGGAAAAACTCGGCGCCAAGAAGGCGATCGAGAACACGCCGAAGGGGCAGAAGATCCGCATCGGCGGCGCCTGGAAAACCAAGTAGACACGCCGGTGCGTCGTAACGTCCTGTTGGTCACGGCGGACCAGTGGCGCGGCGACTGCCTGTCCTCCCGCGGCCACCCGGTGGTCGAGACGCCGAACTTCGACGCCCTCGCGCGCGAGGGCGTGACGTTTCCCGGTCACTACAGCGTGTGCGCGCCCTGCGGCCCGGCGCGCGCCAGCCTGCTCACCGGCATGTACATGCACAACCATCGCTCGGTGCGAAACGGCACGCCGCTCGAGGATCGTCATACGAACATCGCGCGCGAGGCGCGAAAGGCCGGATACCGCCCGACGCTGTTCGGCTACACCGACACGTCCCTCGACCCGTACGCCCATGGTATCGAGGACGTGACCCGGCATGGCTACGAGAGCCTCATGCCGGGTTTCGAGGAAGGCCTGCTGCTGCCCGGCGAGCGGCCCCAGGCGTGGCTCGACGACCTCGCCGCCAAGGGATACCCGGTCACGGGATACGAGGAAGCCTTCACGCCGGGTGAGGCGCCGCCGACCGGCCGCGGGCGTTCCGCCGCGCCGGCGATCTACACCGGCGACGACAGCCAGACCGCCTTCCTGGCGCGCCGCTGCATCGAGTATCTCGAACGCGCGCAACCCGGATGGTTCGTGCACCTGTCGTGGTTTCGCCCGCACCCGCCGTTCATCGCGCCAAGGCCCTGGAACACGCGTTACGATCCGTCGACGGTCCCGGCCCCGCTGCGCGCGCCCAGCATGGCCGAGGAGGCCGCCGTGCATCCCTGGGTGGCCGCCGCCAACGGGCCGGGCGGCGACTGGTTCGAGACCTGGATGCGCGATGCGCTCGGCACGCCGCGCTACGACGCCGAGATCCGCGAGTTGCGCGCGACCTACTACGCGTTGGTGAGCAAGGTCGACCACTATTTCGGCGGGATCATGGACTGCCTTCGGGCGCGAGGGCATCTCGACAACACGTTGATCGTGGTCACCAGCGATCACGGCGAATTGCTCGGAGATCACTTTCTGTTCGGCAAGCGCGGCTACTTCGACGGCGGGTTCCACGTCCCGCTGATCGTCTTCGACCCGACGCTCGGCCCCGCCGGTCGCGGCCGCGTCGTCGACCGTATGACCGAGAGCGTCGACGTCATGCCGACGATACTCGACTGGCTGGGCATCGACGTGCCGCGCCAGTGCGACGGTCGCTCCCTGTTGCCGCTGACGCGCGGCGAATCGGTGCCGGGCGGCGACGCCGTGCGCTGGGAATACGACTTCAGGAACGACGACGACGGCGACGGCGTGGAACAGGAGCTGGGGCTTTCGCCGGACGAGTGCGTGATCAGCGTGCTGCGCGACCGCGAGTACAAGTACGTCCACTTCGCCGGTCTCGAGCCACTGTTTTTCGATCTGCGGGACGGTAGCAACGAGACCGTGAACGTCGCCAACCATCCGGACTACCGCGAGGCGATGATTACCCGCATGAGGCGCATGTTGAGTTGGCGCCAGGTGAGCGCGGCCCGCGCGCTCACGCACTTGCGTGTCGGGCGGGACGGTGTTCGGGCACGGCGCGTCGAACGCGAGGCGCCCGGGAGAGCGGACAGTACCGCGTAAACCCGGCTGCCGCGATACGAATCCACGTTCGCGGCACCGGCCGATTGACAACGGTCAATGTCGAATCGTGAAAAACGCCTGAACGTTTTCTGAAAAAAGAATGAATTTCGTCCGAGATTTCCATGAAGAATTCCAGGTTATCGGACCGGCTCAACCTTTGATCGGTTTGTCGTTGACCGGGGCGCCAAACCCGTCGGATGTTGCGCGACTCATCGTCACGAGTCGCGGAGCTTCGTTCAATGAATCGCAGCGTCTTCATTCGCGGTATCACGCGCGCCGCAGGCGGGGTGCTTTCGATACTCCTGCTGACATCGTCGTGCGTGGGGGTCGCGCTCGCCGACGATGACCTGGAAATTCGCGCCGCACGATGGCTCGCGGCAGACGCGAAACTGAAAGTCGTCGGCCATCTCGACCAGCGCGGGGCGACGGTCGTCGTTGAGAATGCCGACACCGGCGAACGAATCGGCACCGCGCGGGTCAACAGGCGCGGACGCTGGAGTCTGGTCGTAAGGGAGCCCGACGCGGTACCTTGCGGCGTACGCGCGCGATACGACGAACACGCGCGAGCGCGCGACGTCCACGGCGCGCCTTCCGACTGTGACGACGGCCAGGACGGCGATTCGGGCAACTCGGACGACCCCGGTGGCGCAGGCGGAACCGGCGGCGGGCAGCTGACCCTGCTCGCGGCGAACGACCTCGGCATGCACTGCGCGGATCTCGACTACCAGGTATTCAGCATCCTGCCACCGTTTAACGTCGTACACACGCAGCTCGTCGAGCGAGGCGCGACACCCCGGCTGCTCGACGACATCGACTACGTGATCGACTACACGGCAGCCACGAGTGCAAACGATCCCGCGGGTGCCGGCTCGATCAACACCACCGCCGACGCTTCGGCCATCGGCGTGTTCAAGACGAATTTCTGGGGCGACAGCGGCCGGCCCGTTCCCCTGTCCGGCGTTGCCGGCAACCAGACCTTCGGCGGCGCCGGCTACGGTGCGCTCTATCCCAGCGTGCTGGCAGGCCAGATGCTGGACCCGCCGGTCGATCTTTCCGCCGAGTGCGAGGACGTTGCCGCGCCTTCCGGTTGTCCCGGCATCCTGAACGTGTTCGAGCCCATGGCGGTAGACAGTGGTTTGCCGGTTCCCGACTTGAACGAACTCGCCGGCGGCACCCTTCACGTCAATCGGCAATCCATGCCGGGACCCGCCAACGTGCCGCAGCCGGTCGGGAAGTTCGATCGCGACGTGCCGTTCTTCGCCGGCATGCCGTTCGGTCACGTCGTGCGCGACGCCAGGTGGTGGTCGGCCGAGGGCATCCCCATCCTGCCGATCGACGACAACGGAAACGTCAACAGTTATCCGATGATGCGCATGGCGGCGCGCGACAGGGAGACGAACGCCGAGCACGCGTCTTTGGATATCGTACTGCCGGTCGCGTCGGAGGCCGACTGTCAGAACTGTCATGCCGAGCCGTTCGACTGCCTCGATCCGCGCCTGCCGCTGGCGATTCAGTCCAACACCTGCAACGGCGCCGGCCTCGCGGCCCTGCCCGCCGAGCGCGTGGTCGAACTCGACGACGCGCCCGGCGACACCGTCGAGCAGAAGCTGCTCAACGCGGCGAAGATCAACATCCTTCGACTTCACGATATCAGGCACGGCGACGCCTACACCGCGGCAGACGGCAGCGCCCGGGCGTGCGACCCACTCGACGATCCCGACGCCCATTGTCTCGATTCCCGCCGCGCGATCCAGTGCTCGCAGTGCCACTACTCGCCGGCCCTGGACCTCGCGCAGGCGGGCCCGGTGGACGAGCCGGAACAGGGTCCGAACGGCAGGCAGCAAACGCGCCACGTCACCATGTCCAGCGTCATGCACCGGTATCACGGTACGCTGCCGCCATTCGAGGGCGAGACGCTGTTCCCGTCCATGCCGGCGCCCGACGGCCGCGACCGGGAACTGGCGCGGCAGATCCTCGGGCAGACGTGCTACCAGTGTCATCCGGGCAAGCGCACCCAGTGCCTGCGCGGCGCGATGTTCTCGGCCGGCGTGGTTTGCCAGGACTGCCACGGCGACATGGAGCAGGTCGGCAACGACTTCAGTATCCGCGTGGCCAGCGACAACCCCGCCGACTTCGAGACCGACGGATCGTTGCGCGTTCCCTGGGCGTCCGAGCCCGGCTGCCAGTCATGCCATACCGGTGACGCCGCGAATCCGCGTCACCCGGCGGGCGCGGCGGTGGCGGCGGACGGCATACGCCTGTTGCAGGCGTACACCGACGACGAGATAGAGGTCGACGGTATCGCCGGCGCGGTCCGCGTCGCTCGCATGTATGACGCCCCCGACTCGCGTTTCGCGGAGAACACCGCGCTCAACGCGAACGGCGACGCGGTGCCGGTGCTCTACCGTCTCAGCAAGGGGCACGGCGGCGTGATGTGCGAAGGTTGCCACAACAGTACCCATGCGGTGTGGCCGAACGCGGACCCGTTCGCCAACGACAACATCGCTTCCGAGCAACTTCAGGGTCATCACGGCACCTTGATCGAGTGCTCCACCTGTCACGCCGGATTCGACATCGATGATTTCAAGGACAACCTCGACGGCCGGGGACGAATGAAAGGACCCCACGGCATGCACCCCGTGGCGAGCGACATGTGGAACGAGAAACACAAGGAAGTCTACGAGGACGACGATACCCCCGGCGACTCGTGCCAGGCCTGTCACGGCAATGACGGCATGGGCACGGTGCTGTCGATCACCGCCGCGGAACGGACGCTCGAATGCAAGAACGGCGATGGCAGCCTGTGCAACGACGAGGGCAAGCACATCGTCGTACCTCGCGGCACGCCGATCGGTTGCGGTCAGTGTCACGAGAATCCGA
Source organism: Gammaproteobacteria bacterium (assembly GCA_030429665.1). GTDB lineage: Bacteria > Pseudomonadota > Gammaproteobacteria > Arenicellales > CAJQKF01 > BQJD01. The sequence goes on along the minus strand of JAUIEZ010000046.1, from coordinate 377 downwards.
TTGGCCGACGCGAGGATTGACCGCCGGCCGGTCAGTTCGAGTCGTCGATCTTGTATCCGAAGCCGCGCACGGTGTGAACCAGCGGACAGTCGGTGTCGGCGTCCACTTTTCGCCGCAGGTGGCTGACGTGGACGTCGACGATGTTGGCCGTGGGGGTGTTGCCGCCGCTCCACACGTTCTCGAGGATGTTCTCGCGCGTGCAAACCCGGCCGCGATTGCGAAGCAGGTGCTCGAGAAGGCGGAACTCCGTCGGTGTCAGGTCCAGCTTTCTTGCGCCACGAGTCGCCGACAGTGATCTCAGGTCGATCTCAAGGTCGTCGATCAGCAACATGCTGGTGACGAGTTCCCGCAACGGACCGCGTCGCAGCAACGCTTCC
>JAUIEZ010000218.1 GCA_030429665.1 Gammaproteobacteria bacterium | reverse complement strand
CATCTCGTCGACCCGCTCGCGCACGGTGGCGTCGTCGGTCTTGATCTCGTTGGCGCGCACCACCTCGTGCACCACCAGGCCGAGGGCCACCCGGCGACGGGCTTCGGGCATCACCGTTTCGCGCTCCACCGGGAAGTCGGCAACGCCCTGCTGGGCCAGCCGCGCCTTGGTCGACTGGATCACCCTGTCGGCCTCTTCGTCGGCCAGTTGCGCCGGCACCTCGATGGGATTCAGCGCCAGCAGCTTCTCCATCACCTGGTTCTTCACGTTGGCGCGGATGCGGTCCTTCAGCTCGCGCTCGAGGTTCTTGCGCACCTCGGCGCGCAGCGCCTCGTCGGTGCCCTCTTCCACGCCCAGCCCCTGGATGAAGGCTTCGTTCACCTCCGGCAGCCGCGGGTGGGAAACTTCCTGCACGGTGATGGCGAAGGAGGCCGTCTTCCCGGCCACGGCCTGGCCGTGGTAGTCCTCGGGAAAGTTCACCGTGGCGGTGGGGGTGTCGCCGGCGCGGGCGCCCTCGAGGGCTGCCTCGAACTCCGGCAGCATGGCGCCCTGGCCGAGTTCGAACTCGTGGCCCTCGGCGCTGCCGCCCTCGAAGGGCTCGCCGTCGATGGTGCCGACGAAATCGATCTTCAGGCGGTCACCGGCGGCGGCGGCATCCTCGGTCGGATCCCACTCCACCGCGCGCTTGCGCAGCGAATCGACGGTGCGGTCGATGTCGGCCTCGGCCACCTCGCATACCGGCCGCTCGATGGACTCCCCGGAAAGATCGACACGGGTGATTTCCGGGAACACCTCGAACTCGGCGACGAATTCCAGGTCCTTGCCGCGCTCGATGGTCTTCGCCTCGATCTTCGGCGAGCCGGCCGGGATGACCTTCTCTTCGCCGAGGGCATTGCGGTAGCTCTCGTTGATCAGCTGCTCGGCAACTTCCATTACCACCTGGCCGCCGTACTTGGACTCGATCAGCTTGCGCGGCGCCTTGCCCGGGCGAAAACCCGGCAGGCGGATGTTCCGGCCCATGCTGGACAGGCGCTTGACCACGTCCTCTTCCATGCGTTCGGCGGGAATGGTCACCGTCATCTTGCGCCCGATGGCGCCGGTGCTCTCCAAAGAAACCTGCATCAATATGCCCCTGACATCGACAGTAAACGGGTGCCGCGCGAAGGCGACGGGGATGTGGCTCGCGCTTGGCGGTGTGGTGCGAAAGGGGAGACTCGAACTCCCACGGGTTTCCCCACTGGTACCTAAAACCAGCGCGTCTACCAATTCCGCCACTTTCGCTGGATCGGGTGGGCCGTGCAGCGCCCGAGCCCACGACCCGCTGATCAAGAGTCTACCGGGAGGCCCGAACGAGTACCGTAGAACAAGGAGATGGCCGCGGATTCTACATCAGTCGCCCCGGCTGGCAAAAGTCCGTGAAGCTCGACCGATTCGACGCGCCGGTGCGCCTTTTTCCTCGGACAGGGGCGATGCGTCGGACTTAAACAACTGATATTAATAACCATTTTCCGATAATCGATCACGAAGTGGCGTCGGGAGCGATTCGCGCGACGACCGAGCCGCGTTTCGCGAACGCTTCGCGCGGCCGTATCCGGTCGCATTCGTACCAGTTTGCGTCCCGACGCGAACCCGACGCACCCTCGCTCCGGATCAGCGACGTCGTCCCGGTCGGCCGCCACCTCGACGTCGTCCTCGTATCCCCGCTCCGCGATCATCCCGACGACCGGAATCTTCGGCGAAGGACAGACGCGGCGGACTGCTCGGCGATGGGGCAACGTGCGGCCAGTCCGCGCCGTGCACGCGAGGGACGATCGGCAAGACATGGGGGAACGTGCGGACGAAAAGCTGCACGCCCGTGCACGCGAGGGACGATCTGTCGTTCCGTCACGGTAGCGCAAGCCTGCAGCGACTGGTGGACAGCACCCGCAGGAGCAATCGGGTTTCGTGGGAATCCGCTTCCTTTCGAATACATGCTTATGGTGGGCCGTGAAGGACTCGAACCTTCGACCCGCTGATTAAGAGTCAGCTGCTCTACCAACTGAGCTAACGGCCCAAACTCGTCTACCCGACGCGACGACGGCGCCTGGCCATCGCGCGTCGTTCCCGCGGCTGATCCCGCGTGGCGTATGGAATATGGGGTGAGCGATGGGATTTGAACCCACGACCACCGGAGCCACAATCCGGGGCTCTACCAACTGAGCTACGCCCACCATATCCTGCGGCGATAATATCACCGGCCCCGCACGGCGACCAATCCAACCGGTCGCCGCAGCTCCTGCCTTTGGCACGCCCGACAGGACTCGAACCTGTAACCTACGGCTTAGCTTACCCGCTACGGCTTTCGCCGCCCCGACAACCATGAATTCGCCGCGATAGTTGACACGGCAAAGCCATGATTACGGGTTTGGGGTCTGGACTATATCTTCACCATCACAGGTGGGACACGTATAGTCTCTACGGATCCCGACGACTTACCGCACCGGGACCGGCTCGTCGGCCGGGGCCCGGTAGGGCTCGATCACGGTTTCCTCGGTATTGCCATCGCCGTGACGCGTTAAGGTTCCACCGATACAGTGTCCTGCACTCCGGACGTTCGTCATTCCGCCGGGAGGCTCCTCGCGGTACATTGAATCGACGGGTCGCCGTCGATTCCCGATCCACCGCCGCTCAAAGGCCGTTGCTCTATCCGGTTGAGCTACGGGCGCGTACATTCGTCAGGCGACGCGCATGCCGGGAACTGGTCGGGGTAGAGGGATTTGAACCCCCGACACCCTGCTCCCAAAGCAGGTGCGCTACCAGGCTGCGCCATACCCCGCCGGACGCCCACCGCTGGGCCCAAGAGCCGACGGCGCCTGCGCCAAGGGCGGGGAATATACGCTCCAGGCCCCTTATCGTCAACGCGGCGGCGCCGAGAATGGCGCGCGGGAATCACATATCGACACAACCCTCGCGGCGTCCGCCGCGAGCCACGTGGAGCGTTGCCCGCCTGACCGCGAAATTGCTTGAAATCCGGCCACGACTCCCCATAAAAGCGGGCAAAACCGGGCTGAGCGCCGCGTTCCGGTCACTTCGCCCGTGGTCCGCGCGGGACGACGGTTCGCCCCGCACGGGAAATTCGATTTCCGACTCTTGATCATTCGCCAATACCTAGGGAGCACACGGCAGCCATGAGCAATCCGGTCAAGCACGATTTCCAGGCCGAGGTAAAGCAGATCCTGCACCTGATGATCCACTCGCTTTACTCGAACAAGGAGATCTTCCTGCGCGAACTCATTTCCAACGCCTCCGACGCCTGCGACAAGCTGCGCTTCGCCTCGCTCACCGATGCCTCCCTGATGGAAGACGGCGCCGAGTTGGCGATCGATGTCACGTTCGACGACAAGAACTCCACCGTGACGATCACCGACAACGGCATCGGCATGGACCACGACGAGGTGATCGCCAACATCGGCACGATCGCGAGGTCGGGAACCCGCGAGTTCGTGGAAGCAATGAGCGGCGAGACCAGAAAGGACGCCCAGCTTATCGGCCAGTTCGGCGTCGGGTTCTATTCGGCCTTCCTGGTGGCCCGCAAAGTGGTTCTGCGCACGCGCAAGGCAGGGCTCGCCGCGTCCGAGGGCGTCAAGTGGACCTCGGAAGGCGCAGGCGACTACGTCATCGAAACCGTCGAGCAGCCGCAGCGCGGCACCTCGATCACGTTGCACCTGCGCAAGGACGCAGCCGAGTTCGCCGACGGCTGGAAGCTGCGCAGCATCGTTTCGAAATACTCCGACCATATTTCGCTGCCGATTCGCATGCCGAAAATGGCGGACGAAGACAAGGACGAAAAGAAAAAGGCGGCCGACGCCGAGCTCGAGCGGGTGAACAAGGGCGCGGCCCTGTGGGCGCGGCCGCGCAACGAGATCTCCGAGGAAGAGTACAACAATTTCTACACGACGCTCAGCTACGATCCCGCGCCGCCCCTGCTGACGCTGCACAACAAGGTGGAGGGCAAGCTCGAGTACACGTCGCTGCTGTTCGTGCCGTCGAAGGCGCCGTTCGACCTTTGGGACCGGGAGCGCCGCCACGGTGTGAACCTGTACGTCAAGCGAATCTTCATCATGGACGACAGCGAGCACCTGATGCCGCCGTACCTGCGCTTCGTGCGCGGCGTGGTCGACGCTGCCGACCTGCCGTTGAACGTCTCGCGCGAACACCTTCAAAAGAACCCTTCAATCGACAAGATTCGTGGCGGGTCGGTGAAGAAAATCCTCGGCGAATTGAAGAAGCTGGCGAGCAAGAAACCGGACGAGTACGCCGGGTTCTGGTCCGAGTTCGGCCGCGTGCTCAAGGAAGGCGTGGTAGACGACGCGGACAACAAGGATCGAATCGCCGAGCTGCTCAGATTCGCTTCGACGAACGAGGACGAGCAGAAGGTGTCCCTCAAGGACTATGTCGAACGCATGAAACCGGGGCAGAAGGCAATCTACTACATCACCGCGGATAGCCACGCCGCGGCGAAGGCCTCACCGCACCTTGAGATCTTCCGCAAGAAGGATATCGAGGTCCTGCTTCTCAGCGATACGATCGACGAGTGGCTGGTCACCCACCTTACCGAGTTCGACGGCAAGGAACTCAAGTCGGTGGCCAAGGGCGCCGTTGCCGACGAGGAATTCGTGGACAAGGACGAGGACAAGAAGGCTTACGAGGAAAAAACCGAATCGCTCAAGGGCTTGACCGACGCCATCAAGGCCAAGCTCGACGGGCGGGTCAAGGACGTGCGGTTGTCCCGGCGGCTGACCGACTCACCCGCGTGCCTCGTCGCCGACGAGCACGATCTGGGCGGCAACCTGCAGCGCATCCTGCAGGCGGCCGGTCAGAACGCGCCTGAGTTCAAACCTATCCTCGAACTCAATCCGGACCATACGCTGATCGAGGCCATTTCTCCCGATTCGCCAGACCTCGAAGACTGGGCTCACGTGCTGCTCGACCAGGC
>JAUIEZ010000217.1 GCA_030429665.1 Gammaproteobacteria bacterium | reverse complement strand
GGATTCAAACCATAGGGGTAAGTAGCATTGAGACCAATTTTCGTTCGGGCGCAAGGTATCCGGCTGCTCGAGATGCTACTTCAAAGGTTTATCTGTTGATACTCGCCATGTCTTGTAGTCGTAACGCGCCCCGCGTTTCGGATCGTATGAAACAGAAACCTCGCAAGCGATTTCTCCTTTGACCATCCTGATTCGATGCCGGCAGTCGGTAAAGAAACGGCTTCATCGCCTCGGCAACTCAGTAAACTCTATGACGTTCGCATCAGGATCACGAACGAAGATAGAAGTTTTCCCATCACCAAACGTGACGGGGCCTTCGGTAACGGCCACGCCCAACGACTCCAGGTATCGCTTCGCCTCCACCGCCGAATCGACCTCTATGGCGTAGTGGGTATAACCAGGATACTTCATTTCCATATCCATTAGCACGTTTTTCCGTTCGTTGTCGTCGTTACCGCTATCCAGCAGATTGATCTCGATCCCGCTCGGATGTTTCAGCACCATCACGTGTTCTTTGAGATCCCGCCTCGTTACCGTGAACCCCAATTTTTCGTAGAAACCTACTGCTTTATCGAAGTTCATGACCCGAATGCCAACATGATCCAAGCTGTTTATTTTCATTCTTACCTCCATTTACATGAAGACAAAACGATTGATTTTCGCTGATCGTGATGAACCGATTCGAAGCCGGTCAATCGACTGTATCGATCCGTCTCACTTTCATCCGGACCGGAATTCAGGCGCCGCCATCCGGCGACGTGCAATGCACCTTTCGGGCGAACAACCATTCGCCCTGACGCGCCGCCTCCAGGTCGCGCGAAGTCAGTATTTTAGGGTGCGCCTCACCACTTGACCAATCCAGGTAGCGCCGATGACCGCGTTCCAGCGGCGGGCGTGGTTCGCTATTGCACAACGCGGTCTGTATCGCGCACTCGTCCGGGATATGGATGGTGCGCAGCCAGCGTAGCACGTCAGGTCGATTCGCATAAAAATCAAGAACGGTGCGGACAGCCTCGTCCCTTAACGTCCACCACTGCGGACCAAACCATACTTTTACCGGCGGCTTCCGTTTCGGCAGAACGTGGATCAATCGGCGACTTAACGCATTCAGAAGTCGACCCAGCGGCCTCTCATAAAAGAAATAGCGTTCATACCGCTGGTGCCACGACGGGTCTTTGTCGCGCCAGAAGTCGATCAGCGAGACCTCGAGGTTGTCCAGCACTTCGACGATTGCTTCGATCGGTTTGACCGGCCAATCGACGCCCGAAAGAAGCGTGTAGGTTGCGAACGGACCATTTTCCCGGGCCTCCCGGATCAAATCGAATGTCGCATCGACCATTGACGGTCCCGCCCATACGATATTTCGCCTCGATATGACAAGGGCGTCGAGACCGGGGAAAAGATGCCTTGTCTTGACATCAAGGTGAACGAAAATGCCAAGGCGCGCGTGGCGGAGTTTCCTGATCAAGCACTGAAGTTGTCTCGGCCGCTCATGGGCCAGGATCAAGAGGGCGTGACGCCCGCAATCGATACCAGTTACCGAATTCACCAAACCGTGCTATTCCGTAGCGTAGGGACATGCAAGGCCTCAAACTTGCTGCGCCTAACTTCAGGTGGACAAAGGGGTAGAGTTTTTTATCACAACGGAAGCTTGATATAAACAAGCGGCTCGCCTGCGGCTTCCGTTCGATTCGTACACGCGGGCCGGGTTGCTCCCGGAATTGGCGATCGCCTGGAAGCACCGAGGACACCCATATCTCGTAGAACCGAGGATGTCAGCACCAAGGACCCCCATATTATGGACACCCCGCTTACCAACACTCTCAGACACCGGGTCACCGCCCGCCTGATCTGATCTGCGACGCCGACTCTTGACTCGTGGTTGTCGGGAGAAATCGTGTCTGTCCAGAGAATTCGAGGACAAGCCCACCAGAATCCCCGAGAAAACGCCGCCGTTGCGGCGGCGCCTCGCCATACCAACTGACGCCTGGCCCGGGGCGATCCACGCCCTGGAAAGCTGTTTTCCCACCGCCATCGGGGCCGAGGATCGCCTCGCGATGCTTTGCCGGAGTTTAGAACGGAAATGGCTTCGTTGCGTCGGCGCTGATCTTTGCGCAGCTGTCGGGTCTACTCCATCGTCAAGCCTTCGCTACAAGATAGGCTCCCGCGCCCACCATGAAACCACCCGCCGTAACCTTGACGGCTCTTCCTGCCTTGAGGTTCCTGGCATACGATGCAACCACTCTCGCGAAATATGCGTAGCCCAGTTTGACGCCGCCAACCGCGACCACCGTCAGCACCGAAATGATCGCTATATCCGAGGCCTCGATAGTCGCCAGATCGACGAACGCCGGGAACAGGCTCGCGTAGAAAAATATCGCTTTGACGTCACCAAGGGTGAGGATCAACCCGGAGAAGAAGCTTGTCGACAATTTTGAAGCTGAACGCCCATGATCCTTTATCTGCAATGACGGTTTGGACCTCATAAGGCTAATGCCGAACCAGATCAGGTACGCACCCGCCAGGTACCGCAGAATCAGGAACAGGCCGCCCATGGCTTCGGCCAACGCAGCCATGCCAAACACGGCCAAGTACACGAAGACAAGATCGCCAACCACGATCCCGGCCGCGACCGCACTGCCGTTAGCAAACCCCGCGGAGGACGAACGAGCGACAACCAGCGCCACGCTGGTACTGGGAACCAGCGCCAGCGTCGCCATTGCCGCGAACAGCACCAGTATTTCGACCAGACTCATGGTAACTCCAAGACCTGTGTTTAAACTTGTACGACGGAAGGGTTCACCGTTCTTCTGATACGCGATCGCCAGGAACGAAAACGACGACGAGGAATTCCATCAGAACGCATACAACGCGAGTAATGGCTAATCGTCAAGCTCCGAGCAAGGACTGAGGCAAGACCGAGGACTCCCTTCAACGAGCAACAACCGGGCCGCCTCATGGCGTCCTTTGAAAAGCCCCTTCCGTGCTGCTCTCAGGACTGCGGATCAAATCCGAAGACACGGAGCTCCTGCTGACATCGGCAGGCGCCCGCAAAGCGCGCGGCCCAAATGACGGCCTCCTCGCGCGATGGCAATTCGAGAACGGTAAAACCGCCGTTGATTGGGGCGCCCACGAATAGCCACCCTCAGCGACTGACCTGTCGGCCGAGACGAGTATCGGCGGCACGGCTTCGTCGATGCCGCCGCCGAAGACATAAACCCCGGCGGCTTTGGCCTCACTAATTACAGCGTGGGCATCACGGTCCACTGCCTCCAATTCTCTGTCGGGTACGACCATAGCCGCGCTGGGAAATGAGATCAGGTACTTCGCCATAATGTTCCTTCTATAGATGCTGTGGATTTCCATGATTAGTCGAAGGAGAGATAGCATATTCGACATCACCCACACTATCCCAACGAGCCTGGCGTTGGAACTACGCGGCGCCTTTTACGGCGTCCTCCTTACAGAAACACAGGCGGCTCGCCCATATATTGACACCTCAAAGGCGTCCATATATGTCCTGTAGCTCCTACCACCAGGCTGCCAATGTAGCGTATTGCAAGTGGCGAGGTCTGGCTTCCATCGGGCGCCGCCGTCGACTTTCTTCGACGCGTAGCGACGATTCTCTCTTAGGAAAACGAATCGTCGATCTCCATCGCGCCCACCGTCAACTCGTCGGTCCGCCTACATCGTCTTGTGGCGTCATTCAGTGTATTCGGTACCAATTTTCAATAACTTGGATATTTTTCCGAAAGCCGAATCTAATCCGGCGGTTATTCGACTACGCATAACCGGATTCCACAAACGGATATTTGCTATCCCGTTGCGTATGACCATATTCCGCCACGAACGATGGCGAAGCTGCTGCCCGTGCCGTTTCCGTCGTAGGCAATGGTTGTCGAGACGATCAGCTCGAGTCGTCGTCGAACGTGTTTCACGGCGCGCGTGGTTGTTCGCCCAGCCTTACGACTTGCACCTAACCACATCGAGGAACCAGATGCATCCGACTACAACCCGTACCGAAGTACGACACCCCGGCAGGGGCCTGTTACCGTCCTTGGCGCTCTGCTCATTTTTCGTGGGGCTGGACTCTCTTGTGACCGTGCCGTTGCTCCCGCTTATCGCGCTCGACACCGGTATCGCGCTCGACAAGGCCGCGCTACTGGTGGCAGTCTATGGGTTCGCCTATGCACTTGCTGCGCCGCTGTTCGGCGCATGGTCCGACAGCCGGGGACGCAAAGCCGTTATTCTCGCAGGCCTCGCAGTGCTCGCCGCAGGGACCGCTCTGACCGGTACTGCGCGCCGATTCGAGGCACTTGTCTTGTTTCGCGCGCTCACCGGCATCGGCGCGGCGATGGTCGAGCCAGCCGTTTTCGCCGTGGTGGGAGACCGTTTCCCCTATGCCCAGCGCGGAAGGATCATGGGTATCGTCATTGGCTCCATGATCGCTGCGACACTGTTTGGAGTTCCCGCGGGCGGCTTTCTTGCCGAGTTCGGCGGATGGCGCCTAACCTTCTGGCTGATCGGCGCGGCAATCGCCGCCACGTTGTTGCTGGCGGCAACGGGCATACCGGATGATGCGCCCTCGGCGGCAACCGGCCGACCGCACCCGAAGGCAGCGTTCAGCAATCTGTTTGCCGCCCTCGCCCGCCCACCAGTCGCGATCGCGTTGCTGGCGACCTTTCTCTGGTATGGGGGGCTGCAGGGAATGTTCGCCAACATCGGCGTTTATTATCACCTGCACTATGAACTGACGGTTGCCGAAAACGGCATGGTAATCATGGTCGCCGGGCTGGGCAGCGTACTCGGCAGCCTGTTCGGCGGCCGTTTGGCCGACCGGCTGGGCAAGGGTTCGGTCCTTGGCTGCGCGGCATTGGCGACCGCATCTACGGTGTTTGCCCTCTCACGGGTACCCGATACCCTCTGGGCCGCGATCGCGATTCACGTCGCCTGGGCGACCGCGTTCGGCGCCGGTCAGGCCGCGCTGACCGCGCTGGTTTCGCAGTTGGACCCGGATGCGCGCGGCAGTGTG
>JAUIEZ010000045.1 GCA_030429665.1 Gammaproteobacteria bacterium | reverse complement strand
TTCGGCGTGAAGGGCTCCGAAGATCTCGGCAACGGCCTGAGCGCCGTGTATCGCTACGAGTTCGGCGTTGCTTCCGACGTTGCCGACGTTCAGGACAACAACCGTCTGAGCTATGTCGGCCTGAGCGGCAGCTTCGGCACCGTGACCCTGGGTCGCGTGTGGTCGGCGTTCTTCAACCACGTCGGCACCATCATGGATCCGTCGCAGAACGTTGGCGGTGACGGCTACAACGGCCCCTACCGTACGTCCAACACCCTGTCGTACTCCGGCGGTGCTGGCCCGGTCGCCCTCCAGCTCGACCTGAACCTGGACGGTGACAATGCCAACTCCGACGGCGTTGACGCATGGCAGGCTGGTGGTACCTTCAGCACCGGCGCTCTGACCATCGCGGCAGCGTTCCGCAGTGCCGACGGCGGCGCGGCGGACGACACCGACCAGACCGGTGTTGGCGTGCGTTACAGCCTGGAGAACTTCTGGCTGGGCGCTGGCTACACCTCGCTGGACGACGGTACTCCCGACGAGACCACCGGCGCAGCCCTGCTGGCCGGCGGCGGCGCGGGCGACTTCAGCTGGTGGGCTTCGCTCGAGCAGGTCGACGACGACGATGACGGTACCGACACCGACATCATCAACATCAACCTGACCCGTCACCTCAGCAAGAATGCCCGTGTCTACATCGAGGCAGGCTTCAACGACCAGGCTGACGGCGACGTCAACGAGATTCTTTTCGGTGTGCGCGCTGACTTCTAAGTCAACGACACGGTCGTAAAGACTCGGAAAGAGGCGCTCTTCGGAGCGCCTCTTTTTTTTCGGACCGGCAATTGCCCCGCTGATCAACATTACCGGCTCGATGAGGCGCCGACCACCACTGATCTTCCTGCACGTTCCCAAGACGGCCGGAACGACGCTTCGCGGCGTCCTCGCGAAACGTTACCGGGACGATCGCTCGTTTGTCATCGGCAACGACATCAACGCCGATATCCGGCGTCTCACGCGCATGGACGCCGCCGCTCGACATCGCATCGAGTTGCTGATGGGTCACATGAGTTTCGGCCTGCACCGATGGCTTGCACCGGGGGCAAGGTACGTGACCATCATTCGCGACCCGGTGGAGCGCGTACTCTCCGAGTATCGGTTCCTGAAAACCAATCCGCGCCACCCGTTTCATTCCCGGGTGAAAAAGATGTCGCTGGCCGAATACCTGGACAGCGACTTTACCGGACAGGCGGCCAACGGCCAGACGAGGCTGCTGTGTGGCCGGCATGCGCCGGGATCGCCGGGCATCGCCGACAGGGAACCCCTCGACGAGGCGCACGTTCGCCGGGCGATCGAGAACATCGACCGCTATTGCTTGATCGCCGGGACCCAGGAGCACTTCGAGGAGAGCTTGCTGCTGATGGCCAGGCGACTCGGATGGCGCACCCGACCATTCTTCCTCGACCGCAACGTCACCCGCCACGAGGCCGGGGGCCTTGACCTGGGGCCCGATGCGCGCCAGCGCGTCGCCGCACGCAACCGTCTCGACCTGCTGCTTTATCGCGCTGTCGACGAGCGCCTGCAGCGCGCCATTGCCGATGCCGGCACCGGCTTTCCGGCGGCCCTGGACCGCTTCGTGCGACTGAACCGCGTCTACCAGCGCGTCTACTGGCGGCGCGTCGAATACTCGCGACGCGCCCGGCGTCTTACCGGGCGCTTGCTGCCAGGTCGCGGGCGGCGTTGCTAGCCGGCGCACAGTTTTTGTCCGCTGGTCGGTTAAATCGCGACTTTCATCGCAAGTTGCTGGACCCGCCGGTCCGGCCGGGGCAAGAATGAATCGTTGCCGGAAACGACCCGGCGCACCGCCTGTTCCCGGTTCGAGGTGCCTTGATGTCTGCCCGACGCCTGCTCAATCCCGTCATCCATCCATCGCCCGACACGTCGCGATCTCATCTCGCCCCGGCGCCGGACCTTCATTCGGCGCGCCGCGGCTTTGCCGTACGACGCGTCGTACCGGAGGGGGCGTCCACGCTACGGGTCGGCAGCGAGGCATCATCGGCAGGTGACGTCCTGCTGGTACGCGTCAATGCCGTGGGGCGATTGCGTTCCATGGAGCTGGCCGACGGTACCGTGCGGCCCCTCGAGGTCGGCGAGGAGTTCGTCGTTTGTCGCGGCCACGTTGACGAGACGGAGGCAAACGGCCCCGCGCCGTTGCAACTCGTGAGCGCCACCGGCGTGGTCGCGCCGGCAACGCATCGTTATGGCGAGGAAACCCTCGTCGACGTGGTCGGTTCCATCGGCGATGCCGACGGCAGGGTGATGAATATCGCCGAGTGGTCCGAGCCGACACCCGCCGCGCGCCAGGCCCCGCTGCCGACCATTGCCGTGATCGGGGACCCGCCGATGCCCGGTGAGGCGTATCGAACCTTCGACATCGTGCGCGGATTGGTGGGCTCGGGGTTTTCCGTGGGCGTTGCCAACGTCACCGCGAGCTATGCGCTATGGAGAGCCGCTCTCATACGCCGCGCCGGCGCCGCGCTGGCGCTGGATATCGTCGACGCGGGACGCGTCACGGTTCGAGGCGGCGAGGTCGGGGCAATGGAGTCGGTGTTTCGCTCGTTGGCCGGCGGCCTTGCCGCCGGCGGCGTCGATGTCATGGTGCTCGAGATCGAGGCGGACGTTTTCGACCATCACGTCGCCGAATTGATCTCGCTGCCGGGTTTCCAGGCCCAGGTGGGGTCGGTGGTGCTCGAGGCCCGCGACGGCACCGCCTCGGTGTTGGCGCGCGACTCGCTACGGGCCATGGGATTCGACGTCACCGTGGTCGACCATCCGGGGCAGCCTTCGCGCTATCGCAGGGTTTCGCGAACCTGAACCTATCCTCGCATGCGCAGCGCGCGTGGATCGAACAGGGGCTCGTCGATCATGCGCGCCCGGCGTTTCTCGCCGAGTATCTCGATGTCGACTTCGAGTCCGGGGACGGCCAGTTTCGCCGGCAGGATCGCGATGGCCACGGAAGCGCCCGCGTGGTGGGCATAGCCGCCTGAAGTGACGTATCCGACCACCCGGCCGTCGTGCCAGAGCGGCTCGTCGCCGAATGCGTCGGCGTCAGAGGCATCGACGACGAATACCTGCTGGGTGCGCGCCGCTTCGCCGCCGCGTGCGGCGGCCGCTTCGTCGCGGCCGATGAAATCGACCGGCTTGTCGTAGGCGACGAACCGGTCCACGAGCGTTTCGGCGGGTACGAAATCGGGCCGAAATTCCCGCAGCCACGAGCCGAAAGACTTTTCCAGGCGCAGGCTCATCATGGCGCGCATGCCGAACGGCGCCAGGCCGAGATCGGTCCCGGCCTCCTCCAGCGCCCGGTACAGCATCAACTGCTGCGCCGCCGGCACGTAGATCTCGTAGCCCAGATCGCCGGTATAGGTCACCCTTTGCACCCGCGCCTGGCACAGGCCGACTTCCATGGGCTTCACCGCCAGGAACGGGAATGCCTCGGCGGAAACGTCGGCCGTCGTCAGGCGAGACAGGAGGGTCCGCGCGTTGGGGCCGGCGATCTGGAAACCGAGCAACTCGAGCGATCGGTTGCGAACCGATACGCTGCCGTCGTCCGGCAGGTGCTGCTGAAACCAGCGCTGGTGAAACGCCTGCGCGCCGTAGGACGCGGTAACCTGGAAGCGCTCGTCGTCGAGGCGAGACAGGGTGAAATCGCCGATGATCCGTCCCGCGCGGCTGAGCATGGGAGCCAGTGAAATACGACCCACCGCCGGCACGCGACCGGCCATGAGCCGGTCCAGCCATGCTGCCGCGCCGGGGCCCTGGATCTCGTACTTGGCAAAATTGTGTATCTCGTTGATGCCCACGGCGGTGCGCACCGCGCGGCACTCCCCGCCAATCGCGTCGAAGGCGTTGGAGCGGCGAAAACTGGGCGTCTCGTAGAGCGGCTCGCCCTCGCCGGCGAAGTAGTTGACGTGCTCCAGCCCGTAGCCTGATCCGAACACCGCGCGCCGCGCCTTCCAGATCCCGTAGGCGGGCGTGGTGTTCAGCGGGCGCCCGACGGGCAGTTCCTCGTTGGGATAGGATATCGAGAACCGCCGCTGGTAGTTTTCGCGAACCTTCTCCCGGGTCCACGGCCGCGTGGCGAAGTCGCCGAAACGGGCGACGTCCATGGCGAAGACGTCACGGGAAGGCTCTCCGCCCACCATCCACTCGGCCAGGGTCAGTCCCACGCCGCCCCCCTGGCTGAACCCCGCCATGACCGCGCAGGCGCACCAGTAGTTCACCAGCCCCGGCACCGGTCCGACCAACGGGTTGCCGTCCGGCGCGAAGGTGAACGGTCCGTTGATCACCTGCTTGATGCCGGCGCGGGAGAGCACCGGGTAGCGGCGAAACGCGAACTCGAGCGCATCGCCGATGCGTTCGAGGTTGTCGGGCAACAGCTCGTGACCGAACTCCGCCGGCGTGCCGTCGACGCCCCACGGGTCGCACCGCTGCTCGTAGAAACCGATCACCAGACCGCGTCCCTCCTGGCGCAGGTAGCTCTCTCCCTCGGGGTCCATGACATGGGGCAGTTCGCTGCCGTGCTCGTAGACCTCGGGTATGTCCTCGGTCACGAGGTACTGATGCTCCATCGGGTGCAGCGGCAGTGCCACGCCCGCCATCTCGCCCACTTCCCGGGCCCACAGGCCAGCGGCGTTGACGAGGTGCTCGGCGACGATGGTGCCGTCGCGCGTGACCACGTGCCATTGTCCGTTCGCGCGGCGTGTCTCGACGACGGGGTTGCGCAGCACGATTTCGGCGCCGTTCATGCGCGCCGCGCGGGCGTATGCATGCGTGGTGCCGGCGGGATCGAGGTGACCGTCCAACGGATCGTAGAGCGCGCCCAGGACGCCCTCGGTGTTGGTGATCGGGGACAGCCGCGCGATGTCGTCCGGCCCGACGATCTCGGTGTCCAGTCCCATGTAACGGTGCTTGGCGCGTTCGGCCTTGAGAAAATCCATGCGTTCGGGCGATCCGGCCAGGGTAAGGCCGCCGACGTGGTGCAGCCCGCAGGATTGACCCGAGATCTCCTCGAGTTCCCGGTACAGGCGGATGGTATAGCCCTGCAGCGCCGCCATGTTGGTGTCGGCGTTGAGCGTGTGGAAGCCGCCGGCGGCGTGCCAGGTCGACCCCGAGGTCAATTCCGACCGTTCCACCAGCACGACGTCGGTCCAGCCCATGCGGGTGAGATGGTAGAGCACGCTGCAGCCGACAACGCCGCCGCCGATGACGACGGCTCGAGCATGGGTTTTCATGGTGTCGCGTCACGCCCCCTGGTTGGTGGTGAAACATTGATCCCGGTCGTGCCGGGCGCCGTAACGGCGATGCTACCCTAAACGGGACGCGGTCGCGGAGACGGCACGGGCGCGACGCATTGTGCACCGACCGCGTCGCCAGTTTCCAACGAATGGCGAGCCGATGCAGCATTTGAACCAGGACGGTGGCGAGGGCCAACCTGCCAGCACGAGCGCGGCAACCCGTGTCGCCGGACTTGTCGCCGGGATCGGGTTGCTGGTCGCGGTAATCCTCCTGCCCGCCCCGACGGGGTGGTCGAACGGCGCCTGGTGGGTGCTCGGTTGTGTCGCGCTGATGGTCTGTTGGTGGATCAGCGAGGCGATCCCGGTATACGCCACCGCGCTCGTGCCGCTGGTGCTGTTCCCGGTGCTGGAGATCGCCGACCTGCGCACCACGGCCGCGCCGTACGCCGATCCGTTGATCTTCCTGTTTCTTGGCGGCTTCATGATTGCCCAGGCGATCCAGCGCTGGGGCCTGCACCGGCGAATAGCGCTTGGCTTGTTGTCCTGGACGGGGACCGGGCCGCGCGCGCTGTTGGGCGGCTTCATGCTCGCCTGCGCGTTTCTCTCGATGTGGATCAGCAACACCACCACGGCGGTGATGATGTTGCCGATCGCGCTGTCGGTGCTGGCCATTGTCGACGACAGCGACGCCGGTGGCGCGTTTCGCCGGCGCTTTGAACGCGCGCTGTTGCTGGGCATCGCTTATGCCTGCGGCATCGGCGGGATCGCCACGCTCATCGGAACGCCGCCCAACGCCATGCTCGCGGCCTATCTTTCGCGCGAACACGACATCGTGATCGGTTTCGCCGGCTGGATGCTGTTCGCGCTGCCGCTTTCGGCATTCATGCTGGCCTTGTCGTGGTGGCTGCTTGCCATGCTGTTCAGGCTGTCGAATGCGCCGCTTAAGGGCGTCGCCACGGTGATCGAGGCACGCCGCCACGCGCTTGGCCGCATGGACCGCGGCGAGCGGTTGGCGCTGGCCGGGTTCGCGCTCGCCGCGATGCTGTGGACCTTGCGCGGCCCGCTCAACGCGATGCTGCCATGGTTGAAGCTCAGCGACGCCGGCATCGCCATCGGCGTGGCGCTATTGTTGTTCGCGGTGCCCGTCGATCCACAGCGCGGCGTCAATGTCCTGGACTGGGAGGACGCCAGGAAGCTGCCCTGGGGCGTCCTGTTGCTGTTCGGCGGTGGACTGAGTCTGGCCGGCGCCGTGGACGACACCGGCCTGGCCGCGCGTCTCGGCGAGTTATTGGCCGGTGCCGGCGCGCTGCCCTGGTGGCTCGTCGTTCTCGCCTGCGTGTTTCTCATCGTCTTCGCCACCGAGGTCATGAGCAACACCGCCACCACGGCGGCGTTCCTGCCTATCGTGGCGAGCCTGGCGGTTGCCCAGGGCGCATCGCCGACCGCGTTGGCGGTTCCGGCGGCGCTCGCCGCCAGCTGCGCCTTCATGCTGCCCGTGGCCACGCCGCCCAATGCCGTGGTGTTCGGTTCGGGCAGGTTGGCAATTCGCGACATGGCCCGCGTCGGCGTGGTGTTCAACGTGGTTTCAATCGCGGTAATCTCGACCGTTGCAGCGAGCGGATTGCTCGCCTGGCTTCCCGGCGGCTGATCCGGCGCGTGTTCCCGGGGATTCGCGCCGGATCGTCGGGCCCGTACAACCACAGACCAGGAGTAACGCGATGAGCGGATTAAGTCAGATGCATTGCGAGGCTTGCCGGGCCGACGCGCCCAAGGTCGGCGACGAGGAACTGAAATCCCTGATCGGCGAGATTCCGGATTGGGGCGTGCAGACGCGAGACGGCGTCATGCAGCTCGAGCGCGCCTACAAGTTCCGCAATTTCGTCGAGGCGTTGGACTTCGCCAATCGCGTCGGTGCCATCGCCGAGGAGGAGGGTCACCATCCGGCCATCCTGGTGGAATGGAGTCGCGTCACGGTGACCTGGTGGAGTCACAAGATCCGCGGTCTTCATCGCAACGACTTCATCATGGCCGCGCGAACCGACGCGCTGCTCGACGCGGCATGACCGAACGATCCGTGCCGGGATCATCGCGTTGACGGGCGAGGCCGCGGCCCTCGATTTTCAATGGCCGCCGCTTGACGCCAGGCCCTGCCTGGCCCGCGGCGTCGTGCACCTGGTGGCCGTGCGGTTGCCGGAAGAAATCGTCTGCGGCGCGGACCGCTGGGCGTTGCTGTCCGAGGCGGAGGCACGGCGCGCGAGGCGCCTGAAGTTCGATGATCACCGCAATCGCTGGGTGGCCGGCCGCGGCCTGCTCAAGGAACTGCTGGGGCGATACATGGGCGTGGAACCCGGCGCGGTGCGACTCCGGGTCGGGGAAATCGGCAAGCCATACCTCGCCGACCCGGCGCACCGCGATTTTTTTTTCAATTACACGGATTCCCACGGCTGCCTGGTGTACGCGTTCTCGCGCGGCGTCGAGGTTGGCGTGGACCTTGAGAAACTGCCGCGCCCCACGCGATACGTGCGGCTCGCGCAACGAAAGCTTACGTCCGTGGAGTTCGCCGCGTTCGAGCGAATTCCCGAGCACCGCCGCGAGGAGGCGTTTCTCGCGAGCTGGACGCGCAAGGAGGCCTACGGCAAGGCGCTGGGCGTGGGTGTGCGCTACCCGATGGCGGAAGTGACGCTGTGCGAGGACTTCGGCGAGCCGAGATATGTCGTTCGCGGCGACAACGGCAGCGCCCACGCCCTCGCCCAGTTCCGGCCGCCGTTTCCCGGTATCGCCTGCGTTGTCGCCGCGTCGGCCGAATTCGAACTCGAGACCTACAGCGTCGAGTTCGACTCTTGTCCTAGCGCTTGAACGAAGCCACGCGGGCGATGTCCCGGTCGGTCTGGTCGCGCGCCGAGTTGTACAGCGTCTCGGGCGAGTAGAGGGTTTCGGGCTTGGGCACGAACACGCGCTTGCGCTTGCCGGGTCGCCGCACGCGCATGCGGTACAGGCCGTAGAAGCCGAGACCGGCGCTGAGCGCCATTAGATAGACGAACAGGCTGCGCGGGCCGGTGTTCTCCATGATGAGGCCGCCCGCCAACGGTCCGATGATCGCTCCGAAGCCGTAGGCGAGCAGCAGGCCGCCGGCGGTCTGAAGCAGCTTGTCCGGCGCGGACACGTCGTTCGCCTGGGCGGCGCACAGCGAGTACAGCGTGAACGACAAGCTGCCGTAGATCGCCGCGGTCAGGTAGAGCGTCCACCCCGTGGTCACCTGGCCGGCGGCCTGCTGCCACATGTTGCCGACGGTCACGCTGGCGACGACGAGAAGGCAGGCGATCGCCGTCGAGAAGCTGGTGGCGGACAGCACCTTGCGTCGGTCGTAACGGTCCGACAGGCGCCCGATGGGAAGCTGCAATACCAGGCCGCCGAGGATCGCACACGCCATGAATGTCGACGTGGCGGTCAACGGCAGGCCGATCTGGCGCGTGAACAACGGTCCGAGGCCGTACAGCGAGGAGTTGAGCATCCCGGCGATCACCGTGCCGATCGTCGCCAGCGGCGAAATACGAAATACCGCCAATGGCGAAAGCCGTTCCGGCGGGGCCGGTCGCGGGCTGGGCGCGCGCGTGATCAATACCGGGATCAACGCCAGCGAGAACAGCACCGACACCAGTCCGAACAATTGGAACGTCGCCGGGTCGGCGAGGGGCAGGATGAACTGCCCGAGGCCCGAACCGGCGTAACCGATAGCCATGTACAGCGCCAGCAGTTGACCGCGCACCTTGTTCTCGGCTCGTTCGTTGAGCCACGCCTCGGTGATCAGCACCATGCCGGCCATGCAAAAGCCGGTCATCGCCCGTACCGCCATCCAGACCTCGGGGGTAATGACGAGTACGTGGACGATGGACGCGGTGGACATCAGCGACGCATACACGGCGAAGGCGCGAATGTGACCGACCCGGATCACCAGCTGCACCGAGAACAGGGCGCCGAGGAGCAGACCCAGGAAGTAGGAGCTCATCACCAGGCCGGTGACGGAAACCGAGAACGATTCGATGTCGGTGCGTACCGCGATGAGCGTAGAAAACAGCCCGGTGGCCAACATCAGCAACCAGTAACTGAGTAGTAACGCGCGAACCGACTTGAGGGTTTCCTTCACGGTGTTTGGCCTGGGCGGAGGGGCTGACCGAATGCGTGATTCTGCCAGTTCCGGATTGGTTCGCGCAGTCATTTTTTGAGACAGGATTCGCGATCGTCGCGACAAGGTCGCGCCGCGAACGCCGGTGCGTACGTCGCGGCGCCGCTTCAATTACAATTGCGTTAACTAGCAGGAGGTCCACTTTTGTCATGATCGAGGCCCGGAGAAGCTCGCCGCGGCACCGTTCGCGCTCGATGTTCGGGATGCCCGGCCGCCTGTCCCGCCATTTGCGCTGGTTCGCCGCGGCGCTATCCGGCGCGCTGGCCGCCGTCGCGGCGTTGGGGTATTACCTGTGGCGCGCGGAAGACGTGGGGACCGCCGCGTTCGCCGTCATGGTGGCGCTTCTGGCCGGTATCGGCGTGCTCGTTTACTTCGCCGTCGACTGCGTCAGGACCTGCCTTTACGAACCGCTGTCGCGAATGGCGTGCTGGGCCGCCGAGATTCGCCAGGGAAACCTGTCGGCGCGCATCCGGGGCGGTGGCGACGACGAACTGGCCGGCCCGGTGGACGATATCAATCGCGCGGCCGAGTGGCTCGAAGCGCTGGCGCTGGACAAGGAACGCGAACTCGAGAACCAGAAGACCGACATCGAGCGAAAGTCGCGTTCCCTGCAGCTGCTGTTCGACGTCGCCAGCGGCGTCAACAACGCCACCGAGGTTGAGCAGTTGACCGCGCGATTCCTGTACACGCTGGCTGACGTCGTCGGCGCCCGCGCCGCGAGCGTGCGCCTGCGCGACGCCGACGGTTCGATACGCGCGGTGGCCGGCCTCAACCTGGACGGGCCGCTCCTGCGCGTGGAGCAGGCGGCGGGCTCCCATCCGGCCCTATTCGATATCGACGCCAACCTCGACATCGACGAAGTCAAGGCACGCCTGCGGCAGCACGGCGAATCGGTGCCGCCGGAGCTGGCGGGTCTGCAGCTCATGATCGTGAGGCTGCAGTACCTCGACCAAGTGAAAGGCGTGTACCTGTTGTTCGTCGAGCGCGGTCGGCTGGACGAGTCCGAGGAGCTGCGCGAGCTGCTGGTCAGCATCGGCCGACAGCTCGGCGTCGCCGTGGAGAAGGCACGTCTCGACTACGAGGCACACCTGCTGCCGCGCATGCAGGAACGCGCCATGCTCGCCAACGAACTGCACGATTCGCTGGCGCAGACGCTCGCCAGTTTGCGGTTTCAGATACGGGTGCTCGACGATACCCTGCACCGGAACGACGAGTCGGCGGTGTGGACCGAGATGGAACGTATCGAGTCGAGCCTGGAGGAGGCCAATACGGAGCTTCGCGAGTTGATCCGGCACTTTCGCGCGCCGGTGCACCGGCGCGGCTTGATTCCCGCCATTTCCGCGGCGGTTTCGCGTTTTCGCAAGGAATCCCGTATCCAGACGTTTTTCCAGAACCAGTGGGACGAAATCGAGCTGCCCGAGGAGTGGGAAGTGCACGTCGTGCGCATCGTCCAGGAGGCGTTGTCGAACATTCGCAAGCACAGCCGGGCCGAGAACGTGCGGGTGCTGCTGAATCGCGACGGGCCCGCCTACCGGCTGCTGATCGAGGATGACGGCGAAGGTTTCGGCGGCGACGGTTGGCCGGATTCACTTGACGATCACTTCGGCTTGTCTATCATGCGTGAAAGGGCCGCGGCCATCGGCGGCGAACTCAAGGTGGAAAGCGAAGCCGGCGAAGGGACGCGCATCGAGCTCTCCTTCGGCAACAATGCCCCGCGCGTTGCGGGCGGGGCGACACAGGCGGCGACGAATCCGTAGATAATGAACGTATTGCTCATCGACGACCACGCCCTGTTCCGCGTCGGGCTCGAAGGCCTGCTCGAGCGCCGGGGTATAAAGGTCGTGGCCGCGGTCGGTGAACCATTGGGCGGCGTGGAGCTGGTCGAGGCGCACTCGCCGGACGTCGTGCTTCTCGACCTGCGGATGCCGGACATGTCGGGCATCGAGGTGCTGCGCCAGTTCACGCGCGAGTACCCCGACTTGCCGGTGGTCATGCTCACGACCAGCAGCGACGAGGCGGACCTCGCCGAGTGCCTGAAAAGCGGGGCACGCGGCTACCTGCTGAAGGACATGGAGCCGGACGATCTCGTGGTCGCCCTCCAGGACATCGTCGGCGGCAAGACGGTCGTGGCACCGGGGCTGACCGGCGCGCTGGCCAACCTGGTCAAGCACGGCCACCAGGGCGAGCGCCGCGAGCCTGCGGCGCCGTTCAACGAGTTGACGCCTCGCGAAATGGAAATCCTGTGTCACCTGTCGGAGGGGCAAAGCAACAAGGTCATTGCCCGAAACCTGAATATCTCGGACGGAACGGTCAAGCTGCACGTCAAGGCGATCCTGCGCAAGCTCGGCGTACACTCGCGCGTGGAGGCAGCGGTCATGGCGGTGGAAAAGGGCCTTTGCAGCAAGGGCGAAACGTAGCGATCAATCGGGGTCGGGAACGCCGCCCGTTTCCCGGAAACCCCTGAACCGGTCAATCTAAGCGGAGTGGTCATGTCGACGGATATCTCACCTTACCTGCAGCTCATGGTGAAGAAGCAGGCCTCGGATCTTTATTTTTCAACCGGCAGCAAGGTCATCATCAAGATCGAGGGGCAGTGCATGCCGATCGGTGAATCGGTGCTCGCCCCGGGCCAGGTCAAGCAGATCGCCTACCAGATGATGAACGACCGGCAGCTCTCCGACTTCGAGCGCGACATGGAGATGAATCTCGGCCTGTCGGTATCCGGTGTCGGGCGCTTTCGCGTGAATATTTTTCGCCAGCGGGGCGAGGTCTCGATGGTGATTCGCTACGTGAAGAGCGAGATCCCCACCATCGAGGAACTCGGCCTGCCGCAGGTGCTCAAGAACTTCGCCATGATCAAGCGCGGACTGGTGCTGATGGTGGGTTCGACCGGTTCGGGAAAATCAACCTCCCTGGCGGCGATGATCGACTATCGAAACACGAACGCGACCGGCCACATTCTCACCATCGAGGATCCCATCGAGTTCCTGCATCGCCACAAGCGCAGCGTGGTGAACCAGCGCGAGATCGGCTTCGACACCCATAACTATCACAACGCGCTGATCAACGCCCTGCGCGAGGCGCCCGACGTCATCCTGATCGGCGAGATCCGCGACCGTGAGACCATGGAGAACGCCATCAAGTACGCCGAGACCGGCCACTTGTGCCTGTCGACGCTGCACTCGAACAACGCCAACCAGACGCTCGACCGCATCATCAATTTTTTCCCCGACTCGGCGCATCGACAACTGTTGATGGACCTGTCATTGAACCTGCGCGGCATCGTCTCCCAGCGACTGATTCCCACCAAGGACCGGCAAAAGCGCGTGGTCGCGGTGGAAGTCATGCTCAACACGCCCTACATCGCCCAGCTTATTTCCGAGGGCAATATCCCGGAAATCAAGAACATCATGGGCAAGAACACCGACCAGGGCATGCAGACCTTCGACCAGGCGCTTTACCAGCTGTACGTCGATGGCAAGATCACGCTGGAGGACGCGCTGGAAAACGCCGACTCGCGCAACGACCTGGCGCTTCGGGTGCGCATGGCCGGCGGCGCCGAGGCGACCCGCGCCTAGTCGACCGGGCGCGACGCGACCTGTCCGGGGCGGGGTCAAACGTAGGTCTTTCGCGCGCTGCGGCGACGGCCGGCGCGCTGGACGACACGGCCGCGGATCTGTTCGATACCGGAGATGGGGATGTCCGCGTAGCCGTCGTTCAATGCCACCAGCCGCCAGCCCCGATCGTCGATGCGCAATTGCCTGAGGATGACGCCGTCGTCGTGGTGGGCGACGACGTAGTTGCCGTCCTCGACCACCCCGGACGGTTCCACGATGATGATCGCCCGGTCCGGAAACTCGGGCGTCATGCTGTCGCCCAGCACCTGCAGTGCGAACGGTTCGCTTTCGGAACAGGAACTCATGGGCTAAGGATGCGAGGGAAAATACATGAAACGTGGCCGCGCCTCTGGTCGCCGTGGTGCGGTGCGATGAATGCGAACGACCCTTCGGACGTTATACTCGCGCATTCAACCCAATTGCTCAACCATCAATGACTGCCACAGGACCGGTAACGGATCGTTCGGCCGCCACCGCCCCGGGGGTGCTGGGCATCGTGGGCGGGGGCCAGCTCGGCCGCATGCTGGTGCAGGCGGCCGCCGAACTCGGTGTCGAATGCGTTGTGCTCGATCCGCTCGCCGACGCGCCGGCGGTGCAGGTGGGCGCCCGTCACGTTCAAGGCACGTTGTTCGACGCCGACGCGCTCGGTGCGCTGGTCGACGACGCGAACGTTACCACCATCGAGATCGAGTCGACCGACGCCGGCGCGCTGGCCGCGCTCCAGGCACGCGGTCACGTGATCCGCCCGCGGCCGGAAACGCTCGCGACGATCCAGAACAAGCTGCACCAGAAGCAGTTCCTGCGCGATCGAGGCCTGCCGACGAGCGAGTTCGTGCCCATGGAGCGGCCCGAACGGCGCGCGGTGCGGGAATTCGGCTTGCCGTCGGTGCAGAAGCTTCAGCGCGGAGGCTACGACGGGCGCGGCGTGCACATCATCCGTGCCGCGAGCGACCTCGACGCGCTGCTCCGGGGGCCCAGCCTGCTGGAGTCCTTCGTGCCCGCGGCAAAGGAACTGGCCGTGGTCGGCGCGCGCGGTATCGACGGCGAAGTGCGCTGTTATCCCGTGGTCGACATGACCCTCGGCGAGAGCACCAATCAGTTGGAGATGCTGATTGCTCCGGCGGACGTCCCGGCGGCCGTGGCCGACGAGGCGGTGGCGCTCGCCCGTCGAACCATCGAGGCGTTCGACGACGTCGGGGTGTTCGCCGTCGAGCTCTTCATGACGGCCGACGGCGCATTGCTGGTCAACGAGGTTTCGCCGCGCACGCACAACAGCGGTCACTTCACCATCGACGCCTGTCACACCTCGCAGTTCGAGCAGCACGTGCGCGCGGTGATGGGGCTGCCGCTCGGCGATACCGCGCAACGGCGTCCGGCGGCGATGATCAACCTGCTCGGCGAGCCCGGCCATGCCGGACCGCCCATCCTCGAGGGCGAGGCCGAGGCGCTTGCCATCGACGACGTGCACATTCACCTCTACGGCAAGGCCGACTGCCGACCCCATCGCAAGATGGGTCACGTCACCGTGCTTGACGACACCCGGGAAGGCGCCGTCGACAAGGCGCGCCGGGTACGCGAAGTCCTCAAGATTCGCGGTCGCGATTCGGCCGCGGCAACCAGCAACTGACGAAACGGGAGTTTTCCATCATGCCCACGGCGCCGGTTTCCATCATCATGGGCTCGGACTCCGATCTCGCCATCATGCGCAAGGCCGCCGAGATGCTCGAAAAGCTCGGCGTCGAGTACGAGATCACCATCGTTTCGGCGCATCGAACGCCCGCGAGGCTCTTCGACTACGCCAGCAACGCCGAGTCGCGGGGTGTGCGCGTCATCATCGCCGGCGCCGGCGGCGCGGCGCACCTGCCGGGCATGGTGGCGGCAATCACGCCGCTGCCGGTCATCGGCGTGCCGGTCAACGTCACCGCTTTCAATGGACAGGACGCGCTGCTGTCCATCGTGCAAATGCCGGCGGGCGTTCCGGTGGCGACGGTCGCCATAGACAACGCGGCCAACGCGGGCCTTCTGGCGGCGCAGATCCTCGGTACCGGTGACGACGCGCTTCGCGACCGCGTGAAGGCGTACAAGGCGGAACTGGAATCGATGGTTCTCGAAAAGGCGGGACGGCTCGAGCGGGAGGGATGACGTCGCGGCCGTACGCGCCGCGGCGTGGCGATCACGTCCCTTGGAACCTGATCGTGCAGGCCAGGCCGCTCGGCTTCGCGTCCGACAGCGACAGCGTCGCCCGGTGGCATTCGGCTATCCACCGGGCGATGGCAAGCCCGAGCCCGCTGCCCGGATTGTCGGCGCCCGCCACGCGATAGAACCGTTCGAGCACCCGTTCCTTGTTCTCGTCGCTGATGCCCGGGCCGTTGTCGCGCACTTCGATCGAGCGTCCAGTCCCGTCGGAGCGCAGCGTCACGCGGATGGTGCCGGCGTCGGGCGTGTACTTGATGGCATTGTCCACCAGGTTGCGCACCATCATGGCCAGCGCGTCGATGTCGCCTTCCACGACGACGTCGGTTTCCGCGTCGAGGATCAGCGACTGTCCCCTGGCCGCCGCGTTCGATCGGGCCTCCTCCACGATGATGGCAAGAAGCGGCGCCAGCGACACCGGCTCTCGACGCAGCGCCTCCTTCTGCAGGCGGGAGAAGGCCAGTAGCTTGTCGACCAGGTTGGTTGCCCGGTCGATCGAGGCCGCGAGGTTGGCGAGGCTCTCCCGGCATTGCGGCGCGTCGCCGATGCGCGCACGCAACGCCTGCGCCTGCGTCTTGATCGCCGCCAGGGGTGTTCGCAACTCGTGGGCGGCGTTGTCCGTGAAGTCGCGCTCGCGTACGAGCGCCTCGTCCAGGCGCTTGAACAACCGGTTCAACGCCCGCACGAGGCTGTCGATCTCGCGTGGTACGTGCTCGGCCTCGATGCTGCTCAGATCATTGATGTCGCGCCGGTCCACGTTCCCGGACAGGTTCGCCAGCGGACGCAGCCCACGGCTGGTTCCGAACCACACCGCGAGCAGAACCGCGGGAACGAATGCGCTGGCGGGAATCAGCAACCCCAGCAGCAGGTAGCCGACGAGCTCGTAGCGGATCGCGTATTTTTCGGCGGTCTCGACGGTGATCGCCGAATTCGTGTCGACGTAGACGAAGAACCGCCACTTGTCACCGTTGATGGACTGGTCGGAGAGTCCGGGCGGCGCATGCAGGTCGCCGAACGCGATGGCATTGGTCGAGCGCGTCACCGGCTCGCCGTCGCGCCAGATCCGAAAGGCGATGTTCTGCTCGTACTTGTAGCCGAGATCGGGTGTATCGGGGATGAGATCGACGGCGCCGTTCTCGTGTTCGGCGAGTTCGTGCGCAGTCAGTTGACGCAGCACCTTGGCGGCATGGATCAACTGCGCATCGTAGACTTCCTCGATCTCGTGCCATGATCCCACCAGCGCGAGCGCACCGATCACCAGCCCCAGCAGGAGAACCAGGACCGAGACCAGGGCGACGATGCGCCATCTCAGCGAGTAGCCTGTTCGCGACACCGGGGAACCATGTAACCGACGCCGCGGATGGTCTCGATGAAATCTCGGCCGAGCTTGCGGCGCAGCGAGGATATGTGCACCTCGATGGTATTGCTCTCGATGAGCTCGCTCGACCAATCGTAGATGTGGCCTTCGATCCTGGACTTGCTTACCGCGCGCCCGGCATTGGTCATGAGCACGTGCAGTATGTCGCGCTCACGACCGGAAAGCGGAACGGTATGGCCGCCCCTTATCACGTCACGGCTGACGACGTCGAAGATGACGTCGCCGCATTCGATCACGTTGTCGGCGCGACCGCCGGCGCGCCGCATCAGCGCGGTGCAACGGGCGGTCAACTCGTCCAGGTCGAAAGGTTTGACCAGATAGTCGTCCGCGCCGGTATTGAGGCCCTCTATCCGGTGGCTTACCGCGTCGCGCGCGGTGAGCAGGATGACCGGCACGGTGTCCCGCGCGGAGCGAAGGTCGCGCAACAGGTCGAGTCCCGATTTTCCGGGCAGCACGATGTCGAGCACGACGAGATCGTAGGTCGTCGAGGCGAGCGCGGCTTCGGCCTGCTCGGCGCTCTTCACCCAATCGACGGCAAAGGAGGCGCGCAGGCCGTCGGCCGTCGCCCAACCGAGATTGGGATCGTCTTCGACCAGGAGTATTCGCATGTGAACCGGTGTCGGGTGTCTCAAGGGGCGCGCAACCCTATTCTAACTCCCCGCCGTCAGCTTCCGCTTTCGCGCCGTACCTTGTCGAGAAGCGCGCGCGCCTCCTGTCGCCGCCCGGCGTCGGCCAGTTCGCGTCCGGGACGCGGCGGCGCCTCCAGCGCCCGGGCGAGGGCGCGGCGGGCCTCGTCGTAGCGGCCCTGTTCGTAGAGGAAGTCGGCGTAGAAGTAATTGGGATCGATGCCGTCCGGATTGATCGCCAGGGCGCGCTCGAGGTGGGACTCGGCCTTGTCGTCGTCTCCGAACGCCAGCGGCCAGCCGGGCACCTGGTAGTACAGCGAACCCAACGAGGTATGCGCCGAACCGTCGAGGGCGGTCTCGTCGATCTCTAGCGCCGCCTCGAACAGGGACCGCGCCCGCTTGACCAGTTTCAACGCCCCGAATCCGCCGTGCACGCCCGCGTGCGTGGACAGGATGATGCCGTGCCAGATCTTTGGTTCGGCGCGGCCGGGGTACGCGCGCTCCAACGAGGCCGATTCCGCTTCCAGGCGTTCGTATTCACGCTCCTTGTTGTCGTCTCCGGGCACGTGGTACGTGATCTCCGCCCAGCGCGCGCGAATCGGCGCCAGGTCCTCGTCGATAGCGTCGGCCGCGGCGGCGGATGGTGCCGCCGCGATGACGAACGCCGCTGCGAGCAGCGTGGTGACATGTCGTTTCATGATTCGGTGCCTGTCCAAGGCGTGGTGGTGGAAAGAACTTCCTCGGCGCGACGCCGGCTTCTCGCCATGGCGCGGTCCACCAGGCCCGGAAACAGGGCATTTAGCCGGGTGAACAGGAATTCCGGGGCGCCGATGGTCACGTTGGCGCGGTCGTTCACGATGGCGTCGACGATTATTCCGGCAACCCGATCCGGCGTATCCTCGCGCGCGCCGCACAACCGGTTGAATCTGGCGATGGGACCGTCGTTCATGGCGGTGCGTACGGTTCTCGGCGCGACGTGGGTGACGGCGATGCCGCGGGGCGCCAGCTCACGCCGGAGCGCTTCGCTGAAGCGCGCCAGTCCGGCCTTGGAGGCGGCGTAGGCGCCGAAATAGGGCAGGGCGATGGAACCGATGACCGATCCGACGTTGACCACCTGACCGGTGCCGCGGGCGATCATGCCGGGCAGCACCGCCCGGGTGAGCCGCATCGGCGCCAGCAGGTTGACGTGCATCAATG
Source organism: Gammaproteobacteria bacterium (assembly GCA_030429665.1). GTDB lineage: Bacteria > Pseudomonadota > Gammaproteobacteria > Arenicellales > CAJQKF01 > BQJD01. The sequence goes on along the minus strand of JAUIEZ010000045.1, from coordinate 15,853 downwards.
CCTCGAGGCGTTCGACGGGCATCTCGTCGAAGGCGCCGAACGCATTGATGCCCGCGAGGTTGACGAGGATATCCGGCGGCGCCGCGCGCAACGACGCCGCCAGCGAAGCGACCGACGTCGGCTCGGCGAGATCGGCAACGACATGACGTGCGCCGGCGGGGCATCGATCGGGCGTACGGTCCGCCACGGTGACGCGTCCGCCCGCGGCAGTCAGTGCGGCGACGAGCGCCGTGCCGATGCCGCCGCCGCCGCCGGTCACCAGGATCGTACGGTCCTCAGGCGACATCACGCACCTTGCCGTCGTGGGGAATCGCGCGCATTACGTTGGCGAACAGGTGGAACGTGGTGCAAGCCACCTCGACGATCGCCTCCTGTTCGACCGGGTCGGTGATGCGGTTGACCAGGTCCGCGAAAAACGCCATGTGCTTCTCGTCAAGCATGCCGTGCGAGGCCAGGTAGAGCACCGCGTCGTTCGGTAGATCGAGGGACTGCCGGATCGCCACCGCGCCGCGCGCGGCGATCTCGGTCGACGTGCTCTCCAGCATGTAGACCATGCCCAGGAACCCGATCGGGTTGCGGCGCTGGATGTAGTCGTAGTTGTAGGCGATCAGTGCTTCGGTGGCCGGATGAGGCGCGCTGCGTCGCGCCTCATCCGGGTCTGCGCCGGCGTTGCGGATATCGCCGAGGATCCACTCCTCGTGTCCCTTTTCCTCGTTGATGTAGTCGATCACTGCGTTCAGAAGCTCGCGTCTTTCCGGACCCAGGCGGGCACCCATGGCCATGAGCAGTGGTACGGTGTGGCGCACGTGGTGATACGCCTGCGTGAGGTAGGCGACGTAGGTGTCGCGGCTGATGCGGCCGTCCAGGCCGTCGACGATTTGCGGCACGGCGTACAGCGCCGTTCGTGCCTTCTCGGTCTCGGCACAAAGGCGATCGAAAAATGTGTGCGAGTTCATGATCGACTCCAGTTGATCGATGTATTGGTTGATGATCCGTTCGCGGCGCACGCGACCGGTGCCGGTCGCGAGGCCGTTTTCGACAGTGAACGCGTCCACTGCCAGCCAGCCGCCGATACGGGCATAACCGGGCAGGGCGCGGTTGACCGCCGCGATGCCGGCGGCAAGATCGATCCTTCCGGCCCCGGGCGCGGCGACGATCAGCGCACCGGGCCGCGGCCAGTCGTCGCCGCACACCACGGCCTGGGCGATGGACTCGCGCGCCAGCAGCAACGACTCGATCCACTCGGGCGAGATGTTGCGACCGTAGGAGGTAATGATCAGGTTCTTGCGACGCCCGTCGACGGTCAGGCGGCCGTCGGCGTCGATCCGGCCAAGATCTCCGGTGAACAGGCGATTCATCGGCGGCGCGCCGAGGTAGCCGAGCGCCGCGGGGTTGTTGACCACGATTTCGCCGTCGACGATCTCGAGATCGACATGGCGAAGCACTTTTCCGACGCTGCCGTCATGGTCCTCTCCGGGCGTGTTCAGTGCCACCACCGAGCCGCACTCGGAAAGCCCGTAGCCCTGGTAAGCCGGCAGTCCCAGCGATCGGGCGTGGCGCAGCAGGGGCGGGGCGACTAGCGCGCCGCCCACGGCGGCGAACCGCAATGACGTCAGCGGTTCACCGCCGCCGGCGATGCATGCCGTCAGTCCCCGCAGCAACTCCGGCACCAGGATCACGGTGTGCGCGCCATGGCGGGACAGCCGCGCATGCAGGACCCGCGGATCGGTCCATGCGTGGGCGCAGGCCGGCGCCTCGATGCGGCAGCCGGCCAGCAGCGCGCCATAGACGCCGGCCACGTTCTCCAGCAGCACCGCCATGGGCAACGCCGCAAGGTGTCGCTCGTGCTCGACGCCCTCCAGTCGTTCCACCACCGAGGCGGCGACCCGCTCGAGTCCTTCGAGCGGCAGGCAGACGCCCTTGGGTTCGCCGGTCGATCCGGAGGTGAACGTGATCTTCGCGGTGCCCGGCGGCAACTCGACTGCAGCTTCTTCGAGGCGCCGCATGCCGTGATCGTCGACGATGGCGTCGGCGCCCGTGGCGGCCAGCACGTGTCGCCGCTGCGTCGCCGAGAAGAACGGCGGCAGCGGCACGCACACGATCCCGGCGCGAGCGGCGGCCAGGTCCCACGCGATCCAGTCCGCGCCGTTGTCGAGCGCCAGGGCGAGTACCCTGACTCGCCCGGCGGCGAGCAGCGTCGCTCTATCGTCCACCAACGCGCGCAGCTCGCCGTAGGTCGTTTCGCCGTCGTCGTCGACCACCGCCACGGCGTGCGGGCGATCGACGGCATGTCGCGTCGTCGCATCGAGCAGACCGGTCGTCAGCATGGCGCGCCGTCGAAGTGAAACATGGGAAACAACCGGGGCCGCCGACGGTAGTAGTGGGTGCCGAATAGCCCGCGCAACCGCGCCACGGCCTGCTCGACGCGGCCGGACACGACCCACGGGCGGGCTTCGTAGTAGCTGCCCCAGGTGAGTTCGGCGTCAGGTATGCGCTTCGGATCGGCGGCGCACAGGCGGTGCGGTTCGAGGCCCAGGCGCTCGAATCGGCGTGACAGCGAAGCGGTGCTTGTGACGACGACGCGATCGATGTTCACGTCGTCCAGCCACGCGGCCAGGGCGGCAAACAGGTAGATCGAAGCGCCCCCGCCGCGCGATGCGAGATTGCCGCATTCGGCGATCCGTTCTCGGGGCGTGTCGAGAACGGATTCCGCCGGTGCGTCCATGTATCGCTCGACGAACAGGGGTTCGTCGGCGGCAAACCGAAACCCGGCGGCCGCGAGCAGCCGGCCGCCGGCATCGCGGATGCTGATGAGGTGGGGATAAGCAACCCGCATCCGCGCCCCGTAGGCGTCGCGATAGGTCGATTCGATGAAGCGAGCGACCCGCGCGCGCCTCGCGTCGAAGCAGGGCGTGATGGAAACCACGCCGGGCCGAATGCGGATTGCGCGGTTGATGTCGCCGAAATCCAGGTCGGCCTTGTGTTGGCCGTGTTCGCGAAGCGGTACGCGATGCATTGAGATCGATCCGGGATATACCGGCGTCGAGTGTTGCGCGCGACGCTGAAGCGAGCCTGAAATCGCAGGTAAATCGGCGGGTCCGCGAACAGCCGGGGAGCACCCGGCGCGGTTGCTTTTTCGCCGACATAAGTGGGATTATCCGAACCGGGGTTCGGGGATGGCGTCCCGTCCCTGTTTGCGGGCGGGCGTCGCTCCCGCCCGTCCAAGACCAAGCAGTCAAGAGGAGAACTCTACAAATGATCAAGCGTACGACCCTGGTCGCCGTGGCGGCCGCGCTGGCAATGGCGACGGGCACTGCAAGCGCTCAGGACATGAAGCTGAAGATTGGCACCGAGGGCGCCTACCCGCCGTTCAACAACCTGGAGGCCGACGGCTCACTCGTAGGCTTCGACATCGACATTGCCCGCGCCCTGTGCGAGGAGATGAACGCCGAGTGCGAGTTCGTCACCCAGGACTGGGACGGCATCATCCCGGCGCTTCAGGCCGGCAAGTTCGACGCCATCATCGCCTCCATGTCGATCACCGAGGAGCGCATGGAGAAGGTCTCGTTCAGCGAGAAGTACTACAACACGCCGCCGGCCGTGGCGGTGCCCAAGGATTCGGACATCGGCGGCAGCGCCGCCGCCGACCTGGCGGGCAAGGTGATCGGCGTGCAGGGTTCGACCACCCATTCGAACTACGCCGAGGCCACCTACACCGACAGCGACATCAAGCAGTATCCGACCGCCGACGAATACAAGCTGGACATCGTGAACGGTCGCCTGGACGCCGTGGTCGACGACATCATCGTGCTGCAGGAATGGCTTGCCACCGACGACGGCGCATGTTGCAAGATCGCCGGCACGATCAAGCCGGTTCCGGAGATCCACGGACTCGGTGCGGGCATCGCGGTGCGCAAGGGCGAGGAGGACCTGGCCGACAAGCTCTCCGCCGCCATCAAGGCCATTCGCGCAAACGGCAAGTACAAGGAAATCAACGACAAGTACTTCAGTTTCGACGCTTACGGCGAGTGATCGCAGACGTATCCGATGCTGCGGTGGCGCGCGTCGCCGCCGTAGCACCGGGCATGGGCACCCCTCGACGCCGAGGCGACGATGGATGACCTGCTGACCCTGGTCAGCTTCGGTCCCGAGGGCTGGGGCGACGACATCGCTTCCGGGGTCGGCGTCACCGTGTCCCTGGCCTTGGCCACGCTTCCGCTCGGCCTGGTGCTGGGTTTCTTCATCGCCCTGGCAAAGCAGTCGACCGAGCCGTCCATGCGGTTGGCGGCGAATATCTACACCACGATTTTCCGCGGCCTGCCCGAGCTGCTGACCCTGTTCCTGGTCTACTACGGGGCGCAGATCGGCATCCAGCAGTTCGTTCGGCTGTTCGATCCGCAGGCGTCGGTGGAGATCAACAGCTTCGTCGCCGGCATGGTGGCGCTCGGCGTGGTGTTTTCCTCCTTCGCCAGCGAAGTGTTCCTGTCGGCGTTTCGCGCCATTCCCCACGGCCAGTACGAGGGCGGCTACGCGATGGGGCTGAGCAGGTGGCACACCATGCGCCTGGTCATCCTCCCGCAGCTCATCCGCATCGCCCTTCCCGGATTGTCCAACCTGTGGCTGATTCTGCTCAAGGACACCGCCCTGGTATCGGTTATCGGCCTGTCTGACATCATTCGCCAAAGCGGCATCGCCGCGCGGGTAACCAAGGAGGCGTTCCTGTTCTTCGGCATTGCCTGCCTGCTGTACCTGGCGCTGGCCATGTTGTCTTCCCTTGCCTTCACCGCCATCGAGCGATGGACAGGCAAGGAGGCCGAAGCCCGGTGAACGGATCCCACGCCGAGAGCAGGATCGCCGAGCGCGTTCCGCCCAAGCCGCCGCCGCGAACCTGGTCGCGCGAGCGCATTGCCGGCCACTTGTTGATGGGGTTCTGGATTTTCCTCGGCGTGTCGCTGGCGTGGTACCTGGTCGTCGCCTGGAATCCCGACCTCGTGGCGCGCTACGGACCGAGGATGATCTCGGGGCTGGGTGTGACGCTGGGGCTGGTCGGCACCTCGCTTCTGTGCGGCGCCGTGGTGTCGGTGCCGATCGCCTTCGGCCGCATGTCGAAGAACCGCCTGGTGGCGGCATTGTCATACGCCTACGTCTACTTCTTTCGCGGTACGCCGCTCCTCGCGCAGGCGTTCCTGGTGTACTACGGCCTGGGCTCCTTTCGCGAACAGCTTGACGCGGTGGGATTGTGGTCGTTCTTTCGAGATGCCTGGAACTGTGCCGCTTTCGCGTTCACGCTAAACACGGCGGCCTACCAGGCGGAGATCCTGCGCGGCGCCATCCAGAGCGTGCCGCGCGGTCAATTCGAGGGCGGCGCGGCGCTCGGTATTTCGAAATGGGTAATTTTTCGCAAGATCGTCATGCCCCAGGCGCTGATCGTCGCGCTTCGCCCCTACGGCAACGAGATCATTCTGATGATCAAGGGTTCGGCAATCGTGGCGATCATTACCGTCTACGATCTCATGGGGGAAACCCGCCGCGCCTTTTCGCGTTCGTTCGATTTCCAGACCTACCTGTGGGCGGCGGTCATGTACCTGTTGATGGTGGAGACGCTCCGGCTGGCGTGGGATCGCCTCGAGGTTCGGTTGACGCGGCACTTGAAGCGCTGACGTCAGCGGAATTCGACCGGAAACTGCAACAGCGCCATGTCCTCGAGACCGCCGAACCGGCGGGTAACGAGCGAACCGCTCTGGCGAAAATCAACGTACCCGTTTGCGTCCATGAATCGCGCGAGAATGCAGGCCATGGCAGTAGAGAAGGCGTTCGACGGAAAGGGCGGGTGGCCGCGCTGCGTCCTTACCGTCAGCAGGCCGTCGTCGACCAGGCCGTCGCAGCCCTCGACCTCGACTTCGTGATCGACCCCCGCCCACTCGCCCACCGCGACGTAGTCGTCCAACGTGTGGCGCACCGAATCGAGAAGCGGTGAGGACCGCGTGAACCGGTCTCGGGCGACGTCGCGCAGTGTCGCCGGGAGGCGCCCGAGATCCTCTTCGAATGACGCCGAGATTTCCACGGATGCCACTGCCGGCCGGTACAGGTGGTCGTGGGCGATGTCGACGGTCAATCGGCCGAGGTAGCCTGAACCCGGCGTGATATCGAAACTCAGCGGGGTGTCGATGGGCAGTTCGTGGGATTCGTGCACGGGCTCGGCGGCACCGGCCTCGAACGTTCGACCGATGACGGTCGTGTAACGAACCGAGTCGATACGATACCGGCCGGCGGGCAGCACGTGCGCGCTGGCCGTACCGAGACCGTAACCGTGCTCGTCGGCGCTGGCGACCGTGTGTTCCTCGTTCGCGGTGACCGGCCCCGCGCAGACGAAGCGCGGACCGCCGCCGGCTTCCCGACAAACGAGCGATGCCTCGTCCACGCGCGGGTCCAGCGAACGCACCACGATACCCGCGAGCATGATCGCCTCGTCGTCGCCTGCATCGAGAGCCGAGGGTGATTGCACGACGCGCACCGGCGACGCGCAGCCGGCGACGAGTAGTGTACAGGCAACGATCGCCGCCCGGGCCCGGCACACAGAGCGCGCGCGGCGTGCCGCATGCAGGTCGAACACGGCGCCGGGCATTACGCGCGCGCCAATCGCTTCATGTGTCGGGACGGCAACGGCGGCCTCAGTGTAGCGTGGCACCGCCGAGCAGCGATCGCAGGCGCGCGGTGTCGCTGTCGAAAAGCGATTCGCGCGCGGCGCTGGTCACCGGGGTGACGCGCGTGCGCAGTACCTCCCGCTTGACGGAGAGCAGCGTCGCCGGATCCATGCTGAACTCGCGCAGACCCAGTCCGAGCAGCAGTCGCGTGTAGGCCGGATCGCCCGCCATCTCGCCGCACATCGACACCGGGATGTTGTTGTTTTCGCCCGCCTCGATGGTGTGGCGTATCAGGCGCAGCACCGCCGGGTGCATCGGGTCGTAAAGATAGTTGACCTCGTCGTCGACGCGGTCGATGGCCAGCGTATACTGGATCAGGTCGTTGGTGCCGAGGGAAAGGAAGTCGAGCTTGCGCGCGAACAGGTCCGCGGCCACCGCCGCGGCGGGTACCTCGATCATGCCGCCGATGGGTACGTCCGGCTTGAAGGCGATGCACTCGCGCGACAGCGCGTTCTTGACCTCACGCACCAGTTCCAGCACCTGCTCGAGCTCGTTGAGGCTGGATATCATGGGAATCATGATGCGCACGTCACCGTGCACCGAGGCACGCAGGATGGCGCGCAGTTGCGGAATGAAAACGCCCGGGTTGGTCAGGCACAGGCGGACGGCGCGCAGGCCGAGCGCGGGGTTCACCGCGGAGTTGGCGTCGGCGCGACCGCCGTCGACCTGCTTGTCGGCGCCCAGGTCCAGGGTGCGGATGGTGACCGGCCCCGCGATCCGCCTGGCGGCGTCGCTGTACGCGTTGTACTGCTCCTCCTCGTCGGGTGCCTCGCGGTTCATGAACATGAACTCGGTGCGATAAAGCCCCACGCCGTCCGCCTTGGCATTGACTGCCGCGGCGATGTCCTCGGGCAGTTCGACGTTGGCCAGCAGCGATACGCGAACGCCGTCCTCGCTGCTGCTCGGCACGTCGCGCAGCGATTCCAGTCCGAGCGCGTGCCGGCGAGCGCGGTGCTGTCGCGTCTCGTATTGGGCGAGTATGCCTTCGTCCGGCGCGATCACCACCGTGCCGGAGCCACCGTCGATGATGACGGTGTCGTTCTCCTGGATCATGCGGCTGGCGCCGTGCAGCCCGACGACCGCCGGCAGGCGCAGGCCGCGCGCCAGAATGGCGGTATGCGAAATCGGTCCGCCGAGGTTGGTGATAAAGCCGGCCATGTGCTTGTCGCGGAAATGCACCGTATCGGCGGGCGTCAGATCGTTGACCACGATGATGCGGTCGGCGAGATCGTCGTCCAGCGCCAGCAATTGGCTCGATTTCGTCGACAACTCGGCCTGAACCCGTTCGACGACCTGGCCGATGTCGTTCTTCTTGGTGCGCAGGTAGTCGTCGTTGATGTTGTCGAAAACTTCCTTGAGCCGCATCTCCTGGCGGTGCAGGGCGGCCTCCGCGTTGATTCGCTCGCGGCGAATGGTGCCGGCCGTCTGGTCGATGAGCAGCGGATCCTCGAGCATCAGCACGTGGGCGCCCAGGAAAGCGGCCAACTCCGGCGGCGCGCTTTCGGGCAACTCGTCGCGCATGCTCTCGAGGCGGCGACGCGCGCGCGCGACCGCGGCGGTAAAGCGTGAAACCTCCTGTTCGACGTCGTCCTCGGCCAGGTTACGAACGCTGATCTCGCCATCGCGTCGATCGAGTATCAGCGCCTTGCCGATCGCGATGTCGCCGATGCCGGTGCCATTGAGCAGAAGCATTACTCGTCCTCGCCGAAGCGCTGGTCGAACAGTTGGCTGATCGCCTGGTCGGCATCGTCGGCGTCGTCGCCGTCGATGCGTACCGACACCACGCTGCCGCACGCGGCGGCGAGCATCATCAGGCCCATGATGCTCTTGGCATTGACCGACTGGCCGTTGTATTCGATCCACACCTCGCTTTCGAATGCCGAGGCGGTATTCACCAGCTTTGCGGCCGCGCGCGCATGCAGGCCCAGCTTGTTGACGACTTCGATCTGTTTTTCAATCAGCATGGTGAAGCGTATTCACTCGATTCTCGGGCGCGGACTGTTTCGCGCGGTCAATGGGTAAGGGATAGTTCACGGTGCCAGACCTGAACGTGAATGTCCTTCTTCGCGAAATAATCGCGAAGTCGTTCGATCAGGTACACGGACCGGTGCCGGCCGCCGGTGCAGCCTACCGCGACGGTGATGTAGCTGCGGTTCTCCTGTTCGAAGTCGGGCAGCCAGCGTTCGATGAAGCCGCGAATGTGCTCCAGCATTTCGCCCACCGCCGGCTGTCGGTCCAGGTAATCGCGGACCGGCGCGTCCAGCCCGGTGAGGGGCTTGAGTTCCTCTTTCCAGTGCGGATTCGGCAGGCAGCGAACGTCGAACACGAAATCGGCGTCCAGCGGTGTCCCGTGCTTGTAGCCGAACGATTCGAACAATACCACAAGACCCGAGAACGTCTCGATACCGGCGACGTCGCGCACCAGGCGGCGGAGTTCGTGGGGCGTCATCAGGGACGTGTCGATGCGCCGCACGGCATTCTCCGCCAGCGGCGCCAGGAGGTCCGCCTCGAGCCGGATGCCGTCCACCAGCGGTGTATGGCTGTCGGTCAACGGGTGCTTGCGGCGCGTCTCGCTGAAACGCTTGACCAGTACCTTTTCGTCGGCTTCGAGAAAGATGATCCGGTAGTCGATGCCCAGCGCCTTTAGCGAGTCGAGACTCTCCGGCAGCGAGGAAAGAAAATAGCGGTTGCGCGAGTCGATGCTCACCGCCACGCGAAACTCCCGCGACTCGCCGAACTGTGTCGAGGTCAATTCCGCAAACTGCGGAATGAGCACCGCGGGCATGTTGTCGATGCAGTAATACCCGAGATCCTCGAGCGCATTGAGCGCCACGGTCTTGCCCGAGCCGGACAGGCCGCTGACGATCAGCAGGCCGTGTTGGAAAACGGGTTGTGCCATGGTTGGTCGAGCGGAGGTGACAATGATCCAAGGGAATTGATGCCAGTCGCAGCGCATCAGTTTACAGCAAATCGCGTGACGGTCTTCATACCCGGCCGGCGCCGGGCAGGCGGCTCAGCTTTCGTCCGGCCCCCGGGTGTTGCCAAGTCCCGCGCGTTGGCGGCGTTCGATCAGCTTTTGTTGCTTGTCGATGAAGGCCTTGACCGGATCCTTGCCGAACTGGAACTGGATGTGGGTGCGCACGGCGGCGTCGACCAGCACGGCGAGATTGCGTCCCGGGGCAACCAGGAGCGAAATCTCCGGTACGCTGGTGGCGAGGATGTTGCATTGCCGGATACGCGGTGTGAGCCGGTCCAGGTCGCTGTCGACACCCGGCTTCTCCGGTTCCAGGTTGACGATCAGGTCGATGGGGCTCGAATCCATGACGGCGGTGTTGCCGTATATGTCCGCGATGTCCAGGATGCCCAGTCCGCGCACCTCGAGATATCCCCGGATCAACTCGGAGCAATAGCCCGAGATCTTGAACGGCGACGACCGGTAGACCTGGACCACGTCGTCCGCCACCAGGCGTGCGCCGCGCTCCAGCAGGTCCAGCGCCACTTCGCTCTTTCCGATACCGCTCGGGCCCGTTATCAGCACGCCCACATTGCGAATCGAGAGAAAAACGCCGTGAAGGCTGGTTTGCTGGATGAGCTTTCGCGCGGCGCGATGTTGCAACCGCTCGAAGAGCTGTGAGTGGGACAACGCGGAGTGGTAGAGGCAGACCCCCGTCTGGTTGCAGAGGTCCATGAGCCAGCCCGGGGCGCGCCGGTCGTCGCTGATGACGATCACGGCGATCTCGCCGTTCTCGAGTACGCGCCAGACCTGCCGCGCTCGATCGTCCGCGGGTTCGGTCAGCGCGACGTGACGATCGGGGTCGATGATCTGAACCACCGTCGGGTGGTCGAGATCGAGGTAGTCGACGAATTCGACTGGCGAGGACAGCGCGGGCGCCCGCTCGAGTGCCCGGCCGAGTCCATTGGCGCCGGCGTCGAGCACGAGGCCGAGGCGATCTGCCTTGCCGTGGAAGGCCTCGGCAATGGTGACCGGTTGGCGCGCGGCGTTCATCGACCGCGCCGCCGCGTCAGTCCAGGTCGTTGATCGCCTGGAAAAACTCGGCGTCGTCGCGACATGCCATGATCCGCTGCCGGATCTCGGGTCGGCTGAAGGCCTTGGCCAGCCTCGAGAGAATTTGCAGGTGGGTCTGGTTCGCATCGGCCGGAACCAGCAGTCCGACCACGCAGCGAACCGGAAGGTTGTCGATGGAATCGAAATCCAGGCCTTGCTCGAGCAGTATGGCGCAGATGATCGGTTGGTCGATGCCGTTGATACGGCCGTGCGGTATGGCGAAGCCCTCGCCGATGCCGGTGCTGCCGAGACGCTCGCGCTGGTTGAGAATCTGGTAGACGGTGTCGCGGTCCAACTCGCTCGAATACGAGCTGAGCAGGTCGGCCACCTCTTCGATCAGGCGCTTCTTGCTGGACAGGTGGACACCGGTACGCACGCGCTCTCGCGAGACGAATTGCGACAGGAAGCCCTCGCCCGCGATCGAACGCCGCGGCTGGAAATCGGTTGAAGGTTGCATGAGTCAGGCCTGCGATTTGGCGGTGTTTTCCGAATGATGATCGCTGACTTTGCCCTTGTGTTTTCGAACCTGGCGATCGAGCTTGCTGGTCATCGCATCGATGGCCGCGTACATGTCGTCCGCTTCAGCGGCGGCGTGAAACTGGACGCCCGTGGCATTGATGTTCGCTTCCGCCTTGTGCCGGTTTTTCTCCACTTGCAGCACGATGTGGGTGTTGGTCACGTTGTCGAAATGGCGGATGATCTTGTCGAGTTTCTCCTCGACGTGCTCGCGCAGTGCCGGGGTGACGTCCAGGTGTTGGCCGCTGATTGAGATCTGCATCTTAAAACCTCTATTCGAGTGCGTTGATTACAAACTGCCCTTCCTCTGGCTGGAGGGAGGGATATGCATTTGTTCACGATACTTGGCGACGGTACGCCGCGCGACCGTAATACCCTTCGCCTTGAAGTGGTCGGCGATTTTCTGGTCCGAGATCGGCTTGTTGTCGGGCTCGCGAGCGATCAGTGCGCGAATCTGCGCCTGGATCGCCGTGGATGACAACGCGTCGCCCTGGTCGCTCGACAGGTGCGACGAAAAAAAATATTTCAGCTCGTGCGTGCCGCGAGGCGACAGGATGTACTTGCCGCTGGTGGCCCGGGAGACGGTCGATTCGTGCAGGTTCAGCACCTCGGCCACCTGGCGCAGCGTCAGCGGCTTCATCTCGCGTTCGCCGTGCTCCAGGAAACCTTCCTGGTGGCGCATGATCTCGCGTGCCACCCGGACGATGGTTTCATTGCGCTGCTTGAGGCTTTGCAGGAACCACTTGGCCTCCTGGTAACGCTGGCGAAAGTACAGCGTGTCCTCGCGATTGCTCTCGGCGGACAGGTAGGTCTTGCTGGACGGGCTGATGGCGAGCTTGCTGTGTGCGTCTTCGTTGAGTACCACCTGCCAGCCGTCCTCGGTACGGCGCACCACGAGGTCCGGGACCACGTACGGCGGCACCGAGCTGTCCAGGCGGGCCGCGGGACGAGGGTCGAGTCCGCGAATGACCGCGAGCGCGTCGGCCAGCTCGTTCTCCCGCAGCGACAGGTTCCGTCGGAGCGCGGCGGCGTCGCGCCGGGACAGGGCGTCGAACCCGCTTTCGATGACGCGGCGAGCGTGCTCGACGGCAGTGGTGCTCGCGCCGGCGTCCAGCTGCAGCAGCAGGCATTCGCGCAGGTCCCGGGCGCCGATGCCCGGCGGGTCCATGGACTGCACGATCCTGAGGACGTGCTCGATCTCCTCGGCGGTAATGTCCCCGGCCTCGGCGAGCAATGCGACAAGCTCCTCTATATCGGCTTCGAGGTACCCGTCCTCGTTGATGTTCTCCACGATTGCCGAGGCGATCAGCGACTGGCGCTCGTCGAGCGGCGCGATGCGAATCTGGTCGCGCAGGTACTCGGCCACCGTGGCATCGCCCGTCAGGTTGTCGAGCAGCGCGGAAGCGTCGAAGCTTTCGCGGGCGCTCGTCATCAGCGTGGGCGACTCGCCGGCGTCGCGATGGCCGAGCGGCTCGTCGGCGCCGTTGCCGGCGGTGTCCGCGTAGTCGTCCGGGTTCGTGCCGGCGTTGCCGTATTCGACGGCATCGCCGCCCGACGACTCGCCGGCCGCGTCGGCGCTAATCCCCGGGGCCGGGCCTTCGGTCTCTTCCAGGAAGGGATTCGTTTCCAGTGTCTGCCGGATTTCGGTCTCCAGGTCCATGGACGAGAGCTGAAGCAGCGTGATGGCCTGTTGCAGGCGCGGAGTCAGCTTGAGTTTGTGGCCAAGTTTGAGGTTTAAGGATTGTTTCATGGCTCGATGGAATTCTACGCCCCGCCGCGGGGGCGAACAATCAGCTCGCGCATGGACCGCTGCTGGCGGTGATTCGGGTGTTGCTGCGGCGCACCGGAAGTTCCTTCAGAGCCTGAACTGGTGTCCCAGGTAGGTGGATCGCACCTCGGGATGATTGAGCACTTCGTCCGGCGAACCGGCGGCCAGCACCTTGCCCTCGGCAAGTATGTAGGCGCGGTCGCAGATACCCAACGTTTCGCGCACGTTGTGGTCGGTGATCAGTACGCCGATCCCCTTGTCCCGCAGGAACGAAATGACTTTCTGGATGTCTCCGACGGAGATGGGGTCTATGCCGGCGAAAGGTTCGTCGAGCAGGATGAACGAAGGCGTCAGCGACAAGGCGCGGGCGATCTCGACGCGCCGGCGCTCGCCGCCCGACAGGCTGATACCCATGGCCTTTCGCTTGTGAACCAGCCCGAATTCCTCCAGCAGCGACTTGACACGCTGGGCGCGCGCGGCCGGGGACAGGTTCGGCAGTACCTCGAGCACGGCCATGATGTTGTCCTCCACGCTCAACTTGCGAAACACCGACGGCTCCTGGGGCAGGTAGCCGAGCCCCAGGCGTGCGCGCCGGTGCATCGGCAGGTCGCTGATGTCACGCTGGTCGAGAATGATCTGTCCGCGGTCCCGGCGCACCAGGCCGCAGATCATGTAGAAACAGGTCGTCTTGCCGGCGCCGTTGGGCCCGAGCAGGCCGACGACCTCGCCGTTTCGAACCGCCACGTTGACGTTGCGCACCACGCTGTGGCCGCGATAGGACTTGCAAAGATCTCGGGTGACGAGGGTGGCCACGTTGCTACATCGTAAGAAAAAGTGGGACGGCTACGTCGGTATCGACGCCAGGTTGGAGCGCGGGACCGGTTACTCGGCGTCCTTGGGCTTGAGAATGATCCGGGGGCGTCTCGACTCGCCATCGACGGCGGGCTCGGTCGATTCCGCCTCGGACGGGTCGCCGTCGCCGCTCGGCGCGCTTTCGGTCGAGGCGCGCTCGATCGGCTCGGATTCCGACGCCGGCTCCTCGACCTCGGTGGCGCCCTCGGGGCCCTTGGTGGTGCGCGTCTGGCCTTCCGACCCGCTGCGCACCCGCACCTTGTCGTTCGCCATGTCGTAGACGATGGTGCGCCCGGAGATACGGTCGGCACCCTGGGTCACGACCGCGTCGCGTGTCAGGGTAATGACGTTCTCCGTTTCGTCGAGATGGATGAACAGCGCTTCCCCGATGACGTCCGCGTCCTTGCCGTCCGGCCTCTGCCGGAAAACGGCCGGCTCCCCGACCGCGACGGCGGTTTGCACCTTGTCGTCCTCGAAGCGCACTTCCAGCTTGTCGGCGTCGAGCTTCAACGTGCCCTGGCGCAACCTGACGTTTCCGTAATACACGCGCAGCCCGGACGCGAAGTCGATGTCCACGCCGTCGGCGTCTATGATGGCCGGCTGATCGCGATCCGACTCCAGCGCGGTCGCGGCGGGCGCGTGCGCGGCCAACAGGGCGCAGATCAGCACGAGAATCTGTTTCATGTGACGAATTCTAGCAGAGAACGGGGACCCGACAATGCGTCAGGAACCGACCTTCTTCTTGAGCTTGATACGCATCCGTTCGGTGGTGGTGACGTTTCCGGGCCTGCCCTCGGAACGGCTCTCGATCACCTTCACCGAACCGCGCAGCAGCACCTCGGTGCCGTCGGCGGATATCAACCCGCTGTCGGCATAGACGTGCCGCGGCCCGGCTTCGTCGGTGTACTGGATGATGTGCGGCTGCTCGATCAGCGAGGTGTCGTCGATCGGGAAGTGGGCCAGGCGAACGCCCTCCATCACGTACTGCCGGCCTTCGTCGTCGAGTCCCGTGGCAACGAAGTTTTCGATGTAGTAATCCGGGTCCTCATCGCGTTGCGCCTCGATGGGCGCCTCGATCCCGGGCGCATCCTGGCGGCGCTCCAGCCACGCGGTCAGCGCCGCGAACAACAGGAATACCGCCAACAACACGCATTTCTCGAGAATTTTCACAGTATGCCCGCGCGAATCAGGTCGAGAGTGTTGAGCGCACCCACCACGCGACGCTCGGCGTCGACGGCGAAGATGCCGTTGATCGAGTGCGTTTGCATTACCTTGATCAGTTCGGCGGCAAGCACGTCCTCGGAGGTGGTCTTGGGATCGCGTGTCATGACGTCGCCGATGCGGCAATCGTAGACGTCGACGCTGCGGCCCAGGGTGCGGCGCAGGTCGCCGTCGGTGAAGATGCCGACCAGGCGCCGTTCGTCGTCGACCACGCCGGTCATTCCCAGTCCCTTGGAACTCATCTCGATGAGGGCGTCTCGCAGGCCGGCGTCGTGGTGTACGACCGGAATCCTGTCGCCGGCGTGCATGACGTCGCGCACGTACAGCAACAGGCGACGGCCCAGGGTGCCGCCGGGATGCGAGCGCGCGAAATCAGAGCGCGTGAAGCCGCGCGCCTTGAGCGTGGCCACCACCAGCGCGTCGCCCATGGCCAGGGTGGTGGTGGTGCTGGCGGTGGGGGCGAGGTTGTAGGGGCAGGCCTCGGCCTCGACACTGACGTCCAGGCAGATGTCGGCAAAGCCGGACAGGGTCGAGTCCATGCGGCCGGTCATCACCACCAGTTGCACGCCCATGCGCTTGACGATGGGCACGATGGTGAGAATTTCCGGGGTCTCGCCGGAGTTGGAGATGGCGATGACCACGTCGCTCGGCGTGATCATGCCCAGGTCGCCGTGGCTGGCCTCGCCGGGGTGAACGAAGAATGCCGGGGTGCCGGTGCTGGCCAGG
>JAUIEZ010000044.1 GCA_030429665.1 Gammaproteobacteria bacterium | reverse complement strand
CCACGGCGAACTACATCGTGGTATCGAGTCTCATGGCACCGGTGGTGGTGGCGCTCGCCGCGGACAACGGACTGGTGGTGCCGCTCATCGCGGTTCACATGTTCGTGTTCTATTTCGGGATACTGGCGGACGACACGCCACCGGTGGGCCTCGCCGCGTTCGCGGCGGCGGCCATCTCGGGCGCCGATCCGATCAAGAACGGTATCCAGGGGTTTGCCTACGACATTCGCACGGCCATCCTGCCGTTCCTGTTCATATTCAATACGCAGCTGCTGATGATCGGCATCGACAGCGTGTTCGAGTTCATCATCGTCGTGGCAGGCGCGATATTCGCCATGCTCATGTTTGCCGCGGCGACACAGGGTTGGTGGCTTACCCGCAGCCGGCTGTGGGAGTCCGTGGCGTTGCTGCTGGTCGCATTCACGCTGTTCCGACCAGGCTTCTGGTGGGACATGGTATACCCGCCCTACGAGCAGCGACCGGCCTCCGAGATTGCCGCCGCCGCCGCCGAAGTGCCGGACGACCAATTCCTTCGCCTTCGCGTAAGCGGCGAAACCATCGACGGCGATATCCGCGAGACGACGGTGCGCCTGCCGATGAGTGAAGGCTCCGATGATGGCATGGCCCGCGTCGAGACGGCCGGACTCTTCGTTCGCGAGGAGGATGGCAAGGTTCTCATTGACAACCTGATGTTCGGCACGCCCGCGGAGACGCTGCAGCGGGAATTCGGCGTCGACTTCGACTGGGAGATCCTGTACGTCGAGCGCATTGCCGACCGTCCTCCGAAACAGATCATGTTCATCCCCGCGCTGCTGCTCCTCGCCCTCGTTGCCTGGTTGCAACTCGGGCGCCGGAAAACCCAGGGCGCGACGTCCCCGGCTGCCGCCTAAACAGGGAGAGACCCGTCATGTTCAGCAAAATCCTCGTACCGATCGACCTGCAGCAACCGCGCGCGGCAAATGCCTTGCTCGAGGTCGCTGCGCGGCTCGTCCGCGATCTGGGTTGCAGTTTGCACGTAATGACCGTGATCCCGGGCTACAGCATGCCCATCGTGGCCGCGTATTTTCCCGCCGACGCCAAGGCGACGGCCAAGCGCGAAGTCGAGACAAAGCTCAAGGAGTTCGCCGCAAGGGCGCTTGGCGACACCAGGCACACCACCAGCGTTTCGGAGGGCCGTCGGGCCGACGAGGTGCTCAAGGCAGCCAAGAAGCGAAAAGTGGACCTGATCCTCGTCGGCGGTTTCAGTCACGGCCGCCTGCAAGATGCGATGTTGGGCTCCGTGGGTACCAAGGTAGCCCAGGGCGCGCCGTGCTCCGTCATGGTGGTGCGAACCTGATCCGCCGGTAGAGCCACCGATCGGGCGGGTCATGGCAGGCGGAACCTGGAGAGGTTTCGGATGTCCAAGTACCGGTCTGGTTTAGTCGGAGGCTGTCATGAAGTTTGGTATCCTTTTGGCCGTCGGTGCTTCGCTGCTCGTCGGCGGCTGCGCCGTCAGCGGCTCGATAGGTGGATTCTCCCTCAGTGTGGCCACGGTCGAATTGCGCCGGCCGCTCACCATCGAACCAGGCTGGGCACGATCCTTCGTGCAGCACGGCCAACCCGTTCTCAGCGATGACCTGGCGAAGTTCGACCCCTATTGTTCCTTCGAGGTCAAGGAGGTCGCCGGAACGGGTTCGCGCATCGACGTCGCTCCGGATACCTTTTCCATCACGCGCGTGAGCCACAAGCAGCCCGTCGGCGGCATCTTCGCGGGCGCGCTCAACCTCGCGGAGGATGTCGGGCCGGTGGAGCCGGAGGTCGATGTTTACCTATCCAGCCCGACCCAGCCCGAGGTGATTCGACTGCGCTGCTCGAAGTGGGAAGCCGACGCGCTATTCGCCACGCGGGTGAATGTCGACGACATTCGCGGTGTGCTCGGAACGGTGGCCGATATCTACTGAGCGGCACGACGGCTTGGTGGGGGCACCGGCGGTCGGGATATAATCGGGCACCCATCGCGGCGGGTCACTGCGTCCCGCCGCGCCCGACAACACTCGACGACCGGCGGGGAATTCATCGTGGCTCGTGCCGCGCCAAAGCGTAATCCTAATATTTCGTACCACTGGCCCGTGCCCATTCTGAGCAGGAAGTTCGGCCAGTACCAACAGGTAAACCCGGATCTACTGGAACTGTTTTACGACTACAAGCTTCGGCATCCCGAGGGCGGTGCCGGCGCCTTGTATTCCTCCCCCGACAACCTGCACGAGGAGATCTCTCACCCGTCCCTGGAAAAGTTGACGCGCTTCATTACCGACGGCGTGTTCGAGATCGCCTCCGAGGTCAATCGCCCCTACTGGCAGAAAGCCAGCAACATTCGCGTCAACCTGACCGGTATCTGGTTTCAGATCACCAATGGCTACGGATTTCACGAGACCCACGTTCACGGCAACTGCTCATGGTCCGGCGTCTATTACGTGCGTGCCGGCGACTCCAGCCGTTCTCCGGGGCAGAAGGGGGACAACGGCATGCCCAACGGCATCACGCGATTCTACGGCCCCCACATGGAATACACCGCGGGCGGACACGGCGATCTCGGCAACTATTACTTGCAGGACCACAGTCTCGATTCGTTTCCGGAAGACGGTCGCCTGGTCATTTTTCCCGCCCACCTGAAACACATGGTCTTCCCCTACAAGGGCGAGCAGGATCGCGTAATCGTTTCCTTCCACGCTCAGGTCTTCGGCGAGTCGGAGCTGCGTTACGGCTACTCGTTTGCCTGATCGAGGCCGGGTAGCTTCAACGTGATCAGGCGCAAGCACGGCGTAAAGCGCGGCAGACCCGCTGATCCGAACAAGGTCAAGGATCTGTTCGCGCGCGCGGTTCGTGCGATCCAGGGCGGTGACGCCGCCGCGGGGCGTGATCTTCTGACGCGTGCGGATGCCATGGCGCCCGGCAATGCCCAGATCCTGTTCAACCTCGGCTATGCCAACCATGCCGTCGGACGCTACGCCGAGGCCGTCGATTGTTACAGGCGCTGCACGACACTGGAACCCGGTCGGGTCGAGACCTGGGTCAATCTTGCTGCCGCCGCGCGGGCGGGTGGCGATTTGACTACGGCGGTATCGGCGCAACAGGCGTTACTGCAGCGACGTCCCGACGACGCCGCCGCCCACGGCGACATGGGTACGCTGTTGGCCGAGGCAGGTCGAGCCGAAGATGCCGTGGCAAGTTATCGACGCGCCCTGTTGCTCGACGCGACGAGAAGCGACACGCGAATGAATCTCGCAAACGTCCTGCTCGGCCTGGGTCGGGTGGCGGAGGCCGAGGCCTGCTATCGCGAGGCGCTTGCGAATGATCCCGGCGCGCTCTGGGCGAGGCGCGCCCTGGTGACGATGCTCGACCAGCAAAACCGGGTCGACGAGGCCGAGGCCGTGCTGGCCGAGACCCCGGGCGGCGTCTCGGACCCGGGTGACTGGCTGACCCTCGGCAATCTGCAGCTTCGCCAGGGACGGGTGGCGGATGCGGAATCGAGCTACGGGAACGTCCTGACGCACATGCCATCGCACGCCGCGACGTTAAGCAACCTGGGCCTTGTGCGGGTGCTTCGAGGCGACCGCGACGGTGCCGAAACGTTGTTCCGCCAAGCGTTGGCGGCAGACGACCAGTTCACCGAGCCCTGGCGCCACCTCGCCGCCCTGAAGCGGTTCGACGACTGCGAGGACCCGGAGATCCATGCCATGCGCGAGAGGCAACGCGACCGACGACTGTCGGCGAACGCGGTCATGCACCTCGACTTCGCGCTAGGCAAGGCGTTCGACGATTGCGGCCGATACGACGACGCGTTCGAGCACTTTCGCCGCGCCAATGCCGAGTGCCGGCGCCAAAGACCGTTTGACACCGTGGCCCTGGGGGATCACGCGGCGCGTATCCGGACCGTGTTCGACGGGTGTTCGGAGCCCGTGCTGAAGGGCGACGATTCGATGCTGCCGGTATACATCGTCGGCATGCCGCGCACCGGCACGACGTTGCTGGAACAAATGCTCTCCGCCCACCCGGCGTTCCATGGGGCCGGTGAGCTGCTGTTGGTCAACCGATTGATCGCCGAGCTCGAATCGGCGTCATCCGGCGTGAGCACGCCGTACCCGGAATGCGTACGGGAGTTGACGGGTGAGACGGTGTCGGCCCTGGCAATCGACTACCTCGCTGCCCTACGGGAGACGGCCCCCGGCGACGGAGTCACGCGCGTCAGCGACAAGATGCCGTACAACTTCTTCCATCTCGGTCTCGTACGCATGCTTTTCCCCCGCGCGCGAATCATTCATTGCCGGCGCGACCCGGCGGATACCTGCCTGTCGGCCTGGTTCAACTATTTTCCGCGAGGGCTGGACTACACGTATGCGTTCGAAGACCTCGCGGCGGTATATGCCATCTACCGGGACATGATGGACCACTGGCGCGACCATCCCCGGGTCGACTTTCTGACTATCGACTACGAGGCGCTCACTGCCGACCCGCGCACGGTCCTCGAGGCGACTCTCGACCACCTGGGTCTGGCATGGGACGAACGCGTCCTTTCGTTCCACGAGCACGCGCGGGAAGTGCGGACGCTGAGCGCCTGGCAGGTTCGCCAACCATTGCATGGCGGAAGCCGCCGGCGTTGGCGGCGGTACGTGTCGCACATCGGACCGCTGCTCGAGGCATTGGCGCCGTGGATGGAAACCGCTTGACGGCGATCGCGACCGATTGCCGGTCGGTAACATTTCGCCATTCGCACGATGCGTCGCTCCCGCGCGCAGTGATAGAATCGTACGACTGAGTGGATTTCAACGAAGGCTACGTCCACGGCGCCCCAATGCGATCCACGTACTACGGTTTGACACGAATCGGTGGTTTCAACGATGCGACTTCCTGTTTTCGCCTTGGCTGGTGTTCTCGTGCTCGTCGGTTGTGCGTCCGACGGGCCGCCTGCGGCCAACCCGGGCCCGAGTGTCTCCGGGCGCAAGCACTACGGCCAGGAGCACGAAATTTCCCTTTATAAGCTGCTGCGCGGCAAACCCGCCGAGACCCAGGCGTCGGAACCCGTGGTGGGTGACGCCGAGTACCAGGAGTACCAGGAATGGAGACGCTGGCGGGAGTTCAAGGAATATCAGAAGTGGAAGGCCGAGCAGACACAGGAAACGACGCCGGAGGCGGGTTCCTGATCCAATCGGCGGCGAGCGACGTCGCGCCGGGCCGATAATCTCTCGCCGGGGTTCTCGAACCCCGGTCTTTCACGACAAGGCTAGAGCTTGTCCCGGAGCAATTCGAGGATGGTGTCGGCGGTCTCGCTCGGCTGGCCGTCGCCGCTGACGACGCTCAACGTGCTGCCTGCGCCGGCCTCCTGAATCCGGACGATGTAGATGTCGGCGCCTTGCGCGATCGTCTGGTCGTCCTTCCAGAATGCGAGCTTCTCGAGCCCGGTGCGCTCCTCCGGCACCTGGTCGTCGCGAAGGTATCGAATCAGGAATGTCTGTTCGTCGGGGTTCCTGTCGATCACCGTAAAGCCGATCTGGTCGATGACGTAGTCGACCTGGCTCCAGACGCGTTCGCTGCTGTCGGCCAGGTCGAGTTCGATGTGACCGGTTTCGGTGGTGCGCACCGTGCCGCGCCGATTGCGCGGTTGGACGACCCGCTCCTCGAGTTCCAGGCGTACCTTCGACAACCGCACCTGGCTGGCCAGCCGATTCATGAATTGGGTGGCCGGTTCGGAGGTGACGCGATTGCCGCCGCGATCGGAAAGCGTGACGAGCATTTCCTGTCCGTCGCGCAAGATCTGGAGCAGGAACCGGTCCCCGCTGGGGCGAAACAGGGAGGGCTCGCGGATTTCCGGCAGCGACACGTCGAAGCGGAAACTGTCCGGATTGCGGTCGAGGATATTCACGCCCATCGACGTCAGCGCGGCATCGACGTATTTCATGGTCGATTCGCCGTCGGCCTTCACGCGCACGTCGCGAGACTGGTCGACATTGGTCTCGACCGAGACGCCCGCACCGTCGCTGCCTTGCTCTCGCACCGCGCGTCGGGCTTCGACGAAAGCTTCGAAATCGAGCTTCTCTTCCGAACCGGCCTGTGCCTTCCACTGACGGTATTTTTCGAACTCCTCCCACTGCTCGAACTGCTTGAACTGCTCGAAGCCCTCGAGGTCGCCGGCGCTGGCCTCCGCGGCAACCACCTCGGGCACGCCGCTACGCCCTTCGGGCGACGTCAGATCGGGCGGCAGTTCGAGGTTGCGCGTTTGTTCGGCGCGTTGGTAGGCGGGGTCGTCGGGCGGTTCCAGCACGCTGCAGCCAGCGACGATAACGAGACAGACTCCGGCTGCAAGCCGGGCGGGGATCTGGGTTAAGATCGGGAGGAAGTTGTTCATTGGGACCTGGATCCGGTGTAGACAAACCCGGTTGAATCGACGCTGAAGGGCCTCGAGCATGAGCGATGGCCGTCGGTCATGACCCGCGTGCCACGGGTGGACCTATCCCGGGTAGTTGATCAGGCCCGATTATAGCGTCTAACGGCGGTCGCTGCGTCCCGCCGACGATGATTTTGCCTTCAGACGACTAACCGTACCTCGAAAACATTAACGATACCTTAACTGAAATGGACGCAACGAACGAAAGCGACAAAGACGTGACGGGGCTGATCCTGTGCGGTGGACTGGCGCGTCGTCTCGGTGGCGTGGACAAGGGCCTGCACGCGGTCGCCGGGCGCCCGCTGATCGACCACGTGATGGAGCGACTTCGACCGCAGGTGCATGCCGTGGTCATCAGTGCGAACAGAAACCGGACGGCGTACAGCGCATGGGGGTACCCGGTCGTGGCCGACGACGCCGACACGTTCGACGGACCGTTGGCCGGCGTTCTGGCGGCGCTGCGGGTATGCTCCACGCCCTGGCTGGTGAGCGTGCCCTGCGACGCACCCGTGATGCCGGTCGATCTCGTCGAGAAGCTCGTTTGCGCCGCTGATTCGGCGGGAAAACCGACTGCCTGTCCGTTCGACGGCGAGCGACTGCAGCCGACGTTTTGCGCTTTTCGTCGAGAGTTGCAAACGCCGCTCGAGGCGTATCTCGCCGCTGGCGGCAGAAAGATCGACCGGTTCCTGGAGTCGGTCGGGCTGGTCCGCGCCGACTACGCGGGATGCGCCGATGCTTTCGTCAATCTCAATGCCCCGGAGGACGTTTCGCGGTACGAGGCAATGATCGCGGGCCGCGAATAATTCCCGACTCATAATCAAGCAATTACAAAAATTGACACAAGCCGGGCGGTTGCTTTTGGTGCAGCACTGACCTTATAGTTCAAAAGTGTACACAGTTTGGACCCCGGGGTCGTTGCGCGATGCAAGGAGGAAGTTGACCCGGTTCGGGGCGCGGGCCAACCCGGCAGCGTTATCATACGTACACGGCCGCCGGCATCTCAGCGCAAACCAATGAATTCGATCGAATTGGTTCCATAACGTGGACGTATTCCAGGAAGCTGAACGGCTTCAGCAAATTCCGATGTTCAACAAGCTGGATCCGGCGAAGCTCAAGCTGCTCGCCTTTACCAGCGAGGCCGCGTCGTGGCAGGACGGCGACCTGCTTTGCCGCATCGGCGATCCGAGCGACACCGTTTTCGTGATTCTCGAAGGTGAGGTCGAGATCCTGGGAACCGTCAACGAGGAGGAAGTGGTGCTGTTCACCAAGGGCAAGGACGAACTGGTCGGCGAGATGGCCGTACTGAGCAACGCCCCCCGCTCGGCGACGTTGCGGGCCAAGGGAAACCTGGAGACGCTGAACATTTCCAACGACGCATTTCTCAGGCTGATTACCGAGAATTCCACCGTGGCGCTGAGCGTCATGAAACAGCTCAGCGAAAAGCTGGCGCTTTCCACGCGCGCCCTGGAGCGAGTGAAAAGCGAGGTCGCCGCCTGAATTATCGGCTGACCGGCACCACCCGCACCGAAACGCTCGGTATGGAAGAACAGCGATTCATCGCCCTTTGGGCGGCCGCCGGTGCTTCGTCGGGGCAAGACAAGCCGCGGCGCCTTTTTCGCGCCATCGAGAAACACTACGGCGAGACGCATCGACGCTACCACACGGCGGATCATATCCGTCACTGCCTGACACAGGTCGACCTCATCCCGGACGACTACCCGCATCGGGTAGCCGTCGAACTGGCAATCTGGTTTCACGATGTCATCTACAGGATCGGCGACCCGGACAACGAACGCAACAGTGCCGAATGGTTCAAGGAACAGGCCGACGGCGACCTGCCCAGGGACATCGTCGAACGCGTCTACCGGATGATCATAGCTACCGAACATCGCGAACCGCCGGTGACGCTGGACGTCGCCTACGTGGTGGATATCGACCTGTCCAGCTTTGGTTTGCCCTACGACGAGTTCGTCGTGGACAGTCGCCTGGTGCGTTCGGAGAGCACCCATCTTGCCGAAGCGGAATTCCTTGCCGGCCAACGAGAATTCCTATGCAAGCTGCTGGCGCGCGATCGCATCTTCGTCTCCGACCTGTTCAACGGCCTCTACGAGGCGCGGGCGCGCCGCAATATTCAAATGTCCCTGGACGCCATCGACGCTGAAAGCGTCGGGCAGTGAGCGCCCCGCCCGATCGAGGATTCCCGGGTTTCGGCGGGTATATAATACGCCGGCCACAGCAGCCTTCCGTTCGATCGACATTGCCCAAGACGACCCGCCCATGCCATCCAAGATCCTGATCGCCAACCGCGGCGAAATCGCCTGCCGCGCCATTCGCACCGCGCGCTCGATGGGAATACCCACGGTCGCCGTATTCTCCGAGGCGGACCGCGACGCGGTGCACGTGGCCATGGCCGACGAATCATACCTGCTGGGCGGCCCCGCGCCCTCGGAAAGCTACCTCTCCATCGAGCGAATCCTTGCCGCCTGCGAACACACCGGCGCGGACGCGGTGTTTCCCGGCTACGGTTTTCTCTCCGAGAACGGTCGGTTCGTCGAGGCCCTGTCGGCCCGGGGCGTTACCTTCATCGGCCCGTCCGCGGAGGCCATTTCGGCCATGGGCGACAAGATCGAATCCAAGCGTCTCGCCAAGGCGGCCGGCGTCAACACCATCCCCGGCTTCGACGGTGTTATCGAGAATGCCGACCATGCCGTCGAACTGGCCCGCGAGATCGGCTACCCGGTCATGCTCAAGGCCAGCAAGGGCGGAGGCGGCAAGGGCATGCGCATTGCCGGCGACGACGAGTCGTGTCGCGACGGATTCGAGCGTGCCCGCAGCGAGGCCATGGCGAGCTTCGGTGACGACACCGTGTTCGTGGAAAAATTCGTCGAGCAGCCCCGCCACATCGAGATTCAGCTCATTGCCGACAAGCACGGCAACTGCGTTTACCTCAACGAGCGCGAATGTTCCATACAGCGGCGCCACCAGAAGGTAATCGAGGAGGCGCCATCTCCCTTCATCGACGAGGCCACTCGCGCGGCCATGGGGGAGCAGGCGGTGGCCCTCGCGCGCGCGGTGGGCTATCACTCGGCCGGTACGGTGGAGTTTATCGTCGACGCGCAGAGGAATTTCTATTTCCTGGAAATGAACACCCGGCTGCAGGTCGAACATCCGGTGACCGAGTTCATCACCGGACTCGACCTGGTCGAGTTGATGATCCGCGTCGCCGACGGCGAGGCGCTGCCGATCGGCCAGGCGGACGTCGCGCGCGACGGTTGGTCCATCGAGGCGCGAGTTTACGCCGAGGATCCGTACCGCGGCTTCCTGCCTTCCATCGGCCGTCTCGGGGGCTTCGTCGAGCCGCGAGGCGATGACCACGTTCGCGTAGACAGCGGCGTGGAAGAGGGCAGTGAGATCACGATGTACTACGATCCCATGATCGCCAAGCTGGTGACCTGGGGCATCGATCGCGCCGCCGCCATTGCGAGAATGAACGATGCGCTGGACGCGTTCTACGTTCGAGGCGTGCAGACCAACATGCCGTTCCTCGCCGCGTTGCTGAATCATCCCCGGTTCGTCGAGGGGCGACTGACTACCGGTTTCATCGATGAAGAATATCCCGACGGGTTTCATCGTCAGCTGCCCGATGCCGGTGACATGCGACGCTTCGTCGCCGTGGCGACCCTCATGCACGATCGCTATTGCCGGCGGGCCGCGCTCACCGAGGGCGTGATGTCGGGCCACGAGCAGGTCGTCGGCGATCAATGGGTGGCGATGACCCCGGCGGGCGATTACGAGGTCACGATCGGTGAACAGGACGGGCGCGTGATGCTCGATATCGACGGCGTCGAACTCCAGGTCGAAACGGACTGGCGGTTCGGCTGGTCGCTGATGAACGTGTGCATCAACGGTACGTCGTATACCTTTCAGGTATCCCGCGAGGGCAGTCACTACACGGTCCTGCAGGGCGGATACGACGTGACGCTGTCGGTATATACGCCGGCGGCCGCCGTCTATCGTCGCCTCATGCCGGAAAAACCGGCCCTGGACATGTCGCGCTACCTGCTTTCGCCCATGCCGGGCCTGTTGGTCTCGCTCCTGGTCAGCGAGGGGCAGGAGGTCAAGGCCGGCGAGCAGATCGCCGTCATCGAGGCGATGAAGATGGAAAACACGCTTCGCGCCGAGCGTGACAGTGTCGTCGGCCGGATTCACGCGCAGCCCGGAAGCACGGTGGAGCGAGACCAGGCGATCGTCGAATTCGAGTCGTGATGGCCGCCAACCAGCGGTCCACGCGAGCCGCGGTCGCCGACGGCGCCCTGGTCGACGCGGTGAGACGCGGGGATCGCCGTGCGATCGCCCGCGCGATCACCTTGGTGGAATCCACGCGAGACGACCATCGGGAACGCGCCGAGGCCATGTTGGTCGAGTTGCTCCGTGGCAAGGGCGAATCGATCCGTATCGGCATTACCGGCGTGCCCGGCGTGGGCAAGTCGACCTTCATCGAGGCGCTGGGCGCGGTAGCCGTCGACCAGGGGCACCGGATCGCCGTGCTGTCGATCGATCCGAGTTCGGCGCTATCGGGCGGTTCCATCCTCGGCGACAAGACGCGCATGGAGCACCTCGCGCGCAGTCCCAACGCTTATATCCGTCCGTCTCCGTCGGCCGGCACGCTGGGCGGCGTGGCGCGACGCACGCGCGAATCCATCGCCGTCCTCGAGGCGGCCGGGTTCGACGTGGTGGTGGTGGAGACCGTGGGCGTCGGACAGTCAGAAACCGTGGTGGCGTCGATGACCGACCTGTTCCTGCTCATGCTGATGCCCGGTGGCGGCGACGAACTGCAGGGCATCAAGCGAGGCATCATGGAGTTGGCGGACATTGCGATCGTGAACAAGGCCGACGGCGAGCTGAAGAGCGCGGCGGGTCGTGCCGTGGCGGAATACGGCAACGCCATGCGGCTGCTGCCGCGCCGCTACCGCGAGTGGGACGTTCCCGTGCTGGCGTGCTCCGCGCGCGACGGCGACGGCATTGACGCCGCGTGGACGCGAATCGGGGACTTCGTGACCATGAGCCGCGACGCCGGTCATTTCCAGGCCCGGCGCGCCGAACAGCAGGTACACTGGTTTCGCGAGGAACTGAACCAGGGGTTGGTGGATGTTCTGCGCCGCGACGCACGCCTGCGCGAGGCCATGCAGCGGGCCGAAGCCGACGTGCTGGCGCGTCGCGCCACTGCCGCCGGGGCCGCCCGCCGGCTGGTCGAAACTCTCATCAAGTCACGGAGCACGTCATCATGATCGGCAAGCTCAACCATGTCGCCATCGCGGTTCCCGATCTCGAGGCCGCGAGCGCCACCTACCGCGATACCCTGGGCGCCAGGGTGTCCGATCCGGTCGATCTTCCCGAGCACGGCGTCACCACGGTGTTCGTCGACCTGCCCAACACGCGGCTGGAACTGCTGCACCCGCTCGGCGAGGATTCGCCCATCGCCGCATTCCTGGCGCGAAACACCGGCGGCGGCATCCACCACATGTGTTTCGAGGTCGACGACATTCAAGCGGCGCGCGACACGCTGGTGGCCGACGGCGCCAGGGTGCTGGGCGGTGGTGAACCGCGTATCGGCGCTCACGGCAAGCCGGTATTGTTCCTGCATCCCAGGGACTTTCACGGTTGCCTGATCGAGATCGAGCAAGCGTAGATGCCGGCGGCAAGCGCGGTTGCAGCTTGCCGCCGCCACGGTGATACTTGCCGTGGGAAAGGACTCTCAATTTACGATCAATGACGACGCCAAGACGCAGACCGGACAGGCCCGATGAGCAGTAAAGATTTCGAACGCGTATCCCTCGACTATCACCGCGCGCGACCGGCCGGCAAGCTGGCGATCGCGGCCACCAAGCCGCTGGCCAACCAGCGCGACCTCGCCATGGCTTACTCCCCCGGCGTGGCGGCGCCGTGCCGGGAAATCGCGCGCGACCCGTCCACCGCCGCCGAGTACACCAGCCGCGCCAACCTGGTGGCGGTCGTCTCCAACGGCACCGCGGTGCTGGGGTTGGGCAATATCGGACCGCTGGCGTCCAAGCCGGTCATGGAGGGCAAGGCGGTACTGTTCAAGAAATTTTCCGGTATCGACGTCTTCGACCTGGAGGTGAACGAGCACGACCCGGACAAGCTGGTCGAGATCATTGCCAGCCTGGAGCCGACCTTCGGCGGCGTCAACCTGGAAGACATCAGGGCGCCCGAGTGCTTCATCGTCGAGCGCAAGCTGAAGGAACGCCTTTCCATACCCGTGTTCCACGACGACCAGCACGGCACCGCCATCATCGTCGCCGCGGCCATGGTCAACGGCCTGCGGCTGGTCGGGAAGGAGTTTTCCGATGTGCGCCTGGTGGTCACCGGCGCCGGGGCAGCGGCGCTGGCCTGCCTCGACCTGCTGGTGACCCTGGGCATGCGCCGCGAAGCCATCACGGTGGTCGACCTCGACGGCGTGGTCTATCGAGGGCGCGAGCAGATGGATCCCTTCAAGGAACGCTACGCCCTCGACACCGACGCCCGGACCCTGGACGACGTCATCGAAGGCGCCGACATCTTTCTCGGCCTGTCCGGCCCGGGCGTGCTCAAGCCGGAACATCTAAAGCGCATGGCGCGCGACCCGCTGGTGTTCGCCCTCGCCAATCCCGAACCCGAGATCCAGCCCGAACTGGCGCGCGAGGCGCGGCCGGACGCCATCATCGCCACCGGCCGCTCGGACTATCCCAACCAGGTCAACAACGTCCTGTGCTTTCCCTATATATTCCGCGGCGCGCTGGACGTCGGCGCGACGATGATCAACGAGGAGATGAAGGCGGCCTGCGTCTATGCCCTCGCCGATCTTGCCAAGGCGGAAACCTCCGACATCGTCGACAAGGCGTACGGCGGCGAACCCACCCAGTTCGGTCGCGACTACCTGATTCCCAAGCCGTTCGATCCGCGGCTGATCATGGTGCTTGCGCCGGCGGTGGCCGAGACCGCCATGAAAACCGGCGTGGCGACGCGGCCCATCGCGGACTTCGACCAGTACCGCCAGCAGCTCACCCAGTTCGTTTTCCGTTCGGGCCTGGTGATGAAGCCGGTCTTCGAGCGCGCGCGCGACGCGGGGCGGCGCCTGATCTACGCCGAGGGCGAGGACCGGCGGGTGTTGCAGGCCGTGCAGCAGGTCATCGACGAGTCCATGGCGCGGCCCATCCTGGTGGGACGGCCCAAGGTCATCGAGGACCGTATTCGAGAGCTCGGCCTGCGCATCCGCGAAGGCGCTCACTTCGACATGGTCGACATCCACGACGACCCGCGCTTTTTCGACTACTGGAACGAGTACCACCGCGTCATGGGGCGCCGGGGCGTCACGCCCGACGAAGCGAAGAAGGCGGTCAGCACCATCAACACGGTCGTGGCGGCGCTGGCCGTGCGCCTGGGCGATGCTGACGCCATGCTGTGCGGCGGCGTGGGACACTTCCGCCAGCACCTCGGCCACGTTACCGAGATCATTGGTAAAACCGGCGAGCTGATCGACCTGTCCACGGTCACGGCGCTGGTGTTGCCGAGCGGTACGTTCTTCATCTGCGATACCCACATCACGCCCAACCCGTGCGCCGAGGAACTTGCCGAGATGACGCTGCTCGCGGCCGAGCAGGTGCGGCGATTCGGCATCGAGCCCAAGGTGGCGCTACTTTCGCATTCCAACTTCGGCAGCCACGAGGACGCCAGCGCCGTCAAGATGCGAAAAGCACGCGAACTGCTCGCCAAGCGCGCCCCGGACCTCGAGATGGACGGTGAAATGCACGGCGACGTCGCGCTGTCGGCGGAACTGCGCGAGCGAGTGCTGCTCGAATCGACGCTTGCCGGCACCGCCAACCTGCTTGTCATGCCCGACCTCGATGCCGCGCACATCGGTTACAACCTGCTCAAGATGCTGGGCGGCGGGGTATCCATCGGTCCGATCCTGCTGGGTACGGCGCGGCCCGCGCACATACTCGCCAACTCGGTCACGGTGCGGGGTATCTTCAACATGAGCGCGGTCGCCTGCGTTTCCTGATCCTGGCCGCGCCCGTCATGGGCACCATGGGACGATTGCAATGAAACGACTGACCCTGGTATCGCTGTTCGTCGCGCTCGGCGCATGCAACGCGGTGGCGGCGGAATCGGATCTCGAGCGCGAGCAGCGCCTCGGCGAGGAGATGTCGATGAACCTGTTCGACGGCGAAGTCGTCGGCATCAGCGATGGCGAGCGCGACTTCCTCGCGGCGTGGATCGAGACGGATTCACCTCGCGGAACGGTGGTCCTGTTGCACGGCCGCGGCTTCCACGCCGATTGGCAGGACGTCGTCGGACCGCTACGCGTGCGGCTTGCGGAGGACAGATGGAATACCCTTTCGCTGCAGATGCCCGTGCTCGACGTGGACGCGAAATACTACGACTACGTGCCCACGTTTCCGGACGCCGACCGGCGAATCGACGCCGGCATCGCCTTCGCCCGCGAGCGAGCCGACGGGCCGGTCGTGGTGCTTGCCCACAGCTGCGGCGCGCACATGATCATGCATCGAATCGCGGGGCAGGGCGTCTCGGGCATCGACGCGCTGGTTACCGCGGGCCTGGGCGCCACCGACTGGGGCCAGGACCCTGTGGCACCGTTTCCGATCGGGCAAGTCGAAGTGCCGTTTCTCGATGCTCTCGGCAGTGCCGAGTACGAGCGCGTTCTTGGCCTGGCCGCGCAGCGGCTCGATGCCGTGAAAGCCACGCACGCGTCTTCGGCCCAGGTGTTCGTCGACGGTGCCGACCACTATTTCAAAGGTAAGAATGCCGAACTCGGCGACGTCGTATCCACCTGGCTGGACGAAGTGTTTCCCAGGTAGCGGCCCGGCCCGCGCGCGACCTGCGCGCCCACGTTCATCGACCCGCCATGGCATCGGGCAGATAGGTGGCGATTGACGGAAACAACGACAGGATGACTACCGCGAGTACCATGATGGCGAACATCGGCGCTGCCGCGCGCGCGATGAATGCCATGTCCTTGCCCGCCATGCCCTGCAGCACGAACAGGTTGAAACCCACCGGCGGCGTGATCTGCGCCATCTCGACCACGACCATCAGGAAGATGCCGAACCAGATCATGTCGAATCCCGCCTGTCGCACCAGTGGCTCGATGACCGCCATGGTCAGCACCACCGACGAGATGCCGTCGAGGAAGCAGCCGAGGATGACGTAGAACACGGTCAGGGCAAGGATCAGCATCCAGGGCGTCAATCCCAGCTCGCTGATCCACGTTGCCAGGGTGCGCGGCAGTCCGGTGAATCCCATGGCCAGGGAGAGAAATGTCGAGCCGGCGAGGATGAAGGCGATCATCGCCGACGTCTTCGTCGCGCCGAGCAGCGCGTCGACGAAACTTTGCCGGGTCAACGATCCTTGCAGCGCGGAGAGGATCAAGGCCCCGATCACGCCCAGCACGGCCGCCTCGGTGGCGGTGGCAATGCCGGTGTAGATCGAGCTCATGACCGCGACAATCAACGCGACTACCGGGATCAGCCCGAGTACGTCGCGCCAGCGGCCGGGATCGGTCGAGAGGGGTCGCTCGGCCTGCTTGCGCCGCGCGATCGACCAGAGCACGACGTATCCCATGAACAGTGCCGCCAGCATCAGCCCCGGCAGGATGCCGGCGATGAACAACTGGGCGATCGACTCGTTGACCGCCACGCCGTAGATGATCAGTGTGATCGACGGCGGTATGAGAAGGCCCAGGGTGCCCGCCCCGGCCAGGGTGCCGATGATCATGCGCTCGGGGTAGCCGCGCCGGCGCAGTTCGGGTATCGACATCTTGCCCACGGTAGCCACGGTGGCGGCGGAAGAGCCGGAAATGGCGGCAAAAAGCGTGCAGCCGCCGATGTTGACATGCAGCAGCCCGCCCGGCAGCCGATGCAGCAGCGGCGTGAGACCCTTGAACAGGCTTTCCGACAAGCGGGTTCGAAACAGTATCTCCCCCATCCAGATGAACAGGGGCAGCGCGGTCAGCGTCCAGCTCGACGCCGCGCCCCAGATGGTGGTGGCCATGGCGTCGCCGACCGGCCGGCTGGTGAACAGCATCATGCCCACCGTGGCGACGGCGATGAGGCTGATCGCCACCCAGACGCCGCTCCCGAGCAGCACGAACAGCACGGCGAGAAACACGATGGTTAACCCGAGCTCGTTCATCGCGGCTGGTACCCGGGACGCGCGAGGCACTTGACGAACTCGTGGATCACGGCGATTGCCAGCACCACGGCGCCGGCCATGGCGGCCAACTGGGGCTTGTAGAGCAAGATGGCGTCGGCGCCCTCGCTGTACTCGCCGAACTTCCACGAGAACCACGTCAATCGCGCCATGTACCACGCCAGGAATATCGACACGGCAACCGCCACCGCAAGGCACCAGATCTCCGCCGCGCGTCGGAGCGAAGGCGGCAGCCGACCGAGCAACAGTTCGACGCGGATGTGCCCGCCTTCGACGAAGGTATAGGCGAGGGCGAAGAAGCTGCCCGCGGCCATGGCGTATCCCGAGTATTCGGTCAGGCCCGGGACGTACAGTGCCGTGAGCCGGGTGACGATGCTCAACGTCACCAGTACCGCGATCGCCACCATGCACAGGGCGGCTATGTACCCGCAAAGCCGGTACAGGGTGTTGAGCGCGGCGTCGACGCGCCGGAAGAATCGATTCAATGCTTTAGGCCCGGGGCGCCCCGCAGGGACGCCCGGACGGCGTCGCTACATTGACTTGTAGGCGTCGATGACGGCCTGGCCGGACTCGCCGGCCTTCTCGGCCCACTCGCCCGCCATGGTTTGCCCGATCTTCATGAAGTCGGCGCGCAGCGTGTCGCTCGGTGGCTCGACGGACATGCCGTTGGCGGCGAGCTGTTCCTTGTACCAGTCGGCCAGTTCCTGGGCCTTGGCCCAACCCGCCTGCTCGGCCATGGCGGCGGCGCCGCGCACGATTCCTTGCGTCGCCTCGTCGAGGGCGTCGAACGAGGCCTTGTTGACGATCACCATGTTCTTCGGCAGCCATGCCTGCACGTCGTACCAATATGCCACGTGTTCCCACATCTTCTGGTCGTAACCGGTGGCGCCCGAGGAGATCATGCTCTCGGCGACGCCGGTGGCGAAGGCCTGGCTGAGTTCGGCCGCCTCGATCTTCGTGGGCACCGCGCCCATCAACTCGGCGAGACGCGACGTGGCGGCGTTGTAGGCGCGAAACTTTACCCCCGCCATGTCCGCCGCGCCGCCGATCGCCTTGGTCGCGTACAAGCCCTGGGGCGGCCATGGCACCGCGTACAGCAGCATCATGTCCTTCTCTTCCAGCGATTTTTCGATGGCCGGGCGCGATGCCTCGTACAGCTTCATGGCGTCCTCGAAGCTGGTGGCCAGGAACGGCAGCGCGTCGATCTCGAATATCGGATCCTCGTTGCCCAGTGCCGAGATCAGGCGCTCGCCGATTGGCGCCTGGCCGGTGCGAACCGCGCGAAAGATCTCGTCGCCCTTGTACAGCGATCCGCCCGGATGCGTCACGATCTCCAGCTCGCCTCCGGTGGCGGCGGTTACCGCGTCGGCGAAGCGCGCGGCATTCTCGGAGTGGTAGTTAATGGCCGAGTAGGCGAGGGGCATATCCCACTTCTCCGCGTGGGCCGTTGCCGAGAAAGCCAGGGCCGCGGCGGCGGCCGCGATGATTCGTCTCGTCATGATCGTCGCTCCTCTTTATTGCTCGTTGTCGATGTCGACACGGTATTGGTGGTTCGGACAGTTTACGGTATGTTGCCGACGATGCGTCAATGGGTATCGATTCGTTCATGAATTCCGCCGCGGAGGCGGGGCGGCGCATCGCCCCGGGCTCGTTCCTGGTCGGCGCCGCCATCGGTTCGGGTATTACCGCGCTCGCGGCGGAGCGCGGCGGCGCCGACTTCCTGCTCGCCCTCAACGCGGGTCGCTTTCGCAGCATGGGCGCGCCGTCGATCGCCTGCATGCTCCCACTGTTCGACGCCGCTTCGCTGACGGAGTCGTTCGCGCGCGGGGAAGTCCTCGCGCAATGTACCGTTCCAGTACTCGTTGGGGTCAATGTCTGGGGCGAGCCCTTCGACGCGGCGGCCCGCGCCGCCGCGGTGCGAGACGCGGGATTCGCCGGCGCCGTGAACTTTCCCAGCTGCATGCATTATTCACGGCCGATGCAGCAAATTCTCTCCCGTGCCGGCCGCGGTATCGAGCAGGAAGTCGCCCAGCTTCGCGCGGTGCAGGACCTGGGATTGACGACCATGTTTTACTGCGCCACGCGTACCCAGGCGCGCCTGGCCGCGGACGCGGGCATCGACCTCGTCTGCCTCAACCTCGGCTGGAACGTGGGCGGATCGCTTGGTCACCGGCGGCGGGCGAGCATCGAGGAGGTGGCCACGGTGGCGCGGGAGATCGGCCGCCTCATCAAGCGCATCTGTCCTTCCACGCGCTTCCTGCTGGAGGGCGGGCCGATCGCCACCCCGGAGGATCTCGCGCGGGTCGCGTCCCTTGCGCCGATCGACGGTTACGTTGGCGGGTCCACCATCGAGCGCATTCCGCTGGAAAACTCGGTGGCCGATCAGATCGACCGTTTTCGTCGCGCCGGCACCCGGCACGCCGACCTCGACGCCGATGACAGCCAGCTCCTCGACTGGTCGCGCCGTTTCGGATTCGTGGGCCGCGGCCCGGCCCTGCGTGACTACCTGCGACGATTGCGGACGCTTGCGGCCTCGTCGGCGCCGGTGATGGTGGTTGCCGAAACCGGCTCCGACATCATACCGACGTTGGAAGCACTGGTCCGGAACGGGACGTCAGGCCGGCCGGCGACGCGTGTACACGTCGACGTCGAGGCAGAGGAGTACCCGGCCCGGGCTCGCGGCATCCTGTTCGGTCACCGCGAATCCTCCGACGCTCAACGACCGGCGCTGGCGGACGCGGATCTCGGCGTCGTCGTGGTCGATGCGCCGCACCGCCTGCCTGCGGGTACCCAGGCGCGCCTTCTTCGCGCCATTCGCGAGGGATCCTTTCGCGTAACCGGGACACGCCGAAGCGCCGACGTCGCTCCGCGGGTCGTCCTGTGTTGCCGGGTGCCGGTGCTCTCTGCACGCGAGGTCGACGACTTGCGCGCCATCGGGCTCGACGATGAACTGGTGCGTTACTTCGCGGGCTGGACGCTGCGGCTGCCGCCGGTTCGCGAGCGAATCGATGATCTCGACCTGCTCCTGGAGCGTGTTGCGCGAACGTCCCTGGGTTCATCGAAGGTCGTGGATGCGTTTTCATCGGATGCCATGAAGGCGCTGCGCGCGCATCGCTGGCCGGGCAACCACGAGGAACTGCGCTCGGTGCTGGGAGCGCTGGCCGGGCGTGTCTCGGGCGAGCCGATCCAGGCCGACGAAGTCGCCGGTTTGCTCGAACGCGCCGTGCCGCGAGCGACGGAGCATCGATCGGAGAAAGACCTGATCGTCGATGCGCTGTGGCGCAACGGGTTCAATCGCACGCGCACGGCGGCCGCGCTGGGCGTGACGCGCAAGACGTTGTACAACAAGATTCGCAAATACGGGTTGTCGGGCTAGCCGCCGGTAGCGCTTTTCTCGCGACCATCGGGCGCGCGCGATGCTTGCGCCGAGTCTGGAAACGGGAAAAGGGAGACCCGGCGGCCGGTCAAGTGAGGCGTACGGGCCGGCACAACAGGCCGTCGGCGCGCGGCGGCCAAAGACCTTCGCTGGCGGCTTCGCGCGTTTCGCCGAGGCTGAGAATCATACCGTCGAAACCGCTGTCGCGAATGCCGTCGTAAACAGACTGGACCGCGCTGGCGCGCTGTCGCAGGGAAGGGAATCCTGCCGCGAAATCGGCGACGCGCGGCATGACGATGAGCGCGCCCGGATCCAGCCGCGTGGCGGCGCGGGCTTGCTCGGCATCGTTGACGACGGCGGCGACCGAGAAACCGTTCTCGCGAAACCGCGCCAGGTTGTCGAATTCGCGCCGGATATCCAGTCCCACGTCGACCAATTGCCGGCAAAACTCGGCGTCCTGCTGGCAGACGCTGGGAAGATTGGCGATCCACCGAACACCGGCGCGAGCCAGGCGGCGCGCCTCGATATCGACGTTGAGCAGGGGGGAGGCGAGGAACAGTCCCAGCACGGCTGTCGTCGCGTCGCCCGGGTGGGCGATGCAATCCTCGACCATCGACGACGGCCCGGCGCCCGCCGGCAACAGCACGGCGAGCTCGTCGGGCATGTTCTCGTGGCGAAAAACGCCGGCGCGGGTGAGTATTCTGCGGGGCAGGGCGGGCGAGGCGCGGTTACCGGCGCGCAGAACGACTCGCCACGTCAGGCGTTCCGGGCGGGTGGGCTGCGCGGAAGCGGTCACCCGTTCCGACCCGCCACCGCTCAGTGCTCTCCCAGCAGGTTTTGCCGCACCTCGGCCAGGTGGATGCGGATGGCCTCCCGGGTCTTGTCCTTGTCGCGCTTCTTGACGGCGGCGACGATGGCGCGGTGTTGTTCCTGGTAGGTTCGGCGCACGGTCTGCGTAAGCGTCCGCTTCTTCAGGTTGATCCAGTCCGGCTGATTGCGCTGGGCATTGATTGTGTCCATCAAGGCGATCAGACCGTTGTTCTTGGTGCAAATTGCGAGCGTCCGGTGAAGCGCCTCGTCCCATCTCTCGTAGTCGTGGTACGAACGGGCCAGTTCGCTCTTGCGGACGCACTCGTCGAGCGCGTCCATGTCTCGTGCG
The DNA here is from genome assembly GCA_030429665.1 of Gammaproteobacteria bacterium. Lineage (GTDB taxonomy): Bacteria > Pseudomonadota > Gammaproteobacteria > Arenicellales > CAJQKF01 > BQJD01. The sequence goes on along the minus strand of JAUIEZ010000044.1, from coordinate 13,419 downwards.
GTTGCCCGAAGCACGATGAGTTCCGCCATCTGCGGCTCCACGAGCAGTCGCAATTCCATGACGTCCGCGGGACTGGCGTCCGGCCGGCTATCGTTGGCCGGGTTACGGGGCGCCGGTTCGGCGGTTGCGACGAAGCTGCCGCGCCCGACCTGGCGAACGATGAGCCGCTCGTGTTCCAGGCGCTCCAGTGTCCGGCGCACGGTGTTTCGAGCGATGCCGAAGTCGCGCGCCAACTCACGGTCCGTCGGCAGCTTGTGCCCCGGGCCCCACGCGCCGGAATCAATACGTTCACGAATGTGGGCGCGTATGCGCTCCCCTTGCCTCCGCGCGCGTTCGCGCACGCCAATTACCTGCTGATCGGACGACTGTATTGCCATAAGACCGGTGTCCCTCGGGTGACGCCGACCGCCGTGGTCGTATCGGCTTAGTAAACCAAATAGTAACCGGGTACCGTGATTGTACATCAATGGCTCAGTATTGGATCAGTTGGCTGCAGGAAGCCTTCGGCGACCGAATGTCGTCGAACACCGATGTCGATCTGAAAGTCGTTCGATTCCGCAGGGCGGCGCCCCGGCGCGCGGCGACTTGACTGTCGGCTTTTGTCGATGAACGTCACTGAAATCGTAGGAATTACTCAATTTTACCCGAATTGTCAAATGCGGCCGGTTGCGGGCCTGTGCGGGTCGGAGTAGGATTTTCGCCGTCGCTACGGCATCGATGACCGCGCCCATGGGGCGGTCGCGTGTCGTCAATCAAGAAAATAGCATAGATCGACGCGAGTCCCGATTCAGTTCGTCGGGACGAACCATTGGAGGAGACCGTTTGTCAGAGCGATGTCAGCGCTACCGGCAGGTGCGTTCCGCCATCCGGCCGGAGCGGCCCGGCGCATGAGACAGTTCATCGAACGTCACACGTTCTGGGCGATCGTCATCCTGCTCGCCGTTGCCGTGTTCCTGTGGTTGATTTTCGCCGTGTGGCCCGAATGGCTCACCGACGTCATGGGCCGCAAGAAGACGTTCGTCAACACACTGCTCAACGGCCTTACCCTTGGCGGACTGTACTTTCTCGTCGCCAGCGGCTTCACGTTGATTTTCGGGTTGATGCGCAATGTCAACCTCGCTCACGGGTCCATGTACCTCCTCGGCGCCTATATCGGCTACGAGGTGGCCGAGGCCAGCGGCAGCTGGTTCCTGGGACTGGCGGTGGCGTTCTTCGCCATCGCCTTCAGCGGCGTGCTCATGCAGGTGCTGGTATTCCGCCGCATGGAGGGCGACGACCTGCGACAGACGCTGGTGACCATCGCCATCTCCATCATCGCCGCCGACCTGATGCTCGCGGTCTGGACCGGCACGACGTACCAGTTCCAGCCGCCCGAGTGGCTGTTCGGCGCCGCCCGGCTGCCGGTCGTATCGGTGATCCGGTCCAATGGCGACGCGGTGTACATCGTCTATCCGATTTACCGGCTCGCCGTGCTAGGCGTGGCGGTGGCCGTGGGTATCGGCCTGTGGCTGTTTCTCAATCGCACCCGTATCGGCATGATGATTCGCGCCGGCGTCAACGACCGCGAGATGCTGGCCGCCTCGGGCGTGAACGTGCAACTGGTGTTCGCGCTGGTGTTCGGGATCGGCGCCGGTCTCGCGGGGTTCGCCGGGGTTATCGGCGGCACCGCGTTGTCCATTGCCCCCGGCGAGGACGTTCGCTACCTGTTGGCGTCGCTGATCGTGGTCATCGTCGGCGGTCTCGGCTCGGTGACCGGCGCCGCCATCGGCGCGGTGCTGATCGGGCTCGCCGAGCAGTTCGGGCTCGCCTACTTCCCCACTTACGGCGTCGTGCTGACGTTCCTGATCATGGTCATGGTGCTGGCGCTGCGCCCGCAGGGTCTGATGGGAGGTCGATAGACTGTGGATTCCAGGCGGTTTTTCTCGGGAAACGTTTCCATCGCCGAGCTCCATCCGGCGCTGGTGATCACGGCCGTGTTCCTGGTGGCGTACCCGAGCTTCACATCGGATTTCTTCACTTTCCAGATCGGCGCGTACGCGCTCATCCTGGGGACCATCGCGCTGTCGCTGATGATGCTGGCCGGCTACGGCGGCATGGTGAGTCTGGCGCAACTCACCGTCGCGGGTTTGGCCGGCTACCTCATGGCCATCCTCGGCGAGAACAGCGTCGGCGTCATGGGACTGGGTTGGCCGTGGTGGTTGACGGTGATCGTCTCCATCGGTGCCGCGGCGCTGTTCAGTGCCTTCATCGGCGCGATCTCGGTTCGCACCGAAGGTATCTACACGATCATGATCACGCTGGCGATCGCGGTGGCGTTTTTCTACTTCGTGCGCCAGAACTATACTGTGTTCAACGGTTTCACCGGATTCGCCGGCGTGGTCCCGCCGACCTTGTTCGGGATCTACTGGCGAGATCCGGTGCCGTTTTACTACCTGTCGCTCGCGGTCGCCGCCGGTTTCCTGCTGGCGGTGTTCTACGCGTCGCGTTCCACCTTCGGCCTTTCGCTGCAGGCGATCCGGGACAATCCCCGGCGCATGCGGGCGCTCGGCTACAACGTTACCCTGCATCGCATCGCGGCCTATTTCCTCTCCGGCATCATCGCCGGCACCGCGGGCGTGCTCATGGTCTGGTTCAACGGTCGCATTTCCCCCGGATCGGTCGGGGTCGACGTGGTCATCGACATCCTGGTGATCGCCGTGGTCGGCGGCATGCGGCACCCGCTCGGCCCGTTTCTCGGCGCCATCGGCTTCGTGCTGCTGGAAAACTTCGCCATCGACCTGATCGATCGGGAGCGCTTCAACACCGTCATCGGGCTGGCCTTCCTGCTGGTCGTGCTGTTTTCGCCCGATGGACTCCTGGGACTGTGGAACCGGTTCCGCGATCGGATCCGGCTCCAGAGAAACGCGCGGCTCGAAGCGACCCGCGCAAAACGAATCGACACGACTCCATCCGGATCGTTCGACAACCCGTAGATGCTACTGAGGAGGTTACGACATGCTGGGAACTGTTAAGAAAACGATACTGGCCGCCGCGCTGGTGTCGCTGGGCGGCACCGCCGCGGCCCAGGACACGATCAAGATGGGCGGGCTGGCGACCCTCGAGGGTGCTTTTACCGTGCTCGGCGAGGACGGCATGCGCGGCGTGAAGATGGCGCTGGCCGAGTTTGACAACATGGCCGGCGGCAAGCAGATCGAGCTCGTTACGGGCTCGTCCGACGCTTCGCCGGACAGCGCGGTCCGCGCAGCTCGCAAGCTGGTCGAGCAGGACGGTGTGCAGGTGCTGATCGGGCCACTGTCGGGCTCCGAAGGCCTGGCGGTCAAGGACTACGCCAAGACGCAGCCGAACGTCACTTTCCTGAACGGCTCCTCCGCTGCCCAGGACACCACGCTGCGCGAGCCGGCGGAGAACTTCTTCCGCTTCAGCACCGACGGCGCCCAGTGGATGGCCGGTCTGGGCGAGTATGTCTACAACGAGAAGGGCTATCGCAAGGTCGCCGTCCTCGCCGAGGACTACTCGTTCCCGTATACCCAGGTGTTCGGTTTCCTCGAGCCGTTTTGCCGCCTGGGCGGCGAGGCCCCGGTCGACGCGCGCTTCTGGGTGCCGATCGGCAACAAGGACTATTCCTCGGTGATCGCCGCGCTGCCCGATGACGTCGACGCCATCTACGTCGCGCTGGGCGGCGCCGACGCGGTGAACTTCCTCACCCAGTACGAGCAGGCCGGCGGCCAGCTTCCCCTGGTCGGCGGCTCCATCACCGTGGACCAGAGCGTGCTCGGCTCGAAGGGACGCACCCGTGACTTCGTCATCGGCACGCCGTCGGCAGGACCGATCTCGGACACCTGGGACAACTCGGCGTGGAACGAGTTCGTCGCCGCGTACAAGGAGCAGTTCCCGGACGGCTTCCCGTCCCCGTCGCTGTTCGCCCACGCCTACTACATCAACACCAAGGCCGCGCTGCTGGGTCTCGAGGAGGTCGGCGGCGATCTGTCCGATGGCGGCGCAAAGCTGCGCGAGGCGCTCTCGAACCTGGAATTCGACACGCCCACCGGCAAGGTCAGTCTCGATCCGCGTCGCAATGCCATCGCCGACATCTTCCTCACCGAGGTCGTGGCGGGTCCCGACGGCAATCTCGTCAACAAGACCATCAGCGTGACGCCGCAAGTCAGTCAGACGCTGGGCCTGTCCTACGAGGAGTTCCTCGAGTACGGCCAGGTGGGTCGCGAGAACCCCTCCTGCGAGTAAGCGGCTGATGGCCCTGTCCCGTACCGACGCGCTGTCCCACCTGCAGAGTGCCGGGCGCTACGCCCTGGAACTCGAGGCCGTGAGCCGCCATTTCGGCGCGCTCGTGGCCCTGGCGGACATCAACCTGGCCGTCGAGGCCGGTGAGCGGCGCGCGGTACTGGGATCGAACGGCGCCGGCAAAACCACGCTGTTCAATGCCATCACGGGTGATTTTCCCCCGACCACGGGACGCGTGCGCCTGTTCGGCGAGGACGTGACGGACCTGCCCGCCCACGAGCGGGTCCGTCGCGGTCTGCGGCGCACGTACCAGATCTCGCTGTTGTTCAACGGACTGACGGTCATCGACAACATCTATCTGGCCTGTCGCGGCGTCAGCCGCGGTCGATTTTCCCTGCGGCGTCCGAAACGCGACGACGGCGCCATGGCGTCCGCCGAAACGTTGCTCGGCGCGGTGCACCTGGACGACGTGCGCGACGCGCCGGTGGCCAACCTGAGCTACGGCCAGCAGCGCCAGCTGGAGATCGCGCTGGCGCTCGTCGGCGCGCCCCGGCTGATCCTGTTCGACGAGCCCGCCGCGGGCCTTTCGCCCACCGAGCGTTCGGACCTCGTCGCGATCCTGCAGTCGCTGCCCGAGCACATGAGCTACATCATCATCGAGCATGACATGGACGTGGCGCTGCGCGTGGCCGAACGCGTCACCATGATGCACAACGGGCGTATCTTCAAGGAAGGAACGCCTGCTGAAATCGAAAGCGACCCGCAGGTGCAGGAGCTTTACCTGGGGCAGGGCCATGGCTGAGCGAGCGGCGAGACGCAGGGGGGCCGACGCCGCGGTGCTGCAGGTGCGAGGCCTGCACGTCTACTACGGCCAGTCCCATGCCCTGCAGGGCGTTGACCTGACCCTCGAGCACGGCGTGCACGCCGTGGTCGGCCGCAACGGCATGGGCAAGACCACACTGTGCAACACCATCATGGGCCTGCTGCCTGCCACGCGAGGCTCGGTCCGTTTCCACGGCGAGGACATTACCGGCCTGCCGTCCTACCGGCGGGCCGCCAAGGGGATCGGGTACACGCCCCAGGGCCGCCGCCTGTGGCCCTCGTTGAGCGTGGACGAGCACCTGCGCCTTTCGGAAAGCGGCGGCGCCTGGTCCATCGACCGAATCTATACCACTTTTCCGCGCCTCGCCGAGCGTCGGCGCAATGGCGCCGGCCAGCTCTCCGGCGGAGAGCAGCAGATGCTGGCCATCTCCCGCGCGCTGCTCCAGGATCCCGAATTGCTGGTGCTCGACGAGCCTACCGAGGGTCTTGCGCCGGTGATCGTCGACCAGGTGGAGAAGCTGCTCGCGGACCTGGCCGCCGAGCGCGACACCGCTATTTTGCTTATCGAGCAGAACATCGCCGTGGCGACGTCGATCGCCGACGACGTCGCCATCATGGTCAACGGGCAGATCAGCCGCGTGATGCCCGCAGGCGAACTCGCCGCCGACCGTACCCTGCAGGAACGATTGCTGGGCGTCGGCCGGCATTCCCACGACGATGTCGAGGTCATGGCGTCGGCACCGCTCGCGGCACCGGCGCCGGCCGCCCAACCGGAATCCGCGCCATCCGCGCCGCCGCGAGCGGGCGACGCGGCCGACACGGCCGACACGGCCGAGGCCGAGGCCGAGGCCGAGGTGCCGTCACCCGCCGACGCTCAGCGCGACAGCCTGGTCTACGTGCCGCCGACACGCTGGTCGAGCGCCGCGTGGCGGACCGGTCAGCCCACCGAAAAGCCGCCCGCGCCACGTCCTCGCGAGGCAGCGCCCGCGCGTCCCTTCGACGCGAAACCCGAGCCGCTCTACCGCGAACCGCGGCGCGCCGCCGCAAGCGGCGAAACGTGGGTCTACGTGGCCGGGACCTTCGACACCAAGGGCAGCGAGCTGAACTACCTTCGCGAATGCGTCGTCGGCCACGGGCTGCGCGTGAAGACGGTCGACCTGTCGACATCGGGCAAGCCGTCCGCCGCCGACGTGCCGCCGCACGTCGTGGCGGCCTATCACCGCGGTGGTTCAGGCAGCGTGTTCACCGGCGATCGGGGCGCCTCGGTGCGCGCCATGGCCACCGCGTTCGAAAACTGGCTGTCTCGCCAGGGAGACGTCGCCGGGATCATTTCCGCGGCCGGTTCGGGCGGCACGTCGCTGGTCACGCCGGCAATGCAGGCCCTGCCGGTGGGAACGCCCAAGGTCATGATTTCCACCGTGGCGTCCGGCGAAGTAGGCCGTTACGTGGGCGCGTCGGACATCATGATGATGTACTCGGTTACCGACGTGCAGGGCCTGAACCGCATCTCCCGACGGGTGCTCGCCAATGGCGCCAATGCACTCGCGGGCATGGTCCGCGACCTCGCGCGCGAGCGCGAACCGCACCGTGACGGCCAGGACAAGCCGGGCCTGGCGCTGACCATGTTCGGCGTCACCACCACGGCCGTGCAGCAGATCGTGCGCCTCGTCGAGGACAACTACGACTGCCTGGTATTCCACGCCACCGGCACCGGCGGGCGATCCATGGAGAAACTCGCCGACAGCGGCATGCTCTCGGCCGCCGTCGACCTGACCACCACCGAGGTTTGCGACATGATGATGGGCGGCGTGTTTCCCGCCGACGAGGACCGCTTCGGCGCCTTCATCCGCACGCGGATTCCCTGGGTCGGATCCGTGGGAGCGCTCGACATGGTCAATTTCGGCCCGCGCGACACGGTGCCGGAAAAATACCGGGACCGCACGTTCGTCGAACACAACCCGCAGGGCACCCTCATGCGCACCACGCGGGAGGAGAACGCGCGCATGGGGGAGTGGATCGCCGGCCGCATCAACCTGATGACCGGCCCGGTACGTTTCCTGATTCCCGAGAGCGGCGTGTCGGCGCTCGACGCGCCCGGCCAGCCGTTTCACGACCCCGAAGCGGACAAGGCGCTGTTCGACGCCATCGAGGCGCGTTTCGACCGCGGCGCGAACCGCCGGTTGATTCGAACGCCCCATCACATCAACGACCCGGCCTTCGCGCAGGCCGTGGTCGACGCACTCAACGACATCAACCCCAACCAGAGGAGCCTGCGCAATGCCACGATTTGAGCGATCAGCCCTGCTCGAGAAGTTCAACGCCATGAAGACGCGGGGCGAGCCCATTATCGGCGGCGGCGCGGGCACCGGATTGTCGGCCAAGTGCGAAGAGGCCGGCGGCATCGATCTCATCGTCATCTACAACTCGGGCCGGTACCGCATGGCCGGGCGCGGCTCGTTGTCGGGATTGATGGCGTACGGCAACGCCAACGAGGTGGTCATGGAAATGGCGCGCGAGGTATTGCCGGTGGTGAAACACACGCCGGTGCTCGCAGGGGTCAACGGCACCGACCCGTTCTGCGTCTTCGACCACTACCTCGACCAGGTCAAGGCGGTCGGTTTCTCCGGGGTGCAGAATTTTCCGACCGTGGGACTGATCGACGGTACCTTCCGCGCCAATCTCGAGGAAACCGGCATGTCCTACGGACAGGAGGTCGACATGATCCGGCTCGCCCATCAGAAGGACATGTTGACCACGCCCTACGTGTTCAACGAGGACGAAGCAGCCGACATGGCAAAGGCCGGCGCCGACATCGTCGTCTGTCACATGGGTCTGACCACCGGCGGCTCCATCGGCGCCGCCACCGCGCTGACGCTCGAGGAGTGTCCGGCCCTGGTCAACGCCTGGTCCGAGGCGGCGCTGAAGGTGAATCCCGACATTCTCGTGCTCGTGCACGGCGGGCCCGTGTCCATGCCGGACGACGCGCGCTACGTGCTCGAGCGTACAGACAACTGCCACGGCTTTTACGGCGCTTCCTCCATGGAGCGCCTGCCCACGGAGATTGCCCTGACCGAGCAGACCAGGGCCTTCAAGGCATTGAAAACCGCCTGACTGGGGGAAACGACATGTCCAGCGGACTCATCGGCTCAATCATTCTGTGGCTCATCGTCGCGATCGTCGTGGTCGCGGTGGTGGTGTACCTGTTGAACTGGCTCTATCACCGTTCGACCAAGGAGGTGGCGTTCGTGCGCACCGGCCTTGGCGGGGAGAAGGTGGTGATCAACGGCGGCGCGTTGGTGCTGCCCATCATTCACGAGGTCACGCCGGTCAACCTGAACGTGGTGCGCATCGCGGTGTCGCGGGTTCGTGAGGAAGCGGTGATCACGCGCGACCGCATGCGGGTGGACGTCGAGGCGGAATTCTTCGTCCGGGTTATGCAGCAGCGCGAAGCCGTGTCGGCGGCGGCGTCGACGCTGGGCCGGCGCACGATGGAGCCGAGCGCCCTGGCGGAATTGTTGTCTGGCAAGTTCGTCAGCGCGCTGCGTTCCGTGGCGGCGGAACTGACGATCGACGAGATGCACGAGAACCGTGGTGACATGGTCGACAAGGTGCAGGAGCGTGCCAGGGCGGCATTGGCGCACAACGGCCTGGAGCTGGAATCGGTGGCGATCACGGATCTGGACCAGACCAACCTCGAATTCTTCAACCCGGCCAACCGTTTCGACGCCGAGGGCATGACGCAGTTGATCGAGGCGATCGAGACGCGGCGCAAGTTGCGCAACGACATCGAGCAGTCGTCTATGGTGGCCATTCGCACGCGCAACCTGGAGGCGGAGAAGGAGACCCTGAAGCTGGAGCAGGAAAGCGAAAGTTCGCGCCTGAGCCAGGAGCGCGAGCTCGAGGCGATGCGCGCGGAACAGCGGGCCGCGGTGGCGCGAGAGCGCGTCGCACGCGAAGCCGAGGCCGAGCAGTCCCGCATTGCCAGCGAGCAGAGCACACGGGAGAAGGAGATCGCCCGCCAGAGGGCTCTCGAGGCGGCCGAGATCGCCGCGCGCGAGGAGATCGAGAAAGCGCGCATTGCCCATGAGCAGGCGCTCGAGCAGGCGCGCATCGAGAGAGAACATCGCGTGCGTACGCAGCAGATCAAGCAGCGTCACGACATCGAGCATGCCGAGATCGCGTCGAACGAGGACATCGAGCGCTCGAAAATCGTTTCCGAGCGCCAGTTGCGCGAAGCGCGCATCATCGCGGACGAGGAGACCGAGACGCGGGACATCGTGCGCGGCCAACAGGTGGAGACGGCACGTCTATCCGCCAGCCAGGTCATCGAGCAGGCGCGCATTGAGCAGGAGAAGATCCTGGACAAGGCGCGCATCGAGCGCGAGCGGGTATTGCGCGCCGAACAGATTGCCCAGCGCCAGGCCACCGAAGAAGCCGAGATCTCGGCGCGCGAGGAGGTCGAGCGCGCGCGGATCGCTTCGGACCGGGGCCTGGACGAGGTGCGTATCCTGAAGGAGCGCGACCTGCGCCGCCTGGAGGTGGAGCGCGAGATGGCGCTGGAGTTGGCGGAGATCGAGCGCCAGATCTCGGTGCTCTCCAAGCAGGCCGAGGAAGCGGCGGCGCGCACCGAGACCGAGACCGCGCGGGCGCGCGCGGTGGAGGCGAGCGAGCAGGTCAACACCACCCGCGAGACGATCATTGCCGAGCGCGTTGCCGCCGTCGATCGGCTGCTGGCGCAGAAGGATGCGGACACCACGAAGATTGCCGCCGAGGCGGAGAAGATCACGGCGGTGGTGGGGGCGGAAGCGCAGCGGCTGCGCAACGAAGCGGACAACATCCTGAGCGAGGATGCCCGCGCCGGTGCGCTGCGCTCCAAGCTGCTCGACCGGCTGGAGGCGATCGTGAGCGCGAGCGTGAAGCCGATGGAGCGCATCGAGGGGATCAAGATCCTGCACGTCGACGGTCTGGGCGGAGGCGGAGGCGGAGGTTCGCGCTCGCCCACCGACGAGGTGATCGAAAGCGCGCTGCGATACCGCGCCCAGGCGCCGCTCATCGACGAGATGATGAAGGAGATCGGCGTCAAGGGCTCCAACGTCGCCGGCATGGGCGACATCTTCCGCGCCGCCAAGGATGCACAGAGCATTGCGCATGCCGGCGGCAAGGGCGAGAAGTCCGGAAAGGACAGCAGGGGATCGGACGATTAAGCCCATGCCCGAGGTCTACACATCATCGATACTCCCGGCTCCCGCCGAGCGCGTGTGGGGCGTGATTCGCGACTTCAATGCGTTGCCCGACTGGCATCCCAACATCGTCGAGAGCCGCATCGAGGGCGGTGCGCCGTCCGACCAGGTAGGGTGCGTGCGGGCTTTTCGCTTGGCCGACGGCGGATTCATTCGCGAGCGGCTGCTGGCACTGTCGGACTACGACTACAGCTGCACCTATTCCATCCTGGAAAGTCCCATGGGCGTGGAAGACTACGTTGCCACCTTGAAGCTCACGCCGGTCACCGACGGTAACCGTACCTTTGCCGAATGGTCCGCCGAGTTCGACTGCGCTTCCGATCGCGCGGCCGCGCTGGTGGAGCAGATCGGTCAAGGCGTGTTCCAGGTCGGGTTCGACGCGCTCAAGAAACGCCTGGGCGGTTGACGTGGTAACGGTCGCGCGCAGTACCGTGGTGGACGCGCCGATCGAATCGGTGTGGGAGGTATTGCGCGACTTCAACGGGCACGACCGCTGGCACCCGGCCGTCGCGCGCAGCGAACTGGAGAACGGCCGCCGCACCGACCAGGTGGGCGCCGTACGCAATTTCCGCCTGCGCGGCGGCGAGCGATTGCGCGAGCGGTTGCTGTCGATGTCGGACCGGCGGCGCAGCTTCCGTTACGCCATCGTCGACAGCGAATTACCGTTGATGGACTACGTCGCCGAGGTGTCTCTCAAGCCGGTGACCGACGGCAACCGGACCTTCTGGTCCTGGCGGTCGCGTTTCAGGACGCCGCCCGGGCGTGAACAGGATCTGTCCAACCTGGTGGCCGAGGGCGTGTACGAAGCGGGATTCGAGGCGATTCGACAACGCGTGGAACGTCCGGGAAATCGTTACCGCGAGCCCGCGCCGGCATCGACGCCCGCGGCGAAGCCTGCGGCGCACGACGCGATCGAGGCGAAGGCCATGATTATCGACCGCTACGGCGGCGCCGGCGAACTGCACGAGGCGACGGTGAGCGCCCCGGCGCCGGGCCCCGGCCAGGTGCGTATTCGCCACACGGCGATCGGCGTCAACTACATCGACGTCTACTGCCGCTCCGGCTACTTCAAACTGCTCCAGCCGCCGGGCGCGCCGGGCATGGAGGCGGCCGGCGAGGTCATCGACGCAGGCGAGGGCGTGCGTCATCTCGTTCCCGGGGCGCGGGTCGCCTACGCGTGTCCGCCGGTGGGAGCCTATTCCACGGTGCGCACCATGGACGCTGCGCTGGTGGTGCCGCTGCCCGACACCATCGACGACATCACCGCCGCCGCCGGGTTGCTCAAGGGCATGACGGCGGAAATCCTGCTGCATACGGTGCATCGACTGAAGCCCGGCGAGACCGTGCTGGTGTTCGCGCCCGCCGGCGGCGTGGGCCGCTTGCTGGTGCAGTGGGCCAGTCATCTCGGTGCCACCGTGATCGGCGCCACCTCCAGCGAGGAAAAGGCGCGGCTTGCCCGTGGCGCCGGCGCGGCCCACGTCATTCTTCCCGGCGAGGAGAGCCTCGAAGCGCAGGTTCGCGCGTTGACCGGCGGGCGCGGCGTGGACGTCGTATACGATGCCGTCGGCCGCGACACCTTCGCTCACTCGGTGGCGGCGCTGGCGCCGTGCGGACACCTGGTGAGCTACGGACAGGCTTCGGGCGACATCGGCAGCTACGACATCGGATCGCTTGCAGCGGGCTCGGTGACGCTGTCGCGACCCAACTACGGACATTACACCGGCACCCCCGAACAGGTGACCGCGATTACCCGTCGCTTGTTCGACGCCATCGACCGCCGCATCGTGCGTGTCGAGGCCAGGCACCGCTATCCGTTGCGCGAAGCCGCCGAGGCCCACCGCGCGCTGGAAGGGCGGCGCACGACCGGTTCCATCGTACTCATACCCGAACAAGACTCTTGAGGTACATATAATGAAGTTCGCCACGTTCAACTGGAACGAAGGTACATATGTTGGTCGTGTCGACGAGTCCGCCGGCGCGATGGAGTGCCTCCGCGTGGGCGGGGAGCTGGCCGAAGTGGAAGGCGTGACCGCGCTCATCGGTCGCGACCTGCCCGAAGTCACCCGCCGGGTGCCTTTGTCCGAGGTGCGGCTGAAGGCGCCGATCCCGCGTCCGCACCGAAACATTTTCTGCGTCGGCAAGAACTATCACGCGCACGCGAAGGAATTCGCCGGGTCCGGTTTCGACAGTTCCGCGGCCAAGGGTGAAATACCCGAGGCGCCAATCGTGTTTTCGAAGGTGCCCGAGAGCGTGGTGCCGGCGGGCGCGCCGGTGAAAATCGACGCGTCGGTGTCCACGGCGATCGACTACGAAGCCGAGCTCGGCGTCATCATCGGCAAGCGAGGACGGAACATTTCCAGGAACGATGCGCTCGATCACGTGTGGGGATACACCATCATCAACGACGTGACGGCGCGCGACCTGCAGGGCGTTCACAGTCAGTGGCTGATCGGCAAGTCCCAGGACACGTTCTGCCCGATGGGTCCGTGGGTGGCGACGGCGGACGAGATCGACCTGGCCGATACGGCGGTCAAGTGCTGGATCAACGACGAGCTCCGGCAGGATGCCAACACGGGCCTGCTGATATTCGACGTGCCGGCTATTGTCGCGGCGATTTCAAACGGCGTCACGCTGCTGCCCGGCGACGTCATCGCCACCGGCACGCCGGCAGGAGTGGGTATCGGCTTCAAGCCGCCCAAGTACCTCGTGCCGGGCGATGTCATGCGCGTGCAGATCGACGGCATCGGCGTTCTGGAGAACCCGGTGGAGGCGTGGCAATGACCGATCTTTCGCTCGGTTCGATGGTGATGGAGGAACAAGGCGATGGCCCGGCGGTGGTGCTGGTTCATGGGCTCGGCGGTACGTCGAATTCCTTCCAGGTGCTGATGCCCGCGCTGGCAGGCTGCCGGGTGCTGCGTCCCGACCTGCCAGGGGCCGGCCGTTCGCCGTTTCGTCCGGGGGCTGCCGGCATGCGTGGCCTGGTTGCGGCGCTGAAGGATTCGCTGCGCGCGGCGGGTGTGGCGCGGGCCCACTTTGTCGGCCATTCCATGGGAACCCTGGTTTGCCAGTACATCGCGGCCGAACTGCCGGCGATGGTAACCGGCATGACCCTGTTCGG
>JAUIEZ010000216.1 GCA_030429665.1 Gammaproteobacteria bacterium | reverse complement strand
CATTGTTTCGGCCACCGGGGTTACGTTCGTCGCTTTCGGGATACATGTGCTGCTCGGGGGCGCGTACGAGAAACGCACCGTGATCGCAATGACCCTGCGAACGCTCGTGTGGGCGGTGATTTCGGTCATTGCGTGGCGACGCCTGATCGGGCGCAAGAGATCGGGCGCCGCCGGTTTCGATTAGAAGGTATTTCGAGGAAAAGTACGTGGCTGCAGCACGCTTGTGTCACCGCTGGCGTGAAGTCTGCCGATACAGGGAGGATTCGGCGGTGACCCGGAAACCGCATGATTCACATTCGGAAGGAGAAAGGGCCCATGTCCCGTAAGATTTCCATTTCCATCGTTCTCATTGCTTTGCTGGCCCTGCTGAGTTTTGGCGTTTGGACCGTGTTGTTCAAATCCTCCGCATTGCCGCCGGAGGGTTTCGCGCGGGGCAACGGGCGGATCGAGGCAGACCTCATCGATGTTTCACCGCGCCTGGCCGCACGAGTGGCCGAGATCCGTGTGCAGGAGGGCGATCAAGTGGCGCCGGGGGATGTGCTCGCGGTCATGGACACTGCGGAGCTTGATTCACAACTGATGCGTGCCGATGCCGCGGTAGCCAGCGCCCGGTCGGCGGTCGGCGTGGCGTCGGCGCAAGTAGCCGAGGCCGAAGCGCAACTGGCGCTCGCGCGCAGTGAATTGGCACGCGCGGAAACGCTGAGCGCGCGCGACATGATTTCGCGCCAGGACCTGGATGTCAGCCGCACCGAGATGCAAGTCGCGCGGGCGGCGTTGACGGCGGCCAAGGCCAACGTGGAGGCCCGACAGCGAGCCGTTGATGCCGAAGTCGCCGTGCGTGCCGAAATCGCCGCGCGTATCGAAGACAGTACGCTCACCGCGCCAGTCGCGGGGCGCGTGCTTTATCGGTTGTCGCAGCCCGGCGAAATCGTTGGCAGCGGTGGCAAACTATTGACGCTTGTCAGTCTCGAGGACGTTTACATGGAATTCTTCCTGTCCGCGACCGAAGCGCCCCGCGTGAGGGTCGGTGACGAGGCGCGTATCGTTCCCGACATCATGCCGAACGCGTCGGTGCCGGCCAAAGTTTCGTTCGTCTCTCCACAGGCGCAGTTCACGCCCAAGCAGGTTGAAACCGTGACCGAACGCGAGAGCCTGATGTTCCGCGTCCGCGTTCGCATTCCCGTCGAACTGGTCGCGTCGCGAATGCAACAGGTAAAAACCGGCGTTCGGGGTGTGGCCTGGGTAAGGCTGGCGGGGGACGACGGGAAGCTGCCGATCTGGCCAGATGGACTGCTCCCGCCGCTGGTCGTCGCGCCTGGCGAGCCTTCCGCGGGTTCTCGATGATGCAAAAATCGCCCGTCGCCCGTCTTGAGCGTGTGTGTCACCGTTACGGCAAGACCACCGCGCTGCAAGACCTGACGCTTTCGGTACCGGCAGGCCGAATGGTGGGATTGATCGGTCCGGACGGTGTGGGCAAGTCGACGCTCATGGGCCTGATCGCCGGAGCCAAGCGCCTTCAGCAAGGCCGTGTGTGGACGCTGGACGGCGACATGGCCGATGCGCGTCACCGCGCTGCCACCGGCGGGCGCCTCGCTTACATGCCGCAGGGGCTGGGCAAGAATCTCTATCACGATCTCAGTCTGCGCGAAAACCTGGAGTTTTTCGGCAAGTTGTTCGGCCTGGACCGGGGAGAGCGCGCCACGCGTATCGAACGGCTGACGCGAGCTACCGGTCTGTATCCCTTCCAAGATCGGCTTGCGGGAAAACTGTCAGGGGGGATGAAGCAGAAACTGGGGCTATGTTCGGCGTTGATCCACGACCCGGAACTTCTGCTGCTGGACGAACCTACGACCGGCGTCGACCCGTTGTCGCGTCGTCAATTCTGGGACCTGATCGAAGCGATCCGCCTGGAGCGTCCCTTGATGAGCGTGCTGGTATCGACGGCATACATGGAGGAGGCCGCACGCTTCGATCACCTGGTGGCGATGAATGCCGGACGTGTCCTGGCGGAAGCGAGTCCGGGGGCACTGATGGCGCAGACCGGCACGCAATCGGTCGGTGAAGCGTACGTCGCACTGATCAGGCCGGAATTGGGGACGATCGAGTCGATGTCGAAGTACGTGACGGACGTGGACGTACATGAAGCCGGCGGTGAACCCGCCATTCGCGCGCATTCGTTAACGCGACGATTCGGCGAGTTTACCGCCGTCGATTCGGTTAGTTTCGAGATTCCAAGGGGCGAGATTTTCGGTTTCCTCGGCTCCAATGGTTGTGGCAAGACCACGACGATGAAAATGTTGACGGGGTTGCTGCCTGCCTCCGAGGGAGAGGCCTGGATATTCGGTCAACCCGTCGATGCGCAGGATCTCGAAACTCGACGCCGTGTCGGGTTCATGTCGCAATCTTTCTCGCTCTACGGCGAACTGAGTGTGCGGGAAAACTTGCTGCTGCACGCGAGGCTTTTTCATCTTGGTGGTGTGGTGACCAGTGAACGAATGGCCGACCTGGTGCCACGCTTCGGTCTTGAACCGCACCTCGATCAGCGCGCCGACAACTTGCCACTGGGACTCAGGCAGCGACTGTCGCTGGCGGTGGCCGTGATTCACGCGCCGGATATTCTCATCCTCGACGAACCGACGTCTGGCGTCGATCCGCAAGCTCGCGATGACTTCTGGCGCCTATTGCTGGACTTGTCTCGACAGGATCGCGTGACGATTTTTATCTCCACGCATTTCATGGACGAGGCACTGCGTTGTGACCGCATTTCGCTGATGCATGCCGGCCGGGTGCTGGTATCCGACACACCGGAGGCGATCATTCAGTCTCGGCGTGCCGAGAGCCTGGAAGATGCCTTCATTGCGTATATTTCCGACGAGATCCCGCCCGAACCCGTTGCCGAAACCGGCCTCGCCATCGCGCCTGGCGACGCGGGTGGGACAAGTAATGTCGCCGGTTTCAGTCTGCACCGCTTGCTCGCCTTTACACTGCGCGAGGCGATGCAGGTGCGGCGTGATCCCGTGCGGCTCGCCTTCGCATTCCTGGGTAGTGCGCTGCTGTTGCTTGTTATGTCGTTCGGAATTTCCCAGGAAGTGCGCAATATTCCGTTTGCGGCGTTGGATCAGGATCAAAGTCCCGAGAGCCGCGCGTATCTTTCGACGTTCGAGGATTCTGTCTGGTTTCGGGGCCGGGCACCAATCCGGGACATCGACGAACTGGAGCACCGCTTGGCCAGCGGAGAGCTGGCACTTGCGTTGCAGATTCCTCCCGGGTTCGGTGCCGATCTACAACGAGGTGCCGGCAGCGAAGTGGCGGCCCTGATCGACGGGGCCGATACGGGGCGCGCGGGTACGATCGAAAGTTACGTTTCCGGAGCTCACGCGCATGTACTTGCCCAGGCCGCGGGCGCCGCACCCGCGCTCGACATGCTCGCGCAGCCGGCCGCCGATTCGGGCACGGCCGTGACGTTGGAGCCGCGTTTCCGCTACAACCCGGCGATGGAAAGCCTGCCGGCTATCGGTCCTTCGATCCCGCCACTGCTGTTACTGCTGTTTCCCTCGATCTTGATGGCCGTCAGCGTGGCGCGGGAAAAGGAAATCGGTACGATCGCCAATTTCTACGTGACGCCGACCGGGCGTGCCGAGTTCCTGATTGGCAAGCAATTGGTCTATGTCGGCATTACCCTGTTGAATTTCTCGATCCTGACGGCACTCGTGGTGCTCGTGCTGGGAGTACCGTTGCGCGGTGAAGCCCTGGTGCTCGCGCTGGCGGCTCTCGTCTATGCGGTGGCGGCGACCGGCTTCGGTCTGTTGGTGTCGATGATGACGGCCACGCAGGTCACGGCGGTCTTCGCCAGCACCATTCTGGCGGTCATGCCCACGCTGCAGTTCTCGGGAATGATGGAGCCGGTATCCGCGCTTCAGGGCCCGGCGAGGCTGTTGGGCGCCTTTTGGCCGACGACTTGGTACATGACGATCAGCGTGGGCACGTTTACCAAGGGTCTGGGACTCGCCGACTTGAGCGGCAACCTCATTCGTCTGGCGGCCTTCGGGCCGATCTTCATGACGCTCGCGATCCTCCTGTTACGCAAGCAGGAGAGATGAAAATGCAACGCCTGCTCAACATTTTCTGGCTTCTCGGCAAGGAACTGAAAAGCGTGCTTGGCGATCCGGTAATGGTGGTGCTGATTCTCTGGTCATTCGTCGTCGCCGTAATCCTCGAGGCGAACGGCGCTACCGACACGGTGCGAAACGCCGCCATCGCGGTGGTGGACGAAGACCAATCAGAGCTCAGCAGGCAGATATCCGCATCGCTCGTCCCGCCGTGGTTCCAGACGCCGGTCGCCATGAGCGCGGAAGAAGCAATGGCAGCCATGAACAAGGGACAGATCATGTTCGTTCTGTCGTTCCCGCCCGGTTTCGCAGCCGAAGTGATCAGCGGCAATGCACCTGCATTGCAACTTCAGGTTGACGCCACGGCAGTTTCCCAGGCGCAACTCGGTACCGATTACATCCGCAATATCACGCAGTCGCAAACGCGCGCCTTCCTTTCAGGCAATCCCGAGGCGCCCGATCCGCCGCTGCGGCTGGAATTGCGGCGTGCATTCAACCCCAACGGTAATCCGGTGTGGTTCAAGGCGGTGTCGTCGCTGCTCAACCAACTGTCGTTGTTGACCATCGCACTGACCGGCGCGGCGATGCTGCGCGAACGGGAGCACGGTACGATCGAGCATCTCATGGTCATGCCGCTGACGCCGATGGAAGTGGCGCTGTCCAAGGTGTTGGCGACCATGGCAGTGGTGCTGGCGGCCTTCGTGGGCTCGTTGCTCTTCGTCGTGCAAGGCGTTTTACAAATACCGCTCGCGGGATCGGCGCCGCTGCTGGTTGCGGGCGCGGCGGTCTATCTGTGGGCAGCGGCAGCGATCGGCATGTTGCTGGGCACGATGGCGCGAAGCATGGCGCAGTTCGCGTTATTGGTGATCATGGTGATCATCCCCGTCATCATGCTCTCCGGCGGCATGGGTGCGGTGGAGAGCCAACCGGATATCGTCCAGCGATTGGCGTTGGTATTGCCATCGCGCCATTTTCTCGCTTTCGCCAAGGCAGTGGCGTTTCGAGGCGCGGGTATCGAATCCGTCT
>JAUIEZ010000043.1 GCA_030429665.1 Gammaproteobacteria bacterium | reverse complement strand
CGCGCCGGTTGATTACCGCGGTTCGCACGGCCTGGGCCAGGTCGTTCTCACCCGAGCCGCCGCCGGAGTTGATCAGGCCGGCGCGGCCCATGTAGCAGTTGGCCACCTGGTAACGCACCAGGTCTACCGGGTGATCGGTGGTCAGATCGCTGTAGACCTTCTTGCTGGTCTTGCCGAAGTCGATCGCCGTGAAACCGCCGTTGTTCTCGGCCTGCTTCTGCTTGACGATATCGGCCTCGATGGTCGTCGCGAGATGATTGGCCTGGCCGGTGAGATCCGCCGAGACGTGGTAATCGACGCCGTCCTTCTTGAAGTCGCTGTTGCGCAGGTAGGCCCACAGGATGGTGACCATGCCGAGGTCGTGGGCGCGCTCGAACGCCTCGCTGATTTCCTCGATCTGTCGACGCGATTCCGGCGAGCCGTAGTAGATCGTCGCGCCCACGGCGACCGCGCCTAGGTCGAAGGCGCGTTCCACGCTGGTGAACAGCGTCTGGTCGTAGATGGTCGGGTAGGTTAGCAGCTCGTTGTGATTGAGCTTGACGATGAACGGGATGCGATGCGCGTAGCGGTTGGACACCGAGGCCAGCACGCCAACCGTCGAGGCCACCGCGTTGCAGCCGCCCTCGATGGCCAGGCGCACGATGTTTTCCGGGTCGAAGTACATCGGGTTGGGGGCGAACGACGCGCCCGCAGTGTGTTCGATGCCCTGGTCCACCGGCAGGATGGAGAGATAGCCGGTGCCGCCGAGCCGGCCGTGGTCGAAGATCGACTGCATCGATCGCAGCACGGACGGCTTGAGCGCCTTGGGCGCCATTACCCGCTCCACGTAGTCGCTGCCGGGAAGGTGAAGCAGATCGGCGGAAATGGTTTCACAACGGTGTTCGAGAAGAGACTCGGCTTCGTCGCCGAGCAGCGCGGCTATATCGGTCATGGCATCAATTGGTTTGGTTTGTCGAGTTGGGATACAAAGCGTGATCGACGCGGCGCCGTCATTCGACGGCGCGCGCGATTCGTTTGGAAAGTGACTGGATCTCGTCCATGTTGCCGGGTTTGAGCGGCCAGTTCAATGCGGCGCGGTCGTTCATGGCACGCGGCAGCACGTGCATGTGGAAGTGCAGCACCGACTGCGCGGCCGCCTCGCCGTTGCATTGCAGAAGGTTCATGCCGTCCGGTTGCAGTGTCGCGCGCACCGCCCTGGCCACGCGCCGCGCGGTCCTCGCCGTCGCGGCGATCGCCTCGTCCGACACCTCGAACACGTTGGGGTAGTGCTCGCGGGGGATCACCAGCACGTGGCCGGGGTGCACCGGGTTGATATCCATGAACGCCAGCGTGTCTTCGTCCTCGAACACCTTGAAGCACGGGATTTCCCCGGCAACGATCTTGCAGAATATGCAGTCGGCGGCCATTGGCGCTATCCCCATCGCAAAACGTGAAAGACAATCGAACCCCGTATTCTGCCTGCTACCCGAACGAAGTGGAACGATGTCGACAAGTCCACGGGAAACCGGTCCCGGACGCCGGTCAGTGCGCCTGCGCCCAGTTGTCCCCCACCCCCGATTCGACTTCCAGCGGCACGCGCAGCCCGGCGACGCCCGTCATCATCGGCTTGACCGCGTTCGTCACCGCCTCGACGTCGTTCGTCGGCACCTCCAGCACCAGTTCGTCGTGCACCTGCAAGATGATGCGCGTGTCGGGGTGCTTCTCGGCTACCCAGCGGTCGACCTCTATCATGGCCATCTTGATCAGGTCCGCCGCGGTGCCCTGCATGGGCGCGTTGATGGCGGTGCGTTCGGCGTACTGGCGGCGCTGGTAGTTGCGTGAATTGATTTCCGGCAGGTACAACCGCCGGCCGAAAACGGTCTCGACGTATTTCTCCTCCCGCGCCTTCTCCCGGGTAGCGTCCATGAACGCCTTCACGCCCGGGTAGCGCTCGAAGTAACGGTCCACGTACTCCTGGGCGGCGCCGCGTTCGATACCGAGCTGGCGCGCCAGGCCGAACGCCGACATGCCATAGATCAAGCCGAAATTGATGGCCTTGGCGGCGCGCCGCTGCTCGTCCGTCACCTCGTCCACGGCGGTACCGAACACCTCGGCGGCCGTCGCGCGGTGTACGTCCTGTTTCTTCGCGAAGGCGTCCAACAATCCCTCGTCGCCCGACAGATGCGCCATGATGCGCAACTCGATCTGCGAGTAGTCCACCGACAGCAGCTTGCAGCCTTTCTCCGGCACGAACGCCTCGCGAATGCGCCGGCCTTCGCTGGTGCGCACGGGGATGTTCTGCAGGTTGGGATCGGCGGACGAGAGACGCCCGGTCGCGGCGACCGCCTGGTGATAAGAGGTATGGATGCGGCCGGTGCGCGGGTTGACCAGCTCCGGCAGCTTGTCGGTATAGGTCGACTTGAGTTTCGACAACCCGCGGTACTCGAGGATCAGCGCCGGCAACTCGTGCTCGTTCGCCAACTCGGAGAGCACGTTCTCCGCGGTGGACGGCTGGCCGCCGGCCGTCTTGCTGATCACCGGAAGGCCGAACTTGTCGAACAACAGGTGCTGGATCTGCTTTGGCGAACCCATGGAGAACGACTCGCCGGCCACGTCGTGGGCCTTGCGTTCGATCTCGTCGCAGCGTTCGGCGAGCTCGGCGCTCTGCGAACGCAACATGTCCACGTCCACGCGCACGCCGTTCCGCTCGATGCGCGAGAGCACCGGCACCAGCGGCATCTCGATGTCGGCAAACAGTTTCTCGAGCCTGGGCTCGGCCTGCAGCCGCGGCATCAGGTGCTCGTGAAGTTTCAGCGTGATATCGGCGTCCTCGGCCGCGTAGTGCGCGGCGCGGTCGAGCGCGACCTTGTCGAAGGTCACCTGGCTCTTGCCGCTGCCCGCCACGTCCTCGTATTTCTCCGTCTTGTAGCCGAGAAACTTGATGGCCAACGTGTCCATGTCGTGCCGCGAACCGGTGCTGTCGAGAACGTAGGACTCCAGCATGGTGTCGAAGGCGATACCCTCGAGCGAAACGCCGTGGTTGGCGAAGATCGTCTGGTCGTACTTGATGTTCTGCCCGATCTTGGCGATTTTCGAATCCTCGAGCACGGACTTCAGCTCGGCCAGGGCCTTGTCCATCGGGATCTGCTTCGGCGCGCCGTCGTAGTCGTGGGCCAGCGGCACGTAACAGGCGTGCCCGGGCTCGCAGCAAAGGGAGATGCCCACCAGCGACGCGCTCATCGCGTCCACCGACGTCGTCTCCGTGTCGACGGCGACGCGACCGGCCTTTTTCACCGCCTTGATCCAGGTCTTCAGCGACTTGTCATCGAGTACGGTCTCGTACTTGGCGGGCGCGGCTGCTTCACCCTCCTGTTCCACCACGCCGCCGAGTTCCGACAACCAGGTCTTGAACTCCAGGCGCGCGAACAACTCGCGCAGCTTGTCCTCGTCGCGAGGGCGAATGGTCAGTGACTCGGGGGAGAAATCCAGGTCGACGTCGCACTTGATGGTGACCAGCCGGCGCGACAGCGCGAGCTGGTCCAGGTTGTCGCGCAGATTCTCTCCCGCCTTGCCCTTGATCCTGTCCGCGTTTTCGATCACGCCGTCCAGCGTGCCGTATTCCTCGAGCCATTTCACGGCGGTCTTCGGCCCCACCTTGGGTACCCCGGGGATGTTGTCCGAGGTGTCGCCGACGAGGGCCAGGTAGTCGATGATCAGGTTTGGCGGCACGCCGAACTTCCCGCGCACGCCGTCGACGTCGTATCGCGCGTCCTTCATGGTATCCACCATGACCACGGTGTCGTCGACCAACTGGGTGAGGTCCTTGTCCCCGCTGACGATCAGCACCGGCACGCCCTGCTTCTCGACGTGACGCGACAGGGTACCGATGACGTCGTCGGCCTCGACCCCCTCGATGCACAGCAGCGGCAGGCCCATGGCCCTCACCGATTCGTGCACATCCGCCACCTGGCTGGCCAGTTCCTCGGGCATTGACGGCCGGTTGGCCTTGTACTCGGCGTACAACTCGTTGCGAAAGGTGTCGCCCTTGGCATCGAAAACCACCGCCATGTGGGTGGGCTCGTGGTCGGTGAGCAGCTTTTTGAGCATGTTGATGATGCCGTAGACCGCGCC
This sequence comes from Gammaproteobacteria bacterium, assembly GCA_030429665.1. Taxonomy (GTDB): domain Bacteria; phylum Pseudomonadota; class Gammaproteobacteria; order Arenicellales; family CAJQKF01; genus BQJD01. Next base: position 30,817 of record JAUIEZ010000043.1, on the reverse strand, counting down.
GGTGGGTTCGCCGTGCGAATTGCTGAGATACGGCATGGCGTGGAAGGCGCGAAACAGGTACGACGAGCCGTCGACGAGGATCAGTTTGTCCATGGGTCAAGAATTACGCTTGCGTGACGTTTTGATTGTAACCGCTCCGGGTTCATAATCTCCCGCGGCGACGCGAGGTGCCGGCCGCCGCGTCGTGAAACATGGCCGGTAAACCCATGGCGAGAAAACGATGGATTCATCCAGCGACGACAACCCCCGCAGCTACGACCACGGATCCTCGATCAACCTGTCCAGGGAATCCTGGAAGATCTTCCAGGTGATGGCGGAGTTCGTCGACGGTTTCGAGAAGCTCTCGCGAATTCACCCCTCGGTGAGCATGTTCGGTTCCGCGCGCTTTCGCGCCGGCCATCCTTACTACGAACTGACCGAGTCCGTCGCCCGCGCCCTGTCGCGGGCCGGCTTCTCGGTGGTCAGCGGCGGCGGCCCGGGGTTGATGGAGGCCGCCAACAAGGGCGCGGCCGAGGGGCCCGCGCCCAGCGTGGGGCTCAATATCAGCCTGCCTGCGACCGAGAACACGCCCAATCGCTACCAGAACCTCAGCCTGTCGTTCCGGCACTTCTTCGCCCGCAAGGTCATGTTCGTGAAGTATGCCTCGGCCTACGTGGTCATGCCCGGCGGTTTCGGCACCCTGGACGAACTGGTCGAGTGCATGACGCTGATCCAGACCGGCAAGTCGCGGCGTATTCCAGTAATCCTGGTGCACGCGCCGTTCTGGCGCGGTCTGATCGACTGGTTTCACGAAACGCTGCTGGCGGAGGGTACCGTGAGCGAAAAGGATCTCACCCTGTTTACCCTGTGCGACACACCGGAGGAAATCCTCGACGCGATCTTCGATTTCTACCGGGATCGCGGCTTCCAGACCACCGAGGACGACATCGAGCTGCGCCTGGACCTTTAGCCCGGCGTTGCCGGTCACCCCGCCAGCAGTCTTACCGGCTGCACCTTGACCAGCGAGCGAATCGACAGGTAGCCGCCGGCGCCCACCAGCAGGGCGCCGCCGGCCAGGCTGATCGCGATCCAGTGCCAGGCCGGCAGGTAATCGAACTCGAATACCTGCCATGCCAGCAGCCAACCGCTGGCCAGCGCCAGCGCGCCGCCCACCGCGCCGGCAACCGCGCCGAGCAAACCGAACTCGGCGACGATGGCCGCCCTGATCTGGGCCCGCGAGGCGCCCAGCGTCTTCAGCAGGGCGATCTCCCGGCGCCGCGCCTCCCGCTGGCCCTGCAGCATGGCCACCAGCACCAGCAGCGCCGCCGCCAGCGTGAATGCGAACACCACGCTCACCGCGGCACTCGCCTGCTCGACCAGGTTGCGCAGGCGGTCCAGGATCGAACCGAGGTCGATCAACGTGACCGAAGGAAACTGGCGGTTCACCGCGCGCGACAGGTCGCCGGCGTCCTCGCCGGCGAATGCCGCGGTAATGAACTGGCGCGGCGCTTCGCCGAACAGCCCCGGCGAGCCCAGCACGAAGAAGTTGGGCTTCATCGAGTCCCAGCGCACGGTGCGTATGCTCGTCACCGGCGCCTCGACCCGCGTGCCGGCGACATCGAAGGCGATCCGGCTGCCGATGGCGAGCCCCAGCGAGTCGGCCGTTTCGCGCTCGACGGAAAAGCCGCGTTCGCCGGCGTCGAACCAGCGACCGGCAACGATCTCGTTGCCGTCCGGCAGCACCCCGTCCTCGGTCAAGTTGAACTCGTGGTTGACGCGATGGCGTGCGGACTCGCTTTCGAAATCCGCTTCCGCCACGGCTTCGCCGTCGATGGACACCAGCCGGCCGCGGTAAATCGGATAGAAGCGTTCGCTGGGTACGTGCCGTTGCTCGAGCAGGCCGCGCATCGCGTCCACCTCCTCGCCCTGGATGTTGACCAGGAAAATGTTGGGCGCGTTCTCGGGAATGCTCTGGTTCCAGGCCGCGAAGAGATCCCCGCGTACCGCGCCCAGCAACACGAGGGCGAATACCGCCGCGCCGAACGCGCTGGCCAGCCAGGCGCTGCGGCGGGCATTGCTTGCGAGATTGCGAAGCGCGATGTGCCATGAAGCCGATGGCGCGCGAGCCGTCGTGGCGAGGACCGCGAGCAGCGCCCGGATCAGGAACCAGAACACGACGCCCGCGGCGGCCAGGCCGGCGAGTACCGACAACGCCAGCACCAGGTCGCCCGCCAGCAACACCGCGAAGCCCGCGACCAGGAACGCCACCACCGCCACGCCGATGGCGCCGGCGTGCACGCGGTCGCGCAACTCGGCCCGCAATAGCGTCATCACCGGCACGAAGCGTTGTGCGAACAGGAATGGCACCATGACCGCAAGCGTGACCAGCACCGAAATCGCCGTCGTGGTCAGGGCCGGCCCGAGGGATGGCGGCGGCAATTCGATGCCCGCGGCACGCGCCACGCCGATGGACGCGACATGCTGGAACACACCGCCGAGCACTGAACCCGACGCGGCGACGGGCACCGCCGCAAGTAGATAGACCATCGTCTGACGGCGCACCATGGCGCCGTGGCGCGCACCCAGGCAACGCATCAACGCGCCGGCGTGCGCCTGGCGGCGCCACAGGCCCTGCGCGGCGACCGCCATGGCGACCACCGCGAGCAGCACCGACAGCATGACCGCGAGATTGAGATAGGAAACGACCCGGCCTACCGTGGCACGCACCTCGTCGCGCTCGAGGTCCGCCACGTGCCACTGCTCGTGGGGCGAAAGGCGTTCCTCGACGGCGTCGCCGAATGCGGAAACGGCATCCGCCTCGCCCGCGACCAGCAGGCGGAAGCGCGCCCGGCTGGCCGGCGTCAATAGGCCGGTGGCGTCGACGTCGGCCAAGGGGATCATCACGCGCGGTGCGATACTGAAGGATCCCACGCCGCCCTCGGGTTCGAGCGAGATTTCCCGCGTCACCTCGAAGGACTTGCGGCCCAGCGAAAGCGTCGCGCCCGCCGACAGCGACTGTTCGCGCGCCAACGACGGCGCGACCCAGGCGGTGCCGGCGGCGATCGCTTCACCCCCGACGCCTTCGTCGCTCGCGCCCGGATCGCGGGTCAGCACCTCCCCCCGAAGCGGGTACGCGCCCGATACCGCCCGAACCCTCGCCAGCCGGCTGTCTTCGGGCCCAACGGCCATGCTCAGGAAGTCGACAGTGCGCGCGGTGCGCAGACCCAGCGACTCGGCAAGCCGGGCGAATTCGTCGTCAATCGGGCGCGAAGACGCCAGCAGGCCGTCGGCACCGAGCAACGCACCAGTCTGCGCCTGCATCGCCCGTTCCACGCGGCTGCCGAACAGGCTTACCGCGGACAACGCCACGGCGATGAAGCAAAGCGCAGCAAGGAATAGCCGGAACTCGGTCAGCCGCGCTTCCCGGCGCAGGCTCCGCCAGGCGGCAATCACGACACCAGGCGCCCGGCCTCGAGATGGTAGTGCCGATCACAGCGTCCCGCGAGGTCGAGGTCATGGGTGACCAGCACCAGGGTGCAACCGTGCTCGGCGCGCAGCTCGAACAGCAACGATGCCACCTCCTCGCGGGTGGCGTGATCGAGGTTTCCCGTGGGCTCGTCCGCGAACAACACCGTCGGGCGTACCACGATGGCGCGCGCCAGGGCGACGCGCTGCTGTTCGCCGCCGGACAACTGGGACGGCAAGTGGTGCATCCGCGGGGCGAGCCCGACGCGTTGCAGGGCCTCGGCGGCGCGCGCGTCGATATCCTCGCCCGGTTGCCCCACCTCCAGCGCCAGCGCCACGTTCTCGAGGGCGGTGAGGTTCGGCAGCAGGTGAAAGGACTGGAACACGAACCCCACGCGGCCGCGTCGCAACGCGGCGCGCGCATCCTCGTCGAGGTTCACCAACGAACGGCCGAACAAGGCGACGGCGCCCTCGGTCGGCGTGTCGAGACCCGCCAGCAGCCCCAGCAGGGTGGTCTTGCCGGAACCGGAACGTCCGGAGATCGACACCGCGGTGTTGTCCTGCACGGTCAGGTCGATGTCCTCGAGGATCTGGATCGCGCCGCTGCCGACGGACACGCGTTTGCCGAGGCGATCGGTTCGGACCACCGGTTGGTTGCCGTGGAAGTCGTCGGAATTCATGAGCAGGCGGGAAGAATGACTAGCGTCATCGGTGGGGGAGGCGAACACCGATTTCAACATGCGAGGACGAACCTTGCCAAATGATCATCGGCCCGCAAGGGTCCGATCATTCGCGGGAGATACGGTAGGGCGGCGAATGCGGGTATCGACGACAAGACCGGAGAGCCCCGTCGCAACCGGCCGCGGAGCGGCAAGCCGTCCGCGGTACCGTGTCAACCGGCGCGTGCGGACCGCACGCAGGAGGATCGAAATGATCACCAACGCCCCAACCCGCCACGCACGATCGTTACAGCGTCGATTGCCGGTCGCCGCGTGCCTGTCCGTTGCAATCGGCGCCATCGCCATGGACGCCGCGGCAACGGTTCCGTGCGGCGACTTCGGTGAATGCAAGGCGCTGATCGAGATCAACGCTTCCGACGGCGACATCGGCTTTCACTTCCTGATGGATGGCAACGACCTGAACTCCGCGAAAATCTTCGATCCGAACTGGCGCTGGGTTTTCGTCGATCGCGCCCTGGGCCCATTGCGGGAACAGAAGCTCACCGAGACCTTCGCGGAGAGCGCCGAGCCGCTTTGCTGGGAAGACCCCGAGGCCGACGAGGACGAAACCATCGTCACCCTCGAGGAGTTCCTCGACCGATGGACGGCGGGAACGTACCGCTTCTTCGGCAGGGGCGACCGCTGGACCACGTCGTTCGGTCAGACGGTACTGAGTTACGAGCTGCCCGCGGCGCCGGCGGACGTCGATTTCGACGGCAGCGCGGTCAGCTGGGATGACGGCGATGACCTGGGAGAATGCGCGTCCTCCGGGGAACTGGAGGATCTCGTGTCCGACAACGTGCTGCCGACGCACCCCGAAGACGTCGCCGTGGCCGCCTGGGAGATCGTTCTCGAACCCGACGTCGACGACCCGTCGCTGAGCATGCTCAAGTTCAGCATCCGGGTTCCCGGCGACATCTCGCCCAAGGAGGTGACGGTTCCGGCCGACTACCTCGCTTCGCTGCCGGACGATACGCCGGTCAAGATCGAGGTCGGCGCGATCGGCGTGGACGACAACGCCACCTTCTCCGAGGAGGACGGATTCTGCGTCAACGAGGTCGACGGCTGCGAGGACTGATTCGTCGGCAGCTATCATTCGGCATGATGCGGGGCCGGCGCCGGTTTACCGCCGGCCCCGCAAGATGCCCTTGGCCGTTCGAGTAGCGAGCATGCAATCCACCCGAACACCGGCAATCTTGTGCGGCGCCCCGCTTCTCGCGGTCTTCGCCGCGGCGGCGGGGACCGCGACGGCACAGTACGCGAATGATGTCCCGGCAGCGATCGAGGTTCGCGCGCAGGCGAACGACGGCGCCTTGTCGGTCTCCGCTCGGGATGCCACCGTTGAGCGCGTGCTGGAGTCGATTGTCCGGGAAACCGGGTTAAGGGCGATGGTTCATGGAACCCTCGATCGTCGCGTCAGCCTGGAATTTCACGATCTGCCTCTGACGGAGACGCTGCGGCGAATCCTGACCGAGGAAAGCTTCGTTCTTCGCGTGGTGAATACCGACGCCACATCGGCGCGGGACGGGCGACGCGTGACATTGTGGGTATTCGAGTCCGACGCCTCGCAGGTGCCGGTGCGGACGGCCAGGCGCCTCGGCTCGTCATCGGGCTCAACCGGCGATACCGAGGCTCTGAACGCCGACATCGTCAACGGCGACGCCCGGGAGCGGGCGCGGGCGCTGCGCGGCCTGAGAAAGCTGGATGATGGCGACGCCGTGCGCCCGATCAGCGTGGCGCTCGGCGACGACGAGGCCGACATTCGCGTCGAGGCGATCTACGCGCTCTCCGATATCGGCGGTGGCGATGCGGCGGCATCGCTGACGGGCGCGCTCTTCGACGAAAACCCCTGGGTCAGGCAGGAAGCCGTCTTCGCATTGGGTGCAGCGGGCGGAGAAGCCGCGATCGATGCGCTGCGCCCGGCATTGCGAGACGCGGAGATACCCGTGCGCGAATCGGCCATCGAGGCGTACGCGGCGATCGGCGGCGACAAGTCGGCTCGCGCGTTGGGCGAAGTCCTCGACGACGAGGAGCATTCGGTGAGAATGTCGGCCGTGCTCGCACTCGGCGAACTGGGCGGCGCGGTTGCCTTCGATTTGCTGAAGCGCGCGATCGAGGACGAGGACCCCTACGTTCGCGAGGCGGCGGCCGATGCTTTGGCCGAAATCGACGGCGAACAGGCCGCGCGGGTACTCGAGCAGGCAATCGACCACGAGAACGCTCCGTCCCGGGAGACACCGTCACCCGAATCCACCGCGGACATTCACGACTTGAGATGACGCGCGACGAGTGGTGTCAGCGAAGCGTCGGGTCGAATTCGGCAACAACGAACGCGTCAGGCCGGGACGTAATCAGGCGAAAAGCGGCAGGGCAACGGTAAAACGCGATCCGTTGCCATTCTCGCTTCGAAGGGTCACGTCGCCGCCGTGTGCCCGTGCCACGGCCCGAGCGAAGCTCAATCCCATGCCGCAACTTTCCTGCTGCCGGCTCGGATCGCAGCGGAAGAAACGTTCGAACACCTTTTCCTGATGCTCGGGGACGATACCGATGCCCGTGTCCCAAACCTCGACGAGCACGTTTGCGCCGTTACGCGTAACGCCCAGTCCGACGCGACCTCCGGTTGCGGTGTACTTCAAGGCGTTGTCGAGGAGGTTGGCAAGCATCCGCTGCAAGTAGTGTCGATTGCCCTCCACCATGCATCCCGGCTCAACCGCGCCGGTCAGCTCGATGCGCTTTTCCTCGGCAACCGGCTCGAACAACTCGCAGGCATCGCGCGCCATCTCCGACACGTCGACCGAATCGCCCTCGCCCATTCCCGCCTCGAGTTCGGCGAGATCCAGGGTCGCGTTGATCATGTCGAGCAGCCGGTCACACTCGATCAAGGTCGCCGAGGCGGCTTCGCGCGCGGCCTCGGGCGACGCATCGTCCTGCAGCGCGTTCTCCCACACGGCGCGTATTCGCGCCAAAGGACTTCTCAAGTCATGGGCGATATTGTCCGTCATCTGCCGGATCTCGGTGATCAGGTCGGCGATGCGGTCGAGCATGGCGTTGAAGGTGCCGGCGAGCTGCTGGATCTCCAGTTCGCGGAAGTCGGTCGACACGCGTTCGTCCAGGGCGCCACGATGGATACGCCCGGCGGTCTCGCTGACCGTGCGGATGCCGCGGGCGGCCTTTCGCGCGATCATCCAGCCGATCAGCGACGCCACCGGCAGGATGACGACGTAGGCGGCGAGAAACGCTGCCATGACGACCGTCATCAGTTCGTCGTGCTCCTCGGTCGATTCGCCCAGTTGCATGATCGCGCCTGGCGCGAGCGCGCCGATGGCGACCTTCAAGCCGTGCTCTCCGTCCACGAGGCGGCCCACCGTGATCAGGGGTTCACCGTCGGCAGCGAGTTCGTCGAGCCGCACGGGAAAATCGTCGATGCCCTCGAACGCCGACTGGTCGGTCGTATGGAGTTCGGCACCGGTTTCATCGAGGATCCTGAAGAACATCTTTGCCGGATCGTCGGAACTGATCTCGTGTTCGATCTCGGCCTTCACGGCATCGAGTCCCCCGCGAGCGTGGAACAGGCGAAACTCCTCGATGTCTTCCACCAGGTCATTGTTCGACTGGTGGTCGAGTATGGTGCCGACCGATACGTAGAGCACCACGAAGACGGCAAGCAGGGTGAGCGAGAAAATGCAGACGTACCAGGCCGTGAGGCGGAACGACAGGGTACGGGGCAGCCGGCTCATTCCTTCTTCAGCACGTAGCCCATGCCGCGCACGGTATGGATAAGCGGGTAGGCGAACTCCTTGTCGACTTTCTCCCTGAGCTTGCTGATTCGCGCCTCGACGACATTGGTGCGCGGATCGAAATTGTAGTTCCACACGCGTTCGATGATCATGGTCTTGGACACCACGTGGCCGGCGTTGCGCATCAGGTATTCGAGCAGCATGAATTCCTTGGGCTGCAGATCGACGCGCCGGCCGGCTCGATTCACCGTGCGCGCCAGGAGATCGACGCAAAGATCGTGGACAACCAGCGTCGAGCCGCTATCGGCCTCGCTGGAGCGGCGCAGCTGCGCCTGCACCCTTGCCAGCAACTCGCTGAAGGAGAACGGCTTGGTCAGGTAGTCGTCGCCGCCGCGTTGCAGACCCTTCACCCGGTCGTCGACGGTGCGCCGCGCGCTGAGGATAATGATCGGCAATCGGCGATTTCGTCGTCGCACCCTCTCGATGACGGACATGCCGTCCATGTCGGGCAGCATCAGGTCGAATATTCCGAGGTCGTAGGATTCGTTCATCGCGAGATCGAGCCCTGAAATGCCGTCGGCGGCGACGTCGACGCGGTAGCCCGCCTGCGTCAGCCCGGTGCTGACGAAACGGGCTATCGTCTGGTCGTCCTCGATGAGCAGAATTTTCATCATCGACTCCGGTACGCGTACGCCGCCCCGTCATTGTATTGCCAATAGCCGGTCGGCGCTCGCCTCTAGATTACGATCGGGCGGGTGGGAATCAAGCTATTATTACCGGATGGTGATCAACGGCTGCGAAAGAGTACGTGTACGTACTACGATAGGCCGGGTGAGAAACCTGTTCGCACTGCCGTACGTATTGGCCGCCTGTCTGCCGGGGCACGGATTCGCCGCGCAAGACGACGCGGAGACGGACACGTCGGCGATATCCATGGGCGTGTCGATCGAGGTCGAGCACGAACGCGAACACCTGGTATTGCCGGGCGAGGCGGACGATGAAACGTCCGAGCAAACGACCGGAACGGTCCAGTTCGAGTTCGAGGCCGTCTCCACCACGGAATCGGGCGCCCGCATCGTGCTGGAACTGGACACCGACGACGAGAGCGACTCGGTCGTCGATGAGGCGTTCCTGTTCATGGAAAGCGACGCCTTCGCGGCGATGGCGGGTCGCGTTTACGTGCCGTTCGGACGCTACGATTCCCTGTTCGCCACCGATTCGTTCACCGAGTTCGGCGAGATCCGCGCCACTTCCGTGGTCTTCGAGATCCATCCGACGACCAACCTCGAGGCGGGCCTTTTCTTTTTCGATGGCAGGATCGATGCGGGCAACGCGAACGACCTCGACTATGGCGCGGGGCTGGAGTGGTCGCCGCCCGACGCGTCATGGCGCCTGGGCGGCGGCTACGTTTCCGACCTCGCCGAGGCGCGGGACCCGGCGTTCGATATTTCAGGGCGCCGCGTGGCGCGGCGCGTCGCGGGCTGGAACTTTTTTGCGGGCATGACGTTGGGCAAGTTCGAATGGTTCCTCGAGTCGGTCGCCGCCGACGGCCGACTCGCCGGGCAGGATCCGGCGTTCGACGAACCGGCCGCCGGTACCGTCGAAGTCATTTACCGGCCGCACGAGCGGCTGGACCTCGCCGCGCGCGTGGAGGCGAGCCGGGAGATCGCCGACACGCCACGCCGACGCTACGGCGTCTCCGCACGCTGGTACGCGAGCGAGCACTTGGGCATCGGCATCGACTTTCTGAGCGGCCGCTTCAAGGGAAACGGAGCATCCGACGACGAGGACGACGCACCGAGCAGGGCGCGCGAGATCCTTCTCCAGTTGGTGCTCGACCCGTAAACCGGGACCGGGAACTCACCGGGATCCGGTCGCGGTCATGACGAACGGCGGCTCGGCCGCCGCCTCATCGGCGCGGTCCCGGGTCACCACCACCGCGGCCCGCGGCATGCCATTGAAATCCGTGGCCGAAGCGGCCGTGTAAGCGCCCATGCTGCGGCCGATGACGAGGTCGCCGATGCGCAGCGAGGGAAGGTCGATATCGTCGGCGATGACGTCGATACTGTCGCAGGTCGGACCGGCCAGCACGCTCGACCGCCGGGATCCGGTGCGAAACACGTCCACGGGGTAGGTGGCGTGGTCGAACAGTCGGCCGCTGTAGGAACCGTAAACACCGTCGTCGATGTAGTACCAGGGACGGCCGTCGCGCACGGCGCGGCCGATCACGCTCGCTACCGAGGTCACGGCATCGGCCACCAGGTACCGGCCGGGTTCCGCGATGACGCGCATGTCTCGCGGCGCGCGCGACAACGCCGCGCGTATCGGTGCGCAAAAGGCCTCGATGTCCACCGCGGCGGCGCCGTAGTCGGCGGGAAAGCCGCCGCCGATATCCAGCGTATCCAGGCTCGCCAGTCCGGCGGCGCGCGCCGTGTCCACCAGGTCCAGCGCGCCCTTCACCGCCGCGACGTGTCCGCGCGGATCGCGGCACTGGGAGCCGACGTGAAACGACACGCCGCCGATGCGGATACCCTCGCGCGACGCCCGTGCCAGCAGCGCTGGCGCCTCGCGTGGATCGCAGCCGAACTTGCGCGACAGGTCCACGACGGCGTCCGGGGACTGGAAGCGCAGCCGCAGCAGCAGCGATACGCGATCACGAAAGGGACGAAACTTCACGAGTTCGTCGGCATTGTCGACGACGAACGTGGTCACGCCCGCGAGCAACGCGGCGCTAATCTCGGCGATCTTTTTTACCGGATGGGTGTGGATGACGCGATCGGTGTCGATGCCGGACGCGCGCACGCGGTCGATCTCGGCGCAACTCGCCACGTCGAAGCCCGCGCCTTCCTCGGCAAGCATGCGCAATACGGCGGAGTTCGGAAAGGCCTTGACGGCGTAGTACAGACCGACACCCGGCAACGCGGTGCCGAGTTGTCGAAAACGGCGGCGCAAGTGCGCGCCGTCGACGAGCAGCAGCGGCGAGCCGTGCATGGATACCAGGCGACGCAGGCGGCGCGCCTCTGACTCGCCGGCGCCCGAGCGGCGATCGTCGATACGAATGACGGCGGATTCATCGCCAGGGGTGAAATGGGTCATGGCAAAACGTCCCGGTTAATGATTGCCTTGTCGAGGGGCGGGGTTCCCGCGCCGACCGACAGGCCATCCTCACCCGGCCCGAGGACGGCGCCTCCCGGACACGGCCGGTGCCGGGCGATTCACTTCGCGCGCGAGGGCACCGGAAAATGGTGCGCGAATTCTAGTGCGGCCGCGCCCGCTGTCAATAACGAACCGCGAATCACCGCCCCCGGTGCGCGACGCACTGGAAACAGGTTAGCATCACCGCCAGATCCGATACTTCTTCAATTGCATTGTTTGCGCTTTCGTATGAAATCAATACCCGTACCGACCATCGCCGCGCTGCGCATCGTTCTCGTCCTGTGTCTTGCCGCCCTGGCCGCCGTACGTTCCACCGCCGCCGAACCGTTCAAGGTGCTGGTGTTCGGTGACAGCCTGAGCGCCGCTTACGGCATGCAGACATCCGCCGGGTGGGTCGCGCTGTTACGGGAGCGTGTCGCCGATCGCGGCATCGATGTCGTCAATCGCAGCGTCAGCGGCGAGACCACGGCGGGCGGCGTGCAGCGGCTGCCGGCGGCAATCGACGAAGTTAATCCGGATTTGGTGATCATCGAGCTTGGCGCCAACGACGGACTGCGCGGCATCGATCCTGGCGCCATGCGTGACAACCTGGCGCGCATGATCGAAGTCGCCCGCGACGCCGACGCCGAGATCCTCCTGCTGGGCATGAAGATGCCGCCCAACTACGGTCCGCAGTACACGGCCGCTTTCGAGGCCGTGTACGCCGGGCTCGCCGAAACGCAAGACGTTTACCTGGTGCCGTTCTTTCTGGCCACCGTGGCCGAGGACTGGGACCTGATGCAGGACGACGGCAATCATCCCAACGAAAGGGCGCAACCGAAGATTCTCGATCACGTCTGGACGAGCCTGGAACCGCTTCTGCCCCGGGGCTGACCCCGGCCGGGCAAGCCTATTCCTGGCGCTCGATGCATTTCGGCGAATCGTTCGCCGGACTGTTGACGAACGTGCTGACCGGGTAGAACGCCAGTTCGCCCTCGCTCGCGTGCTCGGCGAAGTTGCGCGCGTCCTCGGCCGGCAGCGCCGGGTCCAGCCAGGCGTCCACAGCGTCGGCCGCCAGGATCACCGGCATGCGGTGGTGGATGCCGGCCACCGTGTCCGATGCCTGGCGGGTCAGTACGCAGAACGTATCGAGCGGGATTTTTTCCAGTCGGGTGTTGTGCTCGCGTATGCCGGCAAGGAAGAACGGAGATCCGTCTTGAAGTTGGAAGTAATACGGCTGCTTGCCCCCGGCCGCGGCGGCCCATTCGTAGAAACCGTCGCACGGCACCAGGCACCGTCCGCGCGCGAAGGCGGCGCGGAACATCGGTTTCTCGGTGACCGTCTCGAGTCTCGCATTGATGGGGCGGCGAAGCTCGGGCTTGTTCGACCAGCCCGGCACCAGTCCCCAGCCGAGCACCATCATCCGGCGCTGGCTGTCGCCGTCGACGCCGATCACGGCCGCGTCCTGCGACGGCGCGATGTTGTAGCTGGGCGGCAGCGTCGGCGCAGCCTCCACGACCAGGCCTTCGACCAGCTCGGCGAAGACTTCAAGCTCGGTATGACGATCGAAACGTCCGCACATGACGATGCAATGTGTGATAACCGCACTTCATGTTATCACCGATGGCGGGCCCAACGACGCCGGGCGACGATCGCTATCGACCCCGCCCGTGCTATCGCCGCGCGAGACTCTCGTCCGGATACAGCGGCGGAAGCGACTGCGTCCTTGCGCGCCGGCGGCGCGCCGGCGGTGCGACGACCGGTGCCAGCCGGCGGTAGAATGCCGCGCCGTCGAACGGCGCGGCGCTGGCTGCATAACATGCCCGGTCGAGTTGCTCGAACTCCGCCGCAAGCGTCTCCTCGCCCAGACGCCCGGCCAACTCCTGCAGGCCGCGCGGCGGATCGTCCGGCCAACGGGTGCGCGCCCAGGCCATCAGCGCGGCGCGGATCTCGCCCGGCGTACCGTGGCGGCAGGCCTTCCTCAGCGACGGCGATTCCGTCGCCTGCTCGCCGCGCGCCCGGCGCGGTCGGGCACGGCGCCGTCTGTCGCGCCACCACAAGACGCACGTGAGCAGCCAGAGCGATGCGAACACGCCCGCCAGGGCGATCCAGCCGCGCGCGCTGGCAGCGACGCCGACGGCACTGTCCGAATCGCCGGCGGCTTTTCCGCCCGGTTCCACGCGTCGCGTGGCGGCGGCGCCGTCCGTCTGCGTCGGCGCCCCGGTCGACGCCGGGGCGGGTTCGACCCGCACGGTTCGCGCTGGCAGCCGCGCCGTACGGGCGCGGTCTTCCCTGGTGTCCCACCAGTTTACTTCCACGGCCGGCAGGGTGAACGATCCCGCGCGGGACGGAACCATGGCGATGGACTGCTCGCGTACGCCCAGCAACATGTCATTCTCCAGCGTGGTCTCGATGACCGGCTTGTCGGGATAGTGTCGAATACCCTCGATGTTGCCCGCCGTCACGACCGGGATCTGCTCGCCGGTGACGCCGGCAGCGGTGACGCGCAACGTCCGGGTGACGGGTTCACCGACGACGAAAGCCGGACCGTCGTCGGGCCAACTTTCGACAAGCGACACGTCGCGGGCGGGAAACCACGGATCGGGCGCGCCGGGCGGTGGCGATTTGATCTCCAGCTCCACCGGCCGGCTGCTCGCGCTCACCCGGCGACCGCGATTGAACAAGCGGTCGAATCGGCTGTTCGCGTCGTCCGCCAGGCTGCCGATGAATTCGATCGGCGCGACCCTCAAGTGCCCGCTTTGCTGCGGCAGGACGGCGAAGCGTCGCTCGATGACGCTGTAGTCGATGCCGCCGCGCCGGGCGCCATAGTGGATATCGTCGCCGAGTCGGCGTACCTGCGCCGTATCGAACCGGGGATCGGCGAGATTGCCATTGATAATGGGCCGGCGGTAATACAGCTTGACGGCCAATTCGACCGGGGACTGGACGTAGGCGGTGCGTGGTTCGACCTCGACTTCCACGAAGACATCGCGACCGGGTCCGCCGGCGGCAGCGGGCAGCACCTCGAGTTCGATGCGGCTGGTCATCTCGCCGGCGATCGTCAGGGGCGGCACCACCGCGATCCCTTCGCGTCGCGGCAGCAGATCGACAAGCAGCCGCGTGACGGCGCGCCGGCTGCCGCCGGCAATGCTGATCTGCGAGTTCGTCGAGGTGCCGAGCACGGTGAAATCCTGCTCGAGCGGCGTGGTATCCAGCGATCCGGCGTTGTCGCCACCTTCGATGGTGACAATCAGCCGCACCGATTCCCCCATGCGCACGGGGTTGCGATCCAGCGACGCCGTCACCGCGCCCTCGGCGAGCAGCGAATAAACCGCCATCCACGCCGCCAGCAGGCCGACGGCCAGAATGCGCCCGGCGCGCGAACATGGCGTTGGGGTTTTCTCTCTTGCCAGGCTCATCGTCATCCTCCCTGTGCCTGTCGCTGGCGATACTGGTGGAGAAACTTGCGGCGCAGCAGGCCTTGCGGATCGTCGGGAACCTGGCGCAGCCACTGCTCCAGCGCCTGCCGGGCATACGGATCCTCGTCGCTCGCGACATGGTTCGACGGCGCTCCCCGGTCTCGGTTCGACGTCTCGCCCGCATCCGCGTCACCCGCGGCGATGCCGGTCTCCCGTCCGTCTTCGGCTGCACGTTCGCCGGGCTCGCCGGCCTCGGCAGCTCGCCGCGGTCCGCCCTCGTTGGCGCCCGAGCCGGCATCCGGCCGTTGCGCCGCGGCGTCGTCCGGATCGCCCTGGTCGACCGCACCCTGCTGCCCGGCTCCTTCCTGCCCATCGGATGTTTGCGAAGCGCTCTGCTGCTCCCGCCCTTTCGACCGCGCTTCGCCGTCGGCCTCGTCCTGTCCGCCGCCTTGCTCCGATGATGGCGGCCGGGTTTGCTCCTGGCCCGCGTCCCGAGGCGCCTGTTGCGATTGCCGCTCGAGCAGCCTGGCCACCAGGTCGCGATTGTGGCGGGCATCGCCCGCATCCGGGTCCAGGGAGAGCGCGCGGTCATAGGACTGCAGCGCGCCCTCGAGGTCTCCGGCGCGCGCCAGGGCGTTGCCGCGATTGTAGTGTCCGTCGGCGTCGCCCCCGCCGGCGAACGCGTCAGCCGCGGCGGCATAGTCACCGTTTCGGTATAGCGCGGCGCCGCGCCACGGTGTCTCGCCCCGCTGCGCCGCTTCGGCAAAGCGTCCCGCGCCGACGTCGCTCGCGGCCTGCTGGTCCGCCCGCGACCACAGGTCCTCCCAGGAAAACGCGTAGCCCGGCGGCGGGAACATCACCGCCAGCGGCAACAACGCCAGCAGCCAGCCGCGACGAAACGCGAGGAGCGCCGCGGGCAACAGGCACAGGACCAGCCAGGCGCCGACGTCGCGACGTCTAGGCACCGCATCGTCCCGGGTGACGGCGCGCGCTTGCGCCAGCAGATTCGCCTCGGACCGGAACATGTCGAGGTCGGACTCGTCCAGGGTCATGGCCACCGCGCGCCCGCCGCCCGCCGACGCGAGTTGGCGCAGCCGGTCGAGATCCACGCCGTGAATGATGATGTTGCCGTCGGCGTCCTTCAGGAAACCGCCGTCCGGCGCCGGTATCGGCGCGCCCTCGGCTCCGCCTACCGCCAATACGTTGAGCACGGCGCCCGCCTGCCGAACGCGCCGCGCAGCCGTCTCGCCGTTCGTGCCGACGCCGTCGGTAACCAGCAGGATCTCGCCGCCCGGATCACCGGCTCGTTCGAGCAATTCCAGCGCGCGATCCACGGCGAGGTCGAAACGGTCGCCGGTCGCCGGCATCATCTCCGGGGACAGGGCGCCGAGCAGGTTCAGCAACGTCGGCTCGTCGGCGGTCACCGGCGCGACCGTAAACGCGTCGCCGGAGAAGACGACCAGAGCGTTCTGCACGTCGCCCGGTCGCGCGAGCAGGTCGCGGATCTTGAAGCGCGCGCGGGCGATGCGCGACGGCGACACGTCAGGGGTCGACATGCTCGGCGACAGGTCGAGCACGATAACGCGTGCCTCGAGGCGCGTCACGGCGGCACGCTCGGCCAGTTCGACGGTGGGACCGGCCAGGGCGACGACCGCGACCAGGTAGGCGAGCGCAAGAACCGCCCACGGCCAGATCGAACGGTCGGCATCCCCGTGGGTGAGCAGCCGGGGCAACAGTGCCGGGTCGACCACGGCTTGCCACGGCGATTCGCGGCCCCGCCGGCGCCACAACACGTAGACCAGCGCCGCTGCCGGAAGCAGCAACAACCAGCCGGGTCTGAGAAACTCGATCACGACGCCTCCCGCGATGCCGGTTCCGCGACTTGCCCGGGCGCGTCGACGGCGTCCCGTAATGATCGCGACGGCCAGCGCCCGGTACCGAGATTCGCGATCATCCAGCCGAGCACGACCAACACCACGAGCGCCAGCGGCCAGTGGAAGAGTTCCGCGACACGGCGCGCATCCAGGTCCGCCCCCGGCACCGGTTCCAGTTCGTCGATCAGGCGGTAAACGTCCTCGAGGTCGTCTTCGCCGCGGGCGCGAAAGTAGCGGCCGCCGGTCGCGCTCGCGATTTCCTCGAGCAGGGCCTCCTCCAGATCCGCCGACGGATTCACCTCGCGCACGCCGAACAGCGTGCTCACGCTCATGCGATCGGCGCCGATGCCGATGGTGTAGATGGTCAGTCCGGCCATGGCCGCCAGGCGCGCGGCCCGTGACGGGTCCACGGCGCCGGCGGTGTTGGCGCCGTCGGTCATCAATATCAGCACGCGTTGGTCACCGTCGATCTCGCGCAGTCGCTTGACCGCAAGGCCGATGGCGTCGCCGATGGCCGTGCGTTCGCCGGCCATGCCGATGACCGATTCGTTAAGCAGCGTGGCGACGGTACGCCGGTCCAGCGTCAGCGGCGCCTGCAGGTACGCCTGCGAGCCGAACAACACCAGGCCGACGCGGTCGCCGACGCGTCGCGCGAGGAAGTCACCGCCAAGCGCCTTGACCACCGACAGGCGATCCGCGGGTTCACCGCGCAAGGTCAGGTCGGCGGTCTTCATGCTGCCGGAGATATCCACCGCCAGCATCAGGTTTCGGCCGCTCACGAGGACGCGGTCCGGTTCGCCGATCCATTGCGGGCGCGCCGCCGCCGTCACCAGCAGTACCCAGCAAAGCGACACCAGCATCGCCCGCCGCGGCGCCGTCCCGCCGTCGCGTCGCTGCTCGCCATTTGCGAGCAGCGCGAAGAACGGCACCCGGATGGCACCCGCGCCGCGTCGGCGCACCGGCCGCGCGTAGCGCCATACCAGCCAGGGCAATGGCAGGCACAGAAACAGCCAGGGCCACGCGAAGGTGAATGTCAAGACGTCACTCCCGGGGCCGAGGACGGGTCACGGCACGGCCGCGTCCCGGCATCGATGACCGCGCGCGCCAGAACCGCCAACTCGTCGACGTTGCCGCCGTCGACACGATACGGCGCCGTCGTCACCACATCGAGCCCGGGCCGGTCGGCGCCCGCCAGCCGGCCGAGAAAATCGACCCAGCGCGCGCCGCTCAAGCCGGCCACGACCGCGCGGTCGTATCTCGCCAGCAGGTAGCGGCGCAACAGGGTGGAGATTCGTCGCGTGGCGCGGGCCGCGTCCGCGTCGCGCTCGTACTCGGCGAGAATCCGCGCCAGGGCACGGCGGGCGGCCCTGGCGGGAGCGCGGTGCCTGTGGATTCGCCGGATCCGCCAGGCGGCGAACACCAGCGCCGCAAGCGCAATCGCGGCGAGCAGCCACCAGCCCGGTGCGGGCGGCCACCATCCGGGATCGGCGGGCAGGTGGATGTCACGCAGGTCGGCGAGTGGATCCATGCTTGCGCTCGTCGAGGGTATCGACCTGCTCGCGCGCGAGAATCGCCTCGATCTGCTCCGCGACCGGCCGGCCTGCGCACACCAGCCCGCGAGGCAGCCGATGACGTCGCGCGAATTGTCGGAGCGGCTCGCGCAGGCGGAGTTCCAGGGTCCGCCACGTGTCGTGCCCGTCCGCGCGGATCGCGTGCAGCTCGCCGACCCGTCGTCCATCGCTGACCGGGTACACGCCGGGCGGCGGCGCGTCGATCTCGACCGGATCGAGCACCTGGCAGATCACCACGTCGTTATGCTGGGCCAGCCGCGCCAGGTGTCTCGCGGCTTCATCGTCAAAGTCGTAGAAATCGCCGATCACGAACACCAACGAGCCCGGTCGCGCGACCCGCGCGACACGGCGCAAGGTGTCGGCGAGCGCCGGCGCGACGCCGGCGGCCGGCGGCGATGCCAGGGCGGCAAGCTCGCTGAGTAACGCCATCACGGCTCGCCGGCCGGCCGCGGGTCGGCGCTCGACGTGTCCTCGCGCCGAGGCGAGCAGCGCGCCGAGACGATCGCCGCAGGATACCGTCGCCCATCCCACCAACGCCGCCAACTCCGCCGCCACCACGTGCTTGAAGGCTACCCGCGTGCCGAAATACATGGTCGGCGCAAACTGCGCCGCCACGAACACCGCGCGCTCCTTCTCCTCCTCGAACACCTTGGTATGCGGTCGGCCGGTGCGCGCGGTGACGCGCCAGTCGATAAGCCGCAC
The DNA here is from genome assembly GCA_030429665.1 of Gammaproteobacteria bacterium. Lineage (GTDB taxonomy): Bacteria > Pseudomonadota > Gammaproteobacteria > Arenicellales > CAJQKF01 > BQJD01. The sequence goes on along the minus strand of JAUIEZ010000043.1, from coordinate 12,216 downwards.
GTCGTCGCCCGGCTGGTACAGGCGCGATTCGGCGAAGCTCATGCCGCGGCCGCGGATGCGCGAAACGTGCATCCCGGCCCGCCAGGAAACAGGCGTGACGTGGGAGCGCAGGCACAGGCGCGCGGCGGCGTGACGCAGCCGGATCAGGTCGGGCAGTTCGAAGCCGGCGCCCGACAATCCCCGGGAATCGTCCGGCGCGGCGCTCACGGCACCGCCACCCGCGCCACGAGTTCGGCGATGAAGCGATCCGCATCGATGCCGTCGGCCTCGGCCTCGTAGCCGAGGATCAACCGGTGGCGCAGCACGTCGGGCGCCACCGCCTGGATGTCCTCGGGCGTAACGAAATCGCGTCCCGCCAACCAGGCGTGGGCGCGCGCGCAGCGATCCAGGGCAATGGTCGCTCGAGGACTGGCGCCATACTCGATCCAGCGCGACAGGTGCTCGCCGAGCGGCGCGGGATCGCGAGTGGCCAGCACCAACTGGACGAGATATCGCTCCACCTCCGGCGACATGTACAAGTCGAGCACACCGGCGCGAATCTCGAACAGCGAGCGCTGGTCGAGTATCGACGGGCGCGGCGGTGAATCGGGCCGCAACGAGTCGAGCGCCTCTCCGCGGGCAAGCGCAAGAATATCTCGCTCGGTGCCGGCGTCCGGGTAGTTGAGCTTCAGGTGCAAAAGGAAACGGTCGAGCTGGGCCTCGGGGAGCGGATACGTACCCTCCTGCTCGATCGGATTCTGGGTCGCCATGACCATGAACAATCGCGGCAGCGGGTAAGTCTGCCGCCCGACGGTGACCTGGCGCTCGGCCATGGCCTCCAGCAGCGCCGATTGCACCTTGGCCGGGGCCCGGTTGATCTCGTCGGCCAGCAGGATGCTGTGGAACAGCGGTCCGCGCTGGAATTCGAACTCGCCCGTCTGGGGGCGGTAAACCTCGGTACCGGTCAGGTCGGCGGGCAGCAGGTCGGGGGTGAACTGCACACGGTGAAACTCGCCCTCCACGCACTCGGCCAGCATGCGCACGGCGCGCGTCTTGGCCAGGCCCGGGGCGCCTTCCACGAGCAGGTGGCCGTCGGCGATCAGGCCGATCAGCAGGCGGTTGACAAGCACGGGTTGCCCTAGCACGCGCGACTCGATCCAGCCGCGAAGTCTGGAAACCGCGTCGGCATGCATCGACAGGCGCTCCCTTGCGTCACCGTCACGGGTTACGGGTTGATCCATCGTTTGCGATCCGTCGTGATGTCGAAGTGGCGCGATTCTAACCCGGATGACCGCCTGGTCGAGACTGCCTGTCGGCATTGTCAGGGTTCGGCCGACGCGGCGACGCGTAAGGCATGCTACGAGACACGCGGGCCGCGCCGCACACGACGAAGGTGCCTGGCGACGATCGCCTCCAGCAGGCGGCGTTGGCGATGGGTGAGCCGGGACACGCCGGCGTAGCGCAGGAAGAATCGCAGGCGCCGAAAGGTGCTCACGCCTTCGCAGTAGCGGTTGAGCTTTTCCAGGTCGCGCAGCGCCGCGTAGCCCGGCCAGGGCACGCGCCGTGCATCCTCCAGGTCGATCACGCGGACCGGGTCGTCCACCGCGACACCCGCGTCGAGCGAACGATGCACGTACAAGTGTTTCGGGTAAAGGTTGCCGTGGAAAAGGCGCCGGCGGTGCATGCGGCGAAGGAATTCCGCCACCGCCTTCGACACCGAATCCGGCACGCGGCCGCCCCAGCGCGCGAGCGCCTCGTCCAGCGCCACGTGCCGGGACAGCGCGGTGGTCACGAGGAATCCCCGCCGGTGTCCGGCGTCGCGGCGAAGGGCGATTGCCGCCACTTCCAGGGTGTCGATTCCGCGGCGATCGAACAGCCGAAGCGCGCGATACTCGCGCCACAGCAGGAGCTCGCGCCCGCCGAGCCTGCTGCGCGGGAAATAGTCCTGCTGGCGTTTGAGGTAGAATCGCGCTTCGCCCCCGGCGTCGAGCAGCCTGTGCCGACTGACGGTGCTGAATCCCTCGCCGCGGCGGTTCGGCGCGTCGACCGCCTCGCCGGGCCACGACCAGATGACCTCGAAGGTCGCAAGGCCGGCCTCACGCAGCGCCTCGCCGCCGGGGCCGTCGAAAACCAGGACCGATTTTTTCTTCACGAACCGGCGCGGCCCGCAAGCCGCTCCTGTCTACTTCCGGGACCGAATCGTTGAACCAGCCGATCAAGACCCGACCGGAGCGCTACCGCGCCCGCGAGCAGGCCCTCGCCTACCACGCCAGCGCCCATGGGAACGGCCGGCCGGGGATCAGCCAGCGGCTGGAACTGGCGGCGGTGCGACGCGCCCTGGCCGCGACCGCCGGCGATACGGTGCTCGACGTGCCCTGCGGCACCGGCCGCATAGACGAACTGCTGCGCGAGCGATTCGACGAGATCGTCGGCGCCGACAGTTCGGTGCCGATGCTTTCGGTGTACAACGACGGCAATGTCTCTCGACGCTCCTGCTGCGCCGACATTTTTCACCTGCCGTTCGACGATGCCAGTTTCGACTGGGTGATCTGTCATCGGTATTTTCATCACCTGAAAAACGAAGCCGACCGCGCGGCGGTACTCGCCAGCCTGCGCCGGGTGTGCCGGCAAGGCGTCGTGTTCTACGCCTGGCTGAACACGACGTTTGCGAGGCGCCGGGGCAGCATGCGCACGTCCATCTCCCGCGGCCGGGTCGAGGCAGCGGTGGATGCGGCCGGGATGCGAATCCGATCCATGCATCGTTGCGCCGGGCCGTTCAGCGTCAAGACGATCGTGGTCTGCACGAGACAGTGACCGCGCCGCGCGGGACGAATCAGTCGTAAAGCCGATAGTCGCGCCCCTTTCCCTCGTAATAATCCCACAGCGATCGGGTGGCGCGGTCCACCGACACGACCCAGTCTCTCAACCGGGAGCGGTGAATACCGCGTTCGAGAAGGTAGTCGCGCGCAAAGCGAATCCTCTGCCAACGACTCGCCTCGACGAATCCGTTCAGCCGCGCCAGGTCGTCGATGCAAAATCGCGTGACCGGTCGCGGCAGTCGCAACATCTCGTGAAAGTCCAGCAGGCAAGGCACCGGCGCGCCAGCGCTCTCGTCAACCAGGACGTTGTGTCCGTGCAGGTCGCGGTGAAACAGGCCGTTCTCGTGCATGCGCGCAATGGCGCGCGCAAGCGTGCGGCGCAAGGCGCGCGCCTCGGCGCGCGGATGGCGTCGTCGACTCCACTCGAGCAACGTGGGCGCCCCGGGCAACGCCTCGGTCACCAGGAAGCTCTGTCGCCAGCCCGACAGGCCGCGCCGTTCTCCCCACGCCAACACCGCGGGCACGCGCACGCCGATTCGCTCGAGCGTCCTGGCGTTTCGCCATTCGGCGCTGGCGCGGCTGGGCCTGAGCAGGTACTTGATTCGCTCGAAGGCCGAGCGCGGCAGGTAGTGTTTCAGGAACACCTCGGCGCTGTTCGTCCGGTAGACGACGGACCACCGCTGCCGACGCTCCGCGCGTTCATCGTTTCCGCGCGGGCGCCAGTCGTCGTTCAGCCGGGTGATGGAACGAAAGCTCTCGCTGTCGCGGAAGGACGGCGTTACCGTCCACCGCACGCCGTTGATCCGCTGGACCAGCAGGCCGTCATCCGATCTGACCGACAATGGAACCTTCCCGGCGCGGTCGCGGTCAGATACCCATGTTGGCCAGTGTCATCATGATATTGTTGAGCACCGTGGTGGCGTCCGGATGACGTGCCTCGAGTTGGTGAATGCTGTCCTGGATGGAGCCGCGCAGGCTCGGCGACGAGGACAATTCGTCGCTGGCGAGCCGGGATTCCAGGTCGTCGATGACGGCCTCGAGCCGCTTGCGCGCGTCCACGTCCTGCCCGGGCAGCGCCGCGGCCTCGTGTCGCAGCCGTTCAATCAATTCGCGCAGGTCTTGCTCGCTCATGGAACCTGTTGTCCTCCGGATCGCTGGCCAGGGAAGCGTGTCGACGTCGCGGCACGCGCTTTGACCGAATTCTAGCACCTGAACCGGCGGCGGAACGCGCGGGAGGATGCCGATGAGAACAACGACCCTTGCCGTCCTCGCGGCGGCTTTCCTCTTTTCCACCCCGCCGGGCGCCAGTGCCGAGGCGGGACGCTCCGCCGATGCGGTGGTGGAGCTGTTCACCTCCCAGGGTTGTTATTCGTGCCCGCCGGCCGACGCGCTGCTGCGGGAGGTGATCGACCGTCGCCCGCAAGTGGTCGCGCTCGAGTACCACGTGGACTACTGGGACGATCTCGTCTACGGCAGCGCCGGCAGTTGGCGCGATCCGTTTTCCGATCCCGCCTTCACCGCGCGCCAACGCGACTATCACGGCAACGGCGTGGGCGGCCGTCGCGGCGTGTATACGCCGCAAATGATCGTCAACGGCAGCCGCGCGCTGGTGGGCAGCCATCGGGGTACGCTGCAACGCGAGCTGGCCGACGCGCCGCGCCTGCCGCTGGACGTGCTCGTCGAAAAGTCGCCGTCGGGCTACACGGTACGCTTCGCCGGGCGCTACGAGGGATCGGCGCAGATCTGGCAGGTGGACTACATCGACAGCGCGAGGACGCCGGTCGCCGGCGGAGAGAACAACGGCAAATTTCTGAGCAATCACAATATCGTCACGGGAATGCGCCATATTGGACGTTGGTGGGGCAAGTCTCCCGAGTTCACGCTCCGCCCGCCGTCGGGCGCCGCGACCGGTTGCGCGGTGCTGGTGCAGGAGGACTCGGGCCGAATCGTGGGCGCGGCGTATTGTCCGACGTAGCTCGGGCGCCGCTTCGACCGTCGACGGAACCAATGCGCGTCGCGGCAGGTCCAATGTAGCGAGCCATACGGGAATTCCGAAGCATCATGCTCAGTTTCATCTACCGGCTGTGTCGCGAATTCGAACGGGAGATGGGCTATGCGCCCAACGTGCTGTTCATCAACGCCGCCCACCTGCAGCGACTGCAGGAAAGCTTTGCCGGCGAAAGCGACCTGTCGGTGATTCGACAGCGCCTCGGCCTGGAGGTATTGCTTCGAGCAGACGCCGTGCACCCCAGTGTCAACTGGCAGCTCAGCGCCAGCCGCAAAGCCAGCTGACGACGCGCCGCCGGCGACTTTTTTAGAACAACGGTCGCGGCGGGTTCGCGGTCGGCTCGATCCCCGCTCCTTCGAATTCCCGCGACAGCGACGCGGCGCGGGTCGCCCACTGACCAGTACGCGCAGCGACGTTCCCGCCGCCCTCGAAGACCACGAAGCTGCGTCGGCCGTAGTGGGCCAACCGCTCCACCGTGCGCGCCGCGGCCCCGGGCGCCGCGCCCACCCACATCAGCGTCCGCGACCGGTCGACGCCCGCCATCTCGTCCACCAGTGCGACGGTCGTGTCCGCGTCGAGGACGTGCACCTGACCGCCGAGTTCGACCCGCGCGCCGTCGACGCGAAAACGCCCGGCGGAAACACCCTTCCAGGGAAGGACCCCGGACAGGTCGCGCCCCAGTACAACCACCGCGTCGGCGTCCGACCCGGCGTCTCGATCCGCGACATGCCAGCCCTCGCGGGCCGACGCGACGGTGCGGGCCGCCTCGGCGTAGGCGGGAGTCGCGGCCACGATCGCGACACGCTCGGCGCCGAATACCCGTCCGAATGTCAGCGGCCGCTCGTCCGGGCCGAGTTGCCTGAAAACATCGAAGTCCGGATCGACTTCGACGCGCGCCGCCGGCGCATCGAGCGGCAACACGAACTCGCCCCTGTGCGCGGCGAGTTCGACGTCGTGCCACGTCGCCGAACCGTCGGCGTGCGTCACGCGCAGGGGCACCCGAAGCCGCCACGGTTCGTCTTCGCCCGTCTGCGCCAGCACGACGCGCAACCCTGTTCGACCGCCGTCGTGCTCGGCGCGCGACAACTCGATGCGCGGCGCGCCGGTTCGCTCGAGCCACTGCGAAAAGAAGGCGTCGAGGTGGCATCCGCAGGCAACCTCGAAACTCTCCCGCAGATCGTCGAAGTCGGCGCGGCGAAAACGGTACTTGGCGTAGAAGCCTCGCAGTGCGTCCATGAACACCCCGTCACCGAGCCGTCGCCGCAGCATGTGGAAGACGAACATGCCTTTGCCGTAGCCGACCGATTGCGTGGCCTCGTCGTGGCGGCCGGTGAAGGCGGACAAGGGAAAGTCGCGGCCGCGACGGGCGAAATCGTGCCACCCGACCAGGGTGTCCAGCCGGTATCGGCGTCCCGCGCCTTGCGTCTCGCGCACGAGGTGGTCGGCCAGGTAGGTCGCGAGGGGCTCGCTCCAGTTGCCCCGGGAATCGTCTACGAACACCCCGTTGCCCCACCAGCTGTGGACGATCTCGTGGGGGAACGACGTGTACACGATGAACGGCAGACGGATTACGCGGGAGCCGATCAGGGTAAATGCCGGCATGCCCCAGCCGGTCTGGCGCCGGTTCTCCACGAGGGTGAACGCGTGGTACGGGTACTCCCCCAGTGCGTCGGCGTAGCGCGCCAGCCAATGATGGGCGGCATCGAGATAGCGCGACGCCAGGGGCGCGTCGTCCTTCAGCAGCAGCACGGACGCGTGCCGCCCGTCTTCGTCTCTCGCGTACTCGTGCCATGGGCCGGCCACCAGGTAAACACCCTGCTGCGGTTTGTCCTGGTTCCAGGCGCGCGCGCCGGCGACTTCGGCCGTGGCGGGGACGCCCTGGGTGAGCGCGGCAAACTGTTCAGGCAGCACGACCTCGAGACGGAACGAATGGCGCCAACCTACCGTATCCGGATACCAGCCGTCGCCGGGAAACCAGACCAGGTAGGGCCAGCGGCCGGATTCCACGCGGCCCGTGTACTCGATTCGCATCGACGACGTGCCCGGCGGTACGTCGATGCGCCCGCGCGTGACGTGGCGGCCCGGGTCCACGCGCCTTTCGTCGAAAGCCAGTCGTTCGACCGCCAGTTCCGCGTCGATGGCCAGGTCGGGCAACGCGGTTCGCTTTTCGTCCGACACGCCGACCCGGTCAACCGCGGCAAACGCCCCGGTGACGGCGTCGAACCTGATGAAAAGGTCATGCCGGAGGATCCCCCCGTCGGCTATAGTGGCCGAAGCGTAGATCAACAGAATCGAGAACAAGCATTGCCTGGAAATCATTTCGCCCCTCCGGCGGCTTGGCTGCTCCTGCTGCTGCAGGCGCTCGGCGCGGCTCATGCGTCCGCTCCTGCATTCGTCGACACCTGGAAAACTGATTTGTCTCCTCGCGTGGAAGCCGCCGCGCAGGCCTTGTCTGGGGTCGCGGCGCCCGAGGCCGTGTTCGTGGGAGAAGTTCACGATCGCCTGCCCTATCACGTCAACCAGCTTGCCGCCATCGCCGCGCTTCGCGAAAGCGGCGCGAAAGTGGCCGTCGGGCTGGAGATGATCCAGGTACCGTTTCAATCACACCTCGACGACTATGTCGCCGGGCGGATCGACCTGCGAGAAATGCTTCGGCGCACCGAGTATTACACGCGATGGCGATTCGATGCGCGGCTGTACCAGCCGATCCTGGAATACGCGCGACGGCACGGCCTGCCGTTAGTGGCGCTCAATGCCGCCCGCGAACTGACCGATCGCGTGCGCACGGCGGGCATCGATGGACTCGACCCCGACGAACGCGCCGCGCTGCCCGCGTCGATCACACCACCCGCGCCCGGCTACCGCGCGCTGCTCGAGGAGGTTTTCCGCGAGCATCCCGACCAGGCCGATGCGAACATCGATCGATTTATCGAGATCCAGCTGACCTGGGACGAAACCATGGCGATGACCGGCGCGCGTTTCCTCGACGAGCATCCCGATCACGTTCTGGTCGTGCTGGCGGGCGTCAAGCATGTTGCCCATGGTCACGGTATTCCGGTACGGCTTCGCGCCCGCGCGGACGTCGAGGGCCTCGTCGTGCTGGGTGACCGCGAGCGCGAGGAACACCCCGACAGCGCCGACGTGTATCTCGAACTCGTCGACGCGGAGTTGACCGCGCCGGGACGCATGGGCGTGATGATACGTCCCGCGTCGGAAGGCGCGGTGGTCGACGGCTTCGCCGATGGAAGCCCCGCCGAGGCCGCGGGGGTGGAAGTCGACGACGTGATCGTGGCCGTCGACGGGCACCCGGTAGGAGAATTCGCCGACCTGAAGGTCGCCCTGTTCGACAGGGCGCCGGGCGACGCCGTATCCGTCACCGTTCGGCGTCGCGGCGAGCAGCGGCTGGACGTGACCTTCGAACTGTATTGACTGGCGCGGTACGGCGCCGACGAACCGGCGTCGGCGCCTTGCAGGTTGTCCCGCGCCGACGCGCGTCTAGCGGAACTCGCCGTAAAACTGAATGCCGAAGATATCCACGCTGCCGTCGTAGTCTCCGCGCAGGGTATCGGTAAAGGCGCCCGGCGCCGTGGATACGAGGTTGATGGTATTGACGAGGCTCGCGTCGTCGCTCTCGACCCGCGCGTACGCGAAATCTATGCGCTTGCCGTCACCGACTTTCACCGACGCGCCCAGTGTGAACCAGTCGCGGTCGGCATCGGGGACGCGGGGCGTGCGGTTGGCCGCGCGCGGAATCGGCGACTCATCCAGCGCGTAGCCCGCGCGTATCGTCCACTTGTCGTTCAGGTGGTGACGTATGCCGATACTGAACATGGTCACGTCGTCCCACTGGTAGTCGGACACGCTGTCCGGCAGTCCTGCCGTCTCGATTCGCAGTTCGGGCAACCGGCTCCAGCGCGTCCAGCGCACGCTCGAGGACAGCTCGGTCGCGTCGTTGAACTCGTGCGAGACGGATGCATAGATGGTCTCGGGAAAAATCGCCGTCGACTCCACGGGCAGCGATCCGGGCAAACCGGGCACGCCGGTGAATCGTACCGACCCTTCCAGCTTGTGCTCTATCTTGGACCGATACCCGAAACCGAGGCGCGTGGCGCTGGACGGCTCGGCCATGATGCCCAGGTTGAATCCGAATTCGGTGTCGTCCCCTTCGAGATGGGCGTGACCGTCTGGCGCGCCGGGTCCGAGGAACACGGACTGGCTGAGTTCGGCATCGACCCGCTGTACGCTAATGCCCGCGCCTACGCTGACGCTGTCGCTGATCCTGAAGCCCACCGCCGGGTTCACGTTTACCGCCTGCACCTCCGATCGCAGCGCGTGGTAACGCCCCACCCAGCCGTCCTCGTAATCGGTGGCGAGGCCGAAAGGCACCGATACCGCTATGCCCCATTTGAAATCGTCACCCGGCGACGTGTAGTAGAACGCCGGCACGGTGACATCGTCGCCCCCGTCGGCGTCGGGTCCCGCCGTCGGCACGGTCCTGCCCGCGAGCCGCTGCGTCGATCCGGTATTCGTAAAGTCGGCCGTCGACGATATCAGGCTCGCGCCGAACTGGACCTGCCGGTTGCGGTTGGCCAACAGGCCCGCCGGGTTGTAGAACAGGTTGGCGGCATCGTCCTTCGCGATGCCGGCGCCGGCGAAAGCCTGGCCGATGCCGGCGACGCTTTGCTCGCTGATCTGGAATCCCGCGGCCCCCGCGTTCGCAGCCACGAGCACCGTGCTAACGAACGCCATCGCTTGCGCCAAGCCGCCCGGATATCTCTTGTTCATCTCCACGCCTACTTACCTCTTCTGCACCATGGATCGGTAATGACCTTGAAAGTCGTCAGGATAGTTTTTCAGGAAATTCGCTCGCGGGCACGTCAGGGCCCGCGCATTTGCGGCAGTGTATCAAAACTCACCTCGCGCACGATGCGCAACGGCATCGCCGTTCATCCGCCCGCATGTCGCACGTCGTAGATGCCGCCGTGCTCGAGCGGCCAGTTGTCGAGGAAGTCGAGCAGTCTCACGGCCGCTTCGCCGGGACCCGGCAAGGCGCCGGAAGACTTGTATGCCTGAAACTTTTTCAACATCGGAAAGTCGTCCTCGCTGCTGGCACGAATTTGCGACTGCATTTCGGTATCCACGACGCCTGGCGCCAGCGCAATGACTTTCGCCGGATACCTTTCTTGTTCCTGCTCCAGTCCGACGCAGCGCGTGAAGTGGTCCAGGCCCGCCTTGGTCGCGCAGTAGGCGCTCCAACCGGCGTAAGCCGAAGACGCGGCGCCCGAGGAAATGTTCACCACGAGCTTGTTCATGTCCCGGTCAATCAGCGCACGAATGAAAGCGCCGGTAATCAGTATCGGCGCGAGCAGGTTAATCTTTAGGGAGGCGGCGACTTCACCGGAATCACAACGGTGCGCAGGCGCGATCGGCGCGAGGACGCCAGCGTTGTTGATCACCGTGACGGAGGAAGGCGCGCGCGCCTCGACGAAGCGAAAGAACGCGTCGAGCATGGCGTCGATGTCCGCGCGCCGGGACAGGTCGGCACTGAAACACTCGGCGTCGGAGAAACGATCTTCGATCGCACCGCGGGCCACCAGGAACAGGGACGCCCCGCGATCGTCGAGTGCGGACGCGAGCGCCGCGCCGATACCCCTGGACGCGCCGGTAACGAGATAGACGGATTGTTCTTTTGACTGCATGTCGTAGCGTGTCGTCGCATGAATTTGTCCCATCCAGTGTACGCCCCGGTGCACCGTGGTACAAAACCGCGCTACGCACGATGGCCGCTCCTTGCCATTCGCGGAGACATCCTTGACCTTCCGCTCAATTGCGCTACATTCCAAGAGCCCGGCCACGACACCCGACCCCGCACCATTGCCGACGACGACCATGGAATCTTCCCAAGCCAATACCGCCGACTACCTGATCGAGAGCGAGCCTTTTTACGTCAGCCAGGGCGACGAGATCGCCGTGTTCGAGGCGGCTTGGAAAAACAACATCCCGGTGCTGCTGAAGGGTCCGACCGGATGCGGCAAGACGCGATTCATGGAGCACATGGCCTGGCGCTTGAAGCGACCGCTGATCACGGTGTCCTGCCACGACGACCTGACCGCCTCGGACCTGGTGGGCCGCTATCTCATCATCGGCGGCGAAACCCGGTGGATCGACGGACCGCTGGCCCGGGCGGTGCGCGACGGCGCCATCTGTTACCTCGACGAGGTGGTGGAAGCGCGCAAGGACACCACGGTGGTCATCCATCCCCTGGCCGACGACCGTCGCGTACTGCCGATAGAGAAAACCGGCGAACTGTTGCGCGCCGACCGTAACTTCTGCCTCGCGATCTCCTACAACCCGGGCTACCAGAGCATCCTGAAGGACCTGAAGCAAAGTACCCGTCAGCGATTCGTCGCCATCGAGTTCACCTATCCGCCGCCCGGGCTGGAAACGGACATCGTCGTTCGCGAAACGGGGCTCGATCGCGATACCGCGTCGATGCTGGTGAAGTACGCCGGAATGACGCGCAACCTCAAGGGCAACGGCCTCGACGAAGGCGCCAGTACCCGCCTCCTTGTCCACACCGGCAAGCTGATCGGCTCGGGCATCGATCCGCGCACCGCGTGCCGCAGCGCCATCGCCGAGGCATTGACCGACGAGCCCGACATGCTGGCCGCCGTCAACGAACTGGGCGCCGCCCTGTTCTGATTCGCGGGATTCACGTGGTGGGACTTGCCCCAGCGGAACTCGAAGCCCGACTCGAGGAAGCGCTCGACGCCGTGCTGTCATCGCGACGGACGGTGTCGAAACCGGCGCGGGCACTGGCCCGGCTCGATCGCGAACGACAGGATTTCGTCCTGCACTGGCTCGACATCGTGTCCGCGAGCAATGCCGAGCTTGCCTACCACTACGTCACGCTGGCCCCGCAAGTGCTCGAACGCATGTCCCGGGCCGACGCCGAAGCCTGGGTGGTGGGCGCGCTCGATGTCTACGACCGCCAGGGCCTGTTCCCGGCCACCAACGCGCTGTCGGATCTCGACGCCTTCGATCGCGAACGCCGCGCAAACCGGCGCTCGGTTGCCCTCGACACCGAGATCATGTTCCTGCAGCGCTACCTGCGCGGACTGTCGGGTCGCGGACTGACCGTCGCCGGCGGCGACGATCCCCACACCGACACGGAGACCATCTACCTGCCGCGCAGCCTCGGCGAACTGGCCAGCCGCGAGCACAATCGCCTGTTGTACAAGGCCATGGCCACGCACCTGTGGGCCATGAATCGTTTCGGCACCTTTCGTCGCCCCCATCGCGACGCGCCTGTGTTGCGCGAACGCCTCGAAAACCTGGACGGTACGCCGCGCGCCTCCGCGTTGTTCTACGCCCTGGAAACATTCCGCCTCAACGCGGAGGCGCGCGGCG
>JAUIEZ010000042.1 GCA_030429665.1 Gammaproteobacteria bacterium | reverse complement strand
CAGATGGTGCGCAGGGAGATGCCCACCGTCAGCGCTGCCTGATGGTCGTCGGCCACCGCGCGCAGCGCCCGGCCCGTCTTGGTGTACTGCGAGAACGCGCTCAGCAACAAAACGAGGACCACGGCCACCACTGCGGCCCATACGTCGAGTACGTCGATATACATGCCGTAGTAGTTCGATCCCTCGGACGCCCAGGCGCGGGTTACGTCCTCGAGCCAGAACGATCCACCCGAGGGAATACCGATGTCCAGCGCCTTGATATCCGCGCCCCACATCAGGTCGCCGAATCCCTCGAGGAAGTACGCCAGGCCGATCGTGGCCATGAACAGGATGATGGGCGGCTGGTTGACGAGATACTGGAGAATCAGCTTCTCGACCAGCCATGCGAGAAGAACCATGACGACCAGCGTAAACACGATGGCGAGGGCGGCATTCATGCCGTCGCCCCAATGGTGCAACTCGGTGCCGAACATGGCATTGAGGAGGTGGGCGAACGGAATCTGCCCGGTCTGGAATCCGACCAGCGTGAGGGCGGCGAACAAGGCCAGCACGCCCTGGGCGTAGTTGAAAATACCCGACGCCTTGAAGATGAGCACGAATCCCAGCGCAACGAGCGAATACATGACGCCGGCCATCAGTCCATTGAGTATGACCTCGATGGTGTAGAGGAACGTGGGACTCATTGCCAGGCTCCCTGGTGCGGGTTTCGCCGCCGTCGGCACCTGGCGACGGGTGGCAGACGCATCGAATCAGTCATGGCTTACCCCGAGATAGGCGTCAATGACGGTCTGGTTGCGACGAATCTCGTCGGGCACGCCATCGCCGATCTTGCGGCCATAGTCCAGTACCACGACCCGATCGGCAAGGTCCATTACCACGCCCATGTCGTGCTCGATCAGGGCGATGGTCGTGCCGAACTGCTCATTCACGTCGATGATGAAACGGCACATGTCCTCCTTCTCCTCGATGTTCATACCCGCCATCGGTTCGTCAAGGAGCAACAGCCGTCCTTCCGCGGCCAGCGCGCGTCCCAGTTCGACACGCTTTTGTAATCCATACGGCAGCCGGCCCACCGGCGTCTTTCGAATGGATTGAATTTCCAGAAAATCGATGATGTGCTCCACCCGTTCACGATGTTCGATTTCCTCGCGCTCGGCCTTGCCCTTCCACAATGCCTGCCAGAACATGTTGGCGCGCATGCGGGTGATGCGTCCCGTCATCAGGTTGTCCAAGGTGGTCATGCCCTTGAATAGCGCGATGTTCTGGAACGTGCGCGAGATACCCTGGCGGGCGATTTGATGAGGTTTCAGCGCGCCGCGGTAGGCGCCGTCGAACCAGATTCTGCCCTTCTGCGGATGATAGAACCCGTTGATGCAGTTCAGCATTGACGATTTACCGGCGCCGTTGGGGCCGATGATCGCGCGAATCTCCCCCTCCATGATATCGAAGCTGATGTCTTCGAGCGCCTTGACGCCGCCGAACGACAGGGAAATATTCTCTACCTTGAGAAGGGCCTTGTCGAAGTCTCTCTCACCCGGCATCTCCCGGTTCCCCTATGCCGCGGAACGGGCCGGCTCGGCCGACCGGTCGTGTTTCTCGAATGTCTTCACCGGCGCGATGCGAAGATCGCCCGTCAGCGAACCCTTGCGGCCATCTTCGAAGGTGACCTCGACCGATATCTCGCAGTGATCGGATCCGTCGTAAAGCGCCGTGATCAGCGGTGCATAGCGTTCGGCGATAATGCGTCGGCGCAGTTTGCGCGTACGCGTGAGTTCGCCGTCGTCGGCATCGAGTTCCTTGTGCAGGATCAGGAATCGGCGTACCTGGGAGTCGGCCAGCATGTCATCCTGGGCGAGGTCTTCGTTGACCTTTTCGATGCATTCGTCGATCAGTTCGTAAACCGCCGGATGCGCCGCCAGTTCCTGGTAGCTGGCATAGGCGAGACCGCGTCGTTCTGCCCAGTCACCCACCGCGGAGAGGTCGATGTTGACGAATGCGGTGACTTCATCCCGGCTGTCTCCAATGGCCACCGCCTCGAGGATGTAGGGAAAGAACTTGAGCTTGTTCTCGATGTACTTGGGCGCGAAAAGCGATCCGTTGTTCAACCGTCCCACGTCCTTGGTGCGATCGATAATTTTCAAGTGGCCGATGTCGTCGAAGAAGCCCGTGTCGCCGGTCAACACCCAACCATCCGCCGTTTTCGCCGCCGCGGTCGCATCGGGATTCTTGTAGTACGAGTGAAATACGCCCGGCGAGCGGAACAGCACTTCCCCGTCCGCGGACAACTTGACCTCCACGCCTTCGATCGGTGTTCCGACCGTGTCCGAGCGAACCTGGTCGTTCAATTGCACGGTAACGAAGGGTGATGCCTCCGTCTGACCGTAAACCTGCTTCAGGTGGATGCCGATGGATCGGTAGAAATCGAACATGTCCGGACCGATCGCTTCACCGGCCGTGTATGTCAGTCGGGTGCGACTGTAGCCGAGCTGGTTCTTGAGCGGTTCGTAAACCAGCACCCTACCCAGCGCGTACTTGATTCGATCGGCCATCGACAACGTCTCGTTCGCGAGGCGCTTGTCGAGGCAACGCTTGGCGACGTCCAGGAAGTAGTGAAACATCCAGCGTTTGAATCTCGACGCGTCCTCCATGCGAATCATGATGCTGGTGCGATGATTCTCCAGCACGCGCGGCGAGGTGAAGTGATACGTCGGTCCGATCTCCCGGGAGTCCTGCATGACCGTTTCCGGGCTTTCCGGGCAGCAGACGCAAAAACCGCAGATATGGGCCTGGGCGTAGGAAATGAAGTGGTCCACGATCCATGCCATCGGCAGGTAGGCGATGACCGAGTCCGTTTCGTTCAAGCCTTCGAGGTCACAACACACCTGGGCGATGGACCGGATGTTGTCGAACGTCAGCACCACGCCCTTGGGCGTGCCGGTAGTTCCCGAGGTATAGAGAATGACGGAGGTGTCGGAACCGCGACCGCGGTCGATCTCGCGGTCCACCAGGTCGGGTTCGGACGCAAGCTTCTCGGCGCCGGCCGCCTGGATCGATTCGAAGCTTCGCACGAAGGCGGGATCGTAATCCGACAGGCCGCGTTCGTCGTCGTAGATGATCATTTCGACGTCGGGGCAGCTTTCCCTGATTTCCAGCACCTTGTCGACCTGTTCCTGGTCTTCGGCGACGACGTATCTCGCACCGGCATGGCCGATGACGAACTTCATCTCCTCGGCGACGGAATCGTAGTAGGTGGGAACCGGAACGCCGCCCAGGCTCTGGGCGGCGGATATCGCGAAGTACAGTCGAGGGCGGTTCTGGCCGATGATGAACAGTTTGTCGTCTCGGGAGAACCCCAGCGCCGACAGGCCGGCTGCGAAGCGGCGAACCTCGTCGAAGTAATCCTCCCAGGTCCACGTCTGCCAGATGCCGTACTCCTTCTCCATCAGCGCGGGTCGCGACGCCAGTCGCACCGCCTGGTGGCGCAGGAGCTTCGGGAACGTGTCGAGCTCCGACATTCGTGTTGCCTCCTGTGGTTACGACCAGGCCGGGGAAGACACACGCCCCCACCAGACCCGATCGATGCCAAGTGATCTGTCTAATTTACCGCTCCTCGTCGAAATTCGTCGAGGTTTGACGGCTTTATATTCGATTATCGGAAAATTCTTGCCAAATCATACCGTAGCGACCGGCAATATCTATTAACTTCTTATAAATTTGTTCAGCCGCTTTGTAAAGTCCCCGCGGCGCAGACCGCCGTCCGGGAGGTGCCGCCGCGGTGCCGGGGGCGGGTCGGCCATGACTGTCGTCAAGTGACGGGTAGCGGCGGGGTTCGCCTCTCGACCTTCCCGGTCGAGCGCTACGTCATTCGTTCGACCCGTCGATGCCGGTATACGTCGCCAGGGTGTTGGACGGCTACCCGTGAACCGAAACCGCCGCTCTGGCCGCTTTCGAGGTCGCTCGAAACTAATGCTGCGGGTTCGGTATCCGGACCGGCCGGGTCTGTGACGCGGACTGACCGCGATCTCGCTCACTGCAAAGACGCCGGTACCCACTGTTCGGCGGCGTATTCACCCCGCCGGGGTCCAGGGATGGGTATCTAGCGAGGTCCGCCAGAGCTGCAAGGTCGAACGGTGTTTGGCCTGCGGCGACGCGAGCGGTCGGCCGCGTCACGCGCCTATCGTACCGAGGACGGGCGCCGACCGGCGCGCGTGGACCGCGATGAATCATAGGGGTTTGCTTCGCTCTCGTAGCGAATCGCCACACGCGTGCCCACCAGCCGGTAACTCCGCTGAAAATAGTTGGCGAGGTAGCGGGTATAGGTCTCGCGGATCTGGTTCAAGCGATTGCCCCGAATGGTGATTCGTGGCGGATTGCGTCCGTCCTGGTGCGCAAACTTGAGCTTGATGGGACGTCCAGCGTGCATGGGTGGCGCCTGCGCGGCGACTGCCGCTTCCAGGCGGCGGTTGAGATCCGAGGTCTTGAACTCGATCATGGCCGAATCGAAGGCGCGCGAGGCGGCCGGCAAGATATCCCCCACGCCGGTGCCGTGCAGCGCCGAGATCAGCAGCCGTTCGTGGGGCGGCAGGAACGGAAAGCGGCGTTCCAGCTTGTCCAGGAAGCGCCGCCGGGTATATGCGTCGAGATTGTCCCACTTGTTGACCGCGAGCACGATGGCGCGGCCGCGGTTCTCGATCAGGCCGGCGATGGCGGCGTCCTGCTCGCCCGGTTCACGACGGGCATCGAGCATCAGTACGCAGACATGGGCGCGCTCGATAGCGCGCACCGTGCGCACGACCGAGAACTGCTCCACGGTCTCGGTGACCTTCTGGCGCCGCCTTACGCCGGCGGTATCGACCAGTTCGAAATCTCGCCCGTCGCGGGAGAACTCAATCGATACGCTGTCGCGGGTCGTGCCGGGCTCGTCGCGCACCATGACGCGCTGCTCGCCGAGCAGCGCGTTGACCAGCGTCGATTTGCCCACGTTCGGCCTGCCGACGACGGCCACGCGGATTCGCTCGTTCGCGGCCTCCTCGTCGCCCGGCGGCGGATAGTGGGAGAATATTTCAGTCAGCAGCGATTCGACGCGATCGCCGCGCCGGGCGGAGATGGCCCACGGCTCGCCGAGGCCCAATGCCTGGAATTCGGCGGTTGCCAGCACCGCATCGATCCCTTCGGACTTGTTGACCACGACGCGTATCGGTTTCCCGGCGCGCCTGAGCAGCCGGGCAATGTCTTCATCACCCGTGGCGAGCCCTTCGTCATGGTCGACCAGGAACAGGATCTCGTCGGCTTCGGACAGGACCCGTTCTATCTGCGCGTCGATCTGCGCGCCGATTTCCGACTCATCGCCAAGTCCCCCGGTGTCGATAACCAGGGCGCGAACTTTACCGTCGCGAACGACGCGACCGTATAGCCGGTCCCGCGTCAGTCCGGGTTGGTCATGCACGATGGCATCCCGCGTCCGCGTCAGCGTATTGAACAGCGTCGACTTGCCGACGTTGGGACGCCCGACCAGGGCAATCACGGGAATCATCGGGTTACCTGGGTGCGAGGGCCTGGACGCGGCCGTTCTCCGAAACCACGATGACGAGCTCGCCTACCTGGGTCGGCGTTTCCACGATCGCGCCACCAGAGACTTTCTGCAGGGAGCGAATGGCGCCGCTGGCAGGATCCAGTTGGAAAAGATTGCCCTCGAAGTCTCCGACCAGCAATCGATCGCCGAGCGATAACGGGCCGGTCAGGCCGCGTCCGGACAACTGATCCTGTTGCCAGATACGCTCCCCGGTGTAGCGGTTTAGCGCGACGATCGCGCCGGTATCCGTGGTGACGTACAGGTGGTCGGCATCGAGGCCGAAGTTCTTCAGCGTCGACACCTCGCTCGACCAGATCACCCGCGGCGAGCCGAGCGCCATGGCGACCACGCGCGACTGGAACGAGGCAATGTACAGCACCGTGCCGAACAACGCCGGATCGGTGTCAATGTCGGCAAGACGGCCAACCTCGTTGGCGCCGCGTCGGGTGCCGATCGGCGTTTCCCACAGGACACGGCCGCGGTCGATGTCGATGGCCAGCAATCGCCCGTCGGCCAGGCCGACGACGGCGCCGCGACCGTTGATCAAGGGACGCGAAGTGCCGCGCACGGTGAGACCCTCGACGGCCTTCTGCACGGTCCAGAGCAACTCTCCGTTGGCGGTGTCGAGACCGACGATTTTCGAATCGCCCACCCGAACCACCGCCACGCCCGGCGCGATGACCGCGGGCGCGAGAACTTCTCCCCCGACGTTGGTGCGCCAGCGTTCGGCGCCGTCGTTTCGATCGAGGGCGATCACCGTGCCCGTGTCGCTGGACACCATTGCCAACCCGTCGCCGGCCCCGACGCCGGCGGTCAGGTTCGCCTCCAGTTCGACGCGCCAGAGACGTTCTCCGTCAGCGCCGTTCAGGGCGACGACTTCGCCTTCGGGTCCGGCGAGAAAAATGCGGTCATCGTCGCCGGCCGGGTGCAGGCGTCCGGTCTCGGCGTCGAAATCGCCGCTCACGCGGTAGCGCCAGGCACGTTCGAGAAAATCTTCCTTGGGTACGTCGGGGACAGGCTTCGGCGTCACGCCCTCCTGGGTGAAGTGCAGCTTGTCCCCGCCCCCGCAGGCCGCGAGTACGAGGCTAGCCAGGGCGATGAGTGCAATCTTTTTCATGGCTTGACCATTTCAGTTCGTTCGACTCGCGCTGTTGCGCTTCGCCTTGAGCACCTCGGCGTATTGCGATACTGACGGCCCGAGCGCCGCGATCGCCTCGTCATACGCTTCCCGGGCCTTGTCTTCGTCTCCGGCAAGGCGATGGGCATCGGCGCGGATCTCGGCATAGTGCGAGGTGTAGCTTCCCGGATCGTCCACGCTGGCCAGCTCGACGGCGCGCGCCGCGTTGCCTTCGCCCAGTTCCAGGTAGGCCAGTCTCAGCCGCGCAACATGTTGGAGATTGGCATCGGCGGCGTTTTGCAGTGCCCAATCGAGCATTTCGCGGGCGCCGTCCACATCGCCGCTGTCGTACATCGTGCCGGCCGCGATCAGCGCGCCGCTGGCGGCATACGGCGTGGCGGAGAAATCGGCTCGAAGCTCCCTGGCGAGCGATGCGGCGGCGCCGGCATCCGGCGTGTTCGCGTGTTGGCGAAGCTGGAAATAGAGCGCGGACGCGGTTTCAGCACGGTTGGTGGTGTACATGTTCCACCCGTTGACGCCGACGATGGCGCCCAGCCCCACGACGATGCCGACGATGATCGATGAGCCGTTCTTCTTCCACCATGCCTTGAGCTTGGCAAGTTCTTCGTCTTCCGCCAGATGTGGATCCACTTTCCGCTCCGTATGAATGTTCGTTTTGAATTGATTGGGGATATCACGCGCTGACGGCGGACGTTGCCGGCGGGCGCTGCAATTCTCGCGCAATGTGCGCGTCGAGTTCGGCGAACGGCACGCTCGTCTGCACGCCGTCGCCGCGAAGATCCTTGACCGACGCCGCCTGCCCCGCCAACTCGTCGTCACCCAGGATCACGGCGAATCGCGCGCCGCTCGCATCGGCGCGCTTGAGTTGTTTCTTGAAACCACCGCCACCGAAATTGCACAACACGTTCACCCCCCGCGACCGGAGCGCCTCGGCTAATCGGGCGCCGGCGAGTTCGGCGCTGTCGCCAAGGCTGGCGACGAACACGTCACAGTCGTCGAGGGTCACGTCGCGTCCTTCCATCAGGACCAGTTCCAGCAGCCGCTCAATGCCCAGCGCGAATCCCGTGGCCGGCGTCGGGCGTCCACCCAGCTGTTCCACGAGGCCGTCGTAGCGGCCGCCGGCACACACGGCGCCTTGCGCGCCCAGCCGTTCCGTCACCCACTCGAACACTGTGCTGGTGTAGTAGTCCAGCCCGCGGACCAGCCGCTCGTTCACCGCGTACTCGATACCGACCGCATCGAGGTAGTCACGCAGCCGATCGAAGTGAGCGAACGAGTCGGCGTCCAGGAACGCGGTGAGGCGCGGCGCGTCGGCCAGTATCTTCCGGGTTGTTTCGATCTTGCTGTCGAGCACGCGCAGCGGATTTCTTTCAAGCCGTCGCCGGCTGTCTTCGTCGAGGTCGTCACGGTAGCGCGACAGGTAGTCGCGCAGCGCGTCGCGGTAGGCGGCGCGGCAGGCGTTCGAGCCCAGCGTGTTGATCTCGAGCTTTACCGAACGTACGCCCAGGTTCTCGAACAGCCGCGCGGCAAACATCTGCAATTCCGCGTCGGCATCGGGACCCGGCCATCCCAGCGCCTCGATGCCGAACTGGTGAAACTGGCGGTAACGCCCTTTTTGCGGCTTCTCGTGACGAAACATCGGCCCGACGTACCACAACTTGGCCTGGCGGTTGTGCAGCAGGCCATGTTCGATACCGGCGCGCACGCAACTGGCGGTCGCTTCCGGTCGCAGCGTGACACTTTCCCCGTTGTTGTCGACGAACGTGTACATCTCCTTTTCGACGATATCCGTCTGTTCGCCGATCGAGCGCTTGAACAGTTCCGTGCGCTCGAGCAGCGGCGGCCGGATCTCACGGTAACCATAGGCGTCGCACGTATCGGCGATGATCCGCTCGACATGGCGCCACAACGCGGTCTGGTCCGGCAGGATGTCGTTCATCCCGCGCACCGATTGAATCGTCCTGCTCACTGTTGTTGTCCCACGGTAAATCGGGCGAACAGCCCTTTCTCGGTTTGCGAATACGATTGGATTCGACCCAGGTACTTGACCCGCACGCCGCCGGCATTGCCGAGAAACACCGTGAACGGCGGCTCACCCACCAGATCGACGCTGCTGCCGCCGGCGACGATCTGGCTCAACAGTCGTTCGCCCTCGGCGTCGCGCACGTCGGCCCAGGAACCTTCGTCGAAAATCAGCACCAGGTGTCTTCGCGTGTCGTCCGCCGCGGCCGTCGCGACCGGCGCCTGCTCCTCGCCGCGCGACGGCGCGATGTCCGCCAATACGAGGTTGACGGGCAACTCGCCGCCGGCGAGCGCCCGGCGCAGTTCGGAGGCGTCGACGCCTTGCAATCGGTCGTGGCGTTCGGGCGGCGTCATGGCGGCCTGCGAAGTGTTTTCCCGCGGCACCTCGACGGTCAGGTTGTCGGTAACACGCGAATGGTTCCCCGACGGCCCCGGTTGCAACCAGTAATAAGCCGCGCCGACCGCCCCCGCCAGCACGAGCGCACCGGCTGGCAGCAGCCAACGGCGATGCCGCGGCGAACGTTTCCTCTCCCGCACGCCTTCCGGAACGTGATCCGGATCGGGCGCGTACTCCGGGATAGCGTCGCGGTGATTGACGATCGCTTCCTCGATATCGATCCCCACCAGCCGCGCGTATCCCCTCAGGTAGCCGAGGGCGAACGTGCTGCCGCCCATGTCGTCGTAATCATCCGACTCGAGGGCGCGGATCAGGTCCGGCGAAAGGCAAAGCGCGTTGGCTATCTCGTCGACCGTCCAGCCGATGTGCTGGCGCTGGTGGCGCAGCAGACTGCCCGGTGTCGGGTTCTTCGGTGCGACGGGTTCGATCATCCTGTCGCATCCCTGAACAGGCCGCGCAGCTCGTCGATACGATCCGAACGCGGAAAGCGCTCGCGAAGGATGCGCGCGTACTCCTGCGCGAGATCGCGGCGGTCGAGCATGAGTTCATTTCGAACCGCCAGGATGAGGCTGTCCGGCGTGAAAAACCGGTCCTCGAAGAATCGTTCGAGGAAGGCGCGAGCGGAGAAATGCTCTCCCCGGTCGAACTTGATGTACGCGAGCTGCAACAACGCCTGGCGCATGTCGGGCTGCAACTGCAGCGCCTGCTCGTAATATTTCTCCGCCTGCTCGGCATCCCCGGCCATGCGTTCGCACTCCGCGGCGCCGAACAACGAGACGTACTGGTTCCGGTTAAGCGGATGATTGAGCGCCTCGGTGAACTGCTCCAGGCCCCGTGCGTACTCCTGTCGCGTGCAAAGAAAGAAACCGTAGTCGTTCTTTGCCGCGACGTTGTCGCGGTCGTAGCGTACCGCGCGAGCGAAATAAGTGCCGGCCGCGCGGTCGTCGTCCAGTTGCAGCTGCAGCTTGGCCATGGCCAGGTTGGCCGGGGAGTAATCCGGCCTGATGCGCAGCGCCAGTTTCAGCTCTTCCTGGGCGATCTCGACCTGCCCCTGCTGCAGGTAGTTGACCCCCATTTGCGTATGCAACTGCGCTCGCGCCTCCTTGTCCCATTTCTCGCCGCCCACGCCCGTTGTCGTGGTGATGCAGCCAGCGGTTGCCATGGTCAGTGCCGCCACGCCGGCAAGAAAGGGGAACTTCATGCGCCGGCGGCCTGAAGTCGCGCCGAACGCCGTGTACGGTCGAGCACACTACCGGCGAGCTGTCCGCAGGCCGCGTCGATATCGTCGCCCCGCGTCTTGCGGGTAATGGTCATGATCCCGGCGGCCAGCAATCGTTCGCGAAACCGGTCAATGGTCCGGGAATCGGAGCACTCGTAATCGATGCCGGGCGAGGGGTTGAAGGGAATCAGGTTGACCTTCGCCGGAACGCCCTGCAACAGGCGCACAAGTTCGCGGGCGTGGCGGTCGCCGTCGTTGACGCCCTTGAGCATGACGTACTCGAAGGTGATCCGGCGCCGGTTGTCGCCGGCCAGGTATCGTTTGCAGGCGTCTAGAAGGGTGGCAATGTCGTACTTGCGGTTGAGTGGCACGATCGACGTTCGAAGTTCGTCGGTCGGGGCATGCAACGACACCGCCAGGCTCACCGGGCAATCGGACGCCAGCCGGTCGATGCCCGGCACGACGCCCGCCGTGCTCAACGTGACGCGACGACGGGACAGGCCGAAGCCCAGGTCGTCCACCATCAGGCGCATGGCACTGACCACGGACTCGTAGTTCAGCAACGGCTCGCCCATGCCCATCATGACCACGTTGGTGATGACGCGCTCGCCGGCGTCCGCGGACAGCAGTCGATCGGCGATGACCAGTTGCGCGATGATCTCGCCGGTCGAGAGGTTGCGGTTGTAGCCTTGTCGCGCGGTGGCGCAAAAGGTGCAATTCAGCGAGCAGCCGACCTGCGAGGACACGCACAGCGTGCCGCGGTCGGTCTCGGGAATGAACACGGTCTCGATGGCGCTGCCGCCCGGCACCGCCAGCAACCACTTGCGCGTGCCGTCCACCGACACCCGATCGGCGATGATCCGCGGCAAGCGAACCTCGGCGGTCTCGGAAAGACGTTGCCGAAGGACCTTGCCGAGATCCGTCATCTGCGCGAAATCGCCCACTCGGCGCTGGTATATCCACTTCATCAACTGCCTCGCGCGAAACGCGTTTTCGCCCTGGTCGACGAAATACCGTTCGAGCGATGCCCGATCGTAGTCGAGGATGTTGACGCGTGTCGCCATGCGAGTGGGCCCTTGCCCTGGTTTAGCGCGAGAAAATCTCGGCGTCGTCGAAAAAGAAGGCGATCTCGGCTCGGGCCGTGTCGGGGCCGTCGGAGCCGTGTACCGAATTGGCCTCGAGCGACTCGGCGAAGTCCGCCCGTATGGTGCCCGCCAGCGCGTCGGCCGGATTGGTGGCGCCCATGATTTCCCGGTTGCGGCGAATGGCGTCCTCGCCTTCCAGTACCTGCACCAGGACCGGACCGGAGGTCATGAAGCTTACCAGGTCGTTGAAAAACGGCCGTTCCCGGTGTACCGCGTAGAACCCCTCGGCCTGCTCGCGATCGAGATGCATCATGCGCGCGGCGACGATCTTCAGACCGGCTGTCTCGAAGCGGTCGTAGATGCGGCCGATCAGGTTGCGGGAAACCGCGTCGGGTTTGACGATGGACAGCGTACGCTCGACACTCATCGAAATGGGACTCCTGTAAAAAATCACCAAAAAGAAAAACCGGCATTCGCGGGTCGACGGCGGGAGCACTCGCCGCGCGATGCGCCGCGACGATGCCGATATTTCGTTCCAGCGACGTTCACGGTGGGTCCGCGCCACGAAAAGGATCGAAAACCGGCCGCGGCCGCGCTGTCCGGGCAGGAATGCTCTCTACCGGCCGGGCACCGGGATGCCGATCGGAAACAACCCGATATTTTAACCGTTAACGTGCCCGCTCGCCATGCAGGACCGTGCCGTCGTGGCCGGTCAACAGGACCTGTCGCCAGGCGGGCGAATCGTCGTGCGGGACGTCGGCGACGACCGGGAGATAGTTCTCGAGCCGTCCGTGAACCCGCCCACGCTCGCCTGTCTCCACGAGTATGGCGCCCGTGCGCCCAACCCAGCCGTCAAGGGTCCGGGCGAGAACCGCCCTGCCCGCCTCTCGCAGCCGGGCGGCTCGCCGTGCGCGTTCGTCGTGCGGCACCTGGCGCGGAATGCGCGCCGCCGGCGTGCCGGGGCGCTCGGAATACGGAAAGACGTGCGGAAAGGCGATGCACAGATCCGCGATCGCGTCGAGCGTGGCGCGAAAATGCGCCGGTTCCTCGGTAGGAAAACCCGCCATCACGTCGGCGCCGATCACCAGGTCGGACACCGCGTCGCGCGCGGCGTCGACGACCCGGTACAGCGTCTCGCGATCGTAGCGGCGCTTCATCCGCTTGAGTATCAGGGTGTCGGCGCTTTGCATGGACACGTGCAGGTGCGGGCACAGGCGCGCCTCGGTGGCCATCAATTCGATAAGCGCATCGTCGATATGTACGGGATCCAGCGAACCGAGCCGAACGCGAAAATCTCCCGGCACCGCCAGTACTTGGCGCACGAGCGAAACGAAGTCGTGCGCACCGTCGTCGATGTCCCGGCCCCACGAACCCAGGTCGACGCCGCAAAGCACGATCTCGCCAAAGCCGGCGTCGGCGAGACGGGACACCTGCGCCACGATGCCCGCGGCCGGCAGCGACCGGCTGGCACCGCGTGCCCTGTGGATGATGCAGAAGGTGCAACCCTGGTCGCATCCCTGCTGGACCTGGATGAAGGCGCGTGAGCGGGATTCAAAGCCGCGAAGCAGCGGATCCGGCAGACCGAGCAGGTCGTCGACGTCGGCCTCGGTGACGATGCGAGGCAGTTCACCGGCCTCGAGACGCGGCAGCATGCGCGGGATTTTCAGTTTCAATTCGTTACCCACGACCAGGTCGACGCCGTCTATGGCGCCGCAGGCCTCGGCGTCCATCTGCGCATAGCAACCCGTTACGACGATCCGCGCATTGGGATTTTCCCGGACGCATCGCCGGATTGCCTGGCGGGTCTGGCGGTCGGCCTCTCGGGTGACGGTGCAGGAATTGATGACGTACAGGTCGCCGGGGATCCCGTCGGTCGCCCGGGCCCACTGACCGCTGCTTACCAGCGACTGGAGAATCTGCTCGGACTCGTAGAAGTTGACCTTGCAGCCGAGGGTGACGACGGCGACCGTGCGTACGCCGCCTTCCACCCTGGCGGGTACCGCGGGGGCCATGGATTTAATCGGTCCTTACTTGGTGGTAAAGCTTTCCCCGCACCCGCACTGTTCGGTGACGTTGGGGTTGTTGAATTGGAAGAGCGACGACAACCCGTCCTCGACGTAGTCGATGCTGGTGCCGTCGAGGTATGTCATCGCATCGCTGTCGACGATCACCTTGACGCCGTGGCTGGTGAACACGCGGTCGTTCGCGCCCACCTCGTCCGCGTACCCGAGCTCGTAGGCGAGCCCGGAGCACCCGGACTGCTTGACGCCCAGTCGCAGTCCCTGTCCGCTTCCGCGGGACGCCAAGTGTTCCTTGACCCGGTTTGCCGCCGCCTCTGTCAAAGTGATCGCCATAATATTCTCCCGATCGTAGGGTGTGCCGGGCCACCGTTCGTTACGGTGCCTCGGCGCGCTCCGTGTGCCAAGCATGGGGACCCGCGAGTGGTCAATCAAGGTGTTGCCACCCGCCCCGTCTCGCGGCGTCCCGTGTGGCGGACGAAGCGCCCAATGCCTTCCGATTTTATCAAAAGTGACTCTCCGCCGGGATAATTTGTCGGCTAGAAATCACATAAAGAATGCTAAAAAATATTAATTATTACAATATATTAAAAATATTATCTGAACTATTTTCTAATTTTTTGGCGGATGGCTGCAAGAATCCCGCGAGCAATGGCGACTTCCTCCGAACTCGGTTGCGCCTTGCTATACAGATACCTGATTTTTCGCATCAGTTTCTCCCGTCCGTGGGAACGAAGGAACCCGACGTCGTCGAGCGTCTCGACCAGGTGCGCGAAAAGGTGCTCGCGTTCGCCCGCGGTGGCGGGTATCTCGACGCGTGCGCCGGCCGCTTCGTTCGGTTCTTTCGCTTCCATGGCGCGGCAGCGTAGAGCATAGGCCATCACGGTGACCGCGGCGGCAAGATTCAGCGACGGAAACGCGCTGTCGACGGGGATCGAAACGAGCGCGTTGCAGCAGTCCAGTTCGGCGTTGCTCAAGCCGCTGCTCTCGCGTCCGAACACCAGCGCCGCCGGCTCACCCGATATCGTCGCCCCCGCAATGGTGTCCGCGGCGCCCTGGGGATCGAAAACCCGCCACCGCGACATGCGTTGGCGTGCCGAGGTGCCGACGACGTAGACCGCGTCGGACAAGGCCTCGGGAAGCGAGTCGAACACACGGGCCGAATCCAGTATGTGGTCCGCGCCCGATGCGCGCGTCCTGGCTTCTTCGTCGATTGCCGCCCGTGGTGTGACCAGCGACAGTCGGGACAATCCCATGTTGGCCATTACGCGCGCCGTGGCGCCGATGTTTCCCGAGTGCGTGGTGGAAACCAGTACGACAGAGATCGAATCCAGGTTCATCGCCTTTTAATTACCTATGGGCGCAGCTAGAATGAACGCCCCGCCGGGGCAACCCCCAGCACCGCGTTTCGGATCGGGTATGCCACCACCGCCCCGGTCGAATATCCATCCCGGGAGCCATTGATGCATCCTTTGTTATCCACCGCCGTGCGTTGCGCACGCTTTGCGGGCAACGTCATTTTAAAGCATATGGACCAGCTCGATCGTATCGAGGTCCAGACCAAGGGTCGATTCGACTTCGTCAGCGAGGTGGACCGGATGGCGGAGCAGCAGGTCACCGAGTATCTCGGCAGAACCTACCCCGAGCACGGCATCATCGCCGAAGAGAGCGGTGAGCGCGGCGCAGACAAGGAGTACGTGTGGATCATCGACCCGCTGGATGGCACGACCAATTTCCTCCACGGCTACCCGCAATACGCCGTGTCCATCGCCGTGGCGCGGCGCGGCACCATCGAACATGGCGCGATATACCAGCCGGTGAGTAACGAGTTGTTCACCGCCAGCCGCGGCCAGGGTGCCCAGCTCAACAATCGGCGCATCCGTTGCAGCCAGGCGCGGTCCCTGGAGCAGGCATTGCTCGGCACCGGCTTTCCGGTGCGCAGGCTCGACCTGCTCGACCCCTGGGTTCGCACCTTTCGTGCCACCCTGCCCCGTTGCAGCGGGATCCGGCGTTCGGGTTCAGCCGCCCTCGACCTCGCCAACCTGGCCGCCGGACGCCTGGACGGTTTCTGGGAAATGGGCCTGTCTTCGTGGGACATGGCCGCGGGTGTCCTGATGGTGCGAGAGGCGGGCGGCCTCGTCGCGGACATCGACGGCAGCCAGGATTACCTGACCTCGGGCAACGTCATCGCCGCGGCGCCCGGCCTGTTCAATACCTTCTTCAAGCTGATTCATGCCCGCAACGCCTGATACGACGAGCACGTTTCACGCGAGGACCGATGTCGCCTAGCTCCGGTCATACGCCGATGATGCGCCAGTACCTGGACATCAAGGCGGAATATCCCGGAATCCTGCTCTTTTACCGGATGGGCGATTTCTACGAGCTGTTCTATGACGACGCGGCGCGTGCCGCGGAACTGCTCGACATTACGCTCACCAGCCGGGGCAAGTCCGACGGCGCGCCCGTACCCATGGCGGGGGTTCCGGTACACAGCGTCGACCAGTATCTTGCCAAGCTGGTGAAACTGCGCGAACCGGTGGCGATCTGCGAGCAGATCGGCGACCCGGCCACGTCCAAGGGACCCGTGGAGAGAAAGGTGGTCCGGGTCGTCACGCCAGGCACGCTCACCGAGGAATCGTTGCTGGAAGAAAGCGAGGAGAACCTGGTGTGCGCGGTATGCGTCTCGGAGTCGACCTGGGGCATGGCGGTGCTCGAGGTATCCAGCGGACGGTTTACCGCCGCCGAGTTCGACGACCGCCAGGCGTTGCGCGCCGAGCTCGAGCGGCTGCAACCGGCCGAGATCGTCGTCCCTCAGGACTTCGACGAAGATATTCCGGCATGGGTGGCAACGGCGCACGCCGTGATGTTGCCCGCCTGGCAATTCGGCGCCGAGCGTTGTCGCGAGGTGTTGCGCCAGGCATTCGCCACCGCCAGTCTCACCGCATTCGGTTGCGACGAGGCGCCGGTCGCCACCGCCGCTGCCGGCGCGGTGCTTCGCTATGTCACGGATATCCATGGGCGCAAGCCGACGCACGTCACCGAAGTGCAGATCGCCAGGGGCGACCACCTGCTGCGTATCGACGCGGTTACGCGTCGGAACCTGGAAATCGATCGAAGCCTCAACGAGGCGCAGGGTACCGCGCTGGTGACCTTGTACGACCATTGCCGTACCGGCATGGGCGCGCGGATGCTGCGCCGCTGGTTTCGCGGCCCGGTGCGGGACCACGACGAACTGCGCAGTCGAAACGGCGCCGTCGGCGGCATTCTCCGTTCGAACGGTGCCGTCGATCTCGGCGACGCGCTGAAGCGCGTCGGAGACATGGAGCGAATCATCTCGCGCATCGCGCTGCGCTCGGCGAGGCCGCGTGACCTGACCCGGCTATCCGAGGCGCTACGGGCGATTCCCGCCGTTCTGGACATCGTGACCGGCATCGATGCCGAACGACTTCGTCGCCTGGAGTCCCGTGTCGACACTTTCGAGCCGATTGCCGAATTGCTCGAACGTGCCATCGTCGACGAACCGCCGACGACCATTCGCGACGGCGGCGTGATCCGCGACGGCTATGACGAGACCCTGGACGAACTTCGGGGACTGCAGCGCAACGCGGGCGAATACCTCGTGCGACTGGAAGTCGAGGAGCGCGACCGGACCGGGTTGAAGAACCTCAAGGTACATTTCAACCGCGTGCACGGTTACTACATCGAACTGCCGCGCAGCCAGTCGGAAACGGTGCCGGCACACTACCGTCGCCGTCAGACCCTGAAAAACGCCGAGCGTTTCATTACGCCGGAGCTCAAGGAGTTCGAAGATCGAATACTGAGCGCCAATGAAAAGGCGCTGGCGCGCGAAAAATCTCTCTACGAGCAGTTATTCGACGAACTGGCGCCGCATCTCGATAGCCTGTCCCGCACCGCTCGCGCGCTTGCCGAAATCGACGTGCTCGCCGGCTTTGCCCGGGTTGCCGACGCGTTCGACCTGTGCCCGCCGGAATTTACCGACGCTTCCGTCATCCGTATCCGGGGCGGACGCCATCCGGTGGTCTCGGCGACCGTGACCGAGCCGTTCATCGCCAACGATCTCGAGCTGGATTCGCAGTGCCGCATGCTGGTGGTGACCGGCCCCAACATGGGCGGCAAGAGCACCTACATGCGACAGGCGGCGCTGATCGTCCTGCTTGCCCACACCGGCAGCTTCGTTCCCGCCGACGAGGCGTTGATCGGCCCGGTCGATCAGGTATTCACCCGGATCGGCGCGTCCGACGACCTCGCCAGCGGTCGTTCCACGTTCATGGTGGAAATGACCGAAATGGCTTACATCCTGCGTAACGCCACCAACCGGTCCCTGGTGCTGGTGGACGAGATCGGCCGCGGAACCAGTACGTTCGACGGCCTGTCGCTGGCGTGGGCCTGCGCCATGGATCTGGCGCGCCGAGTACGCGCCTTCACGCTGTTCTCCACTCATTATTTCGAGCTAACCCAACTCGCGGACGAGATGGAGGGCGCGCGCAACGTGCACATGGACGCCGTGGAGCACGACGACGACATCGTTTTCCTCTACGCCGTCATGCCCGGGCCCGCCAGCCAGAGCTACGGCATCCAGGTGGCGCGGCTGGCCGGTATGCCGGCGGGCGTGATCGACACCGCGCGCGAGAAACTTGCCGAACTCGAATGGAGCGAATCGAGACGCGAATCGCGCGCCGCGGGCGATCAGCTCAGCCTGTTTTCGCATGCCGTGCCGGGGCCTGCCGCGACCGACGCGCTGAGGGAGCGCCTCGGCGATATCGATCCGGACGATGTTTCACCGCGCCGGGCGCTCGAGTTGCTCTTCGAACTCAAGCACCTGGCGACGGATCGCCGGGGGTCTTCCTCGTAGCGCCGCGGCGCTTTGTCACGCGGCGCCGATTTCATTGCCCGGATTGACGTTTACCGGGCAATATCAATTCACTAGAATAGCGCCTCCCGAAAAACTCCGGAGCAAGCGTAATGACCTACGTGGTCGGCGAAGCCTGTATCAAATGCAAGTACACGGACTGTGTGGAAGTGTGCCCGGTCGACTGTTTCCACGAGGGGCCCAATTTCCTGGTGATAGATCCCGAGGAATGCATTGATTGCAGCCTATGCGAGCCGGAGTGCCCCGTTGAGGCTATTTACGCCGAGGACGACCTCCCGGACGACCAGCAGGAATACATGGCGTTAAACGAGGAACTGGCCCAGCAGTGGCCGGTGATTACCGAGATGAAGCCGGCGCCCGAGGACGCCGACGACTGGAAGGACGTCAAGGACAAGCGCGCCTACCTGGAGCGCTGACAAGCCGGGCGGCGGCAAGCATTCGACGCGAGCCGCCGCTCATGCCGGACCGGTGCCGCTCCTACAGGCCGAGCTTGGCCAACAACTCCTTGGCGGGTACGTAGCCGGGAATCACCGTATAGTCATCCAGGACCAGGAACGGGGTACCGCGAACGCCGAGCTCGCGACCGATCTTCATGTGCTCGTCCACCGGGTTCTCACACGTGCGCGGTTCGATGGGCCTGCCCTGCTTCGCCTTCGTTAACGTGGACTGTTGATCATCCGCGCACCACACCGACACGGCATTGGGGTAGCTGCGTTCGCTGATGACGGGGAACAGCATATAGCGAATCTCCACGCCGGCCTCGGTCAGTTCGGGAACTTCCCGGTGCAGCTTTCGGCAATAGCCGCACTCGACGTCGGTAAACACCGTAATGTGCCGCTTGCTCTGCTCGCCCTTGAAAACCACCATCTGGTCCGTCGACAAGGGCGCGAGTTTTTCCTCGGCCATCCGGCTCGCCAACTGGTTCTGCTTCTCGTCGCCCACGTTGACGCCGCGCTCTACGTCGTAGAGGCTGCCCACCAGCACGAGTTCGTCCTGAACGCTCGCGTACAGGACGCGCCCGCCCGCGGTGACCTCGAAAACGCCGGGAAGCGGCGTGTTCGCGATGGTCTCGATGGGCATGCGCTCACCGAGCAACTCGGTAAGCTGGGTGCGAAAATGCTCGCTCGCCTCCTGGGCTGCCGAGGGAACGGCGATCAACGCGGCCGCGGCCGCAAACAGCAGTTGTTTCATTACGATCCTCGTTTTGAAAATAATGCGTTCATTTCGTGCAACGGACACCATGGATAGGACAACTTTCAATCCCGAAAATTCACGAACTGAAGCGGTCGATCAGCACCTGCCGATTTCAACAGCGAGATGGTTTCCTGCAGGTCGTCCCGCTTCTTTCCGCTGACTCGAAGCTTCTCGCCCTGGATGGCCGTTTGTACCTTCATCTTCGATGTCTTGACGACCTTGATCAATCGCCTGGCCAAGTCCTGGTCAATACCGTCGAACAGTCGGACGACCTGGGTAACGCGGTCGCCCGCGGCGGGTTTCGGGTCCTCGACCTCGAGGAAACCCAGGTCGACCTTGCGCTTGACCATCTTGTTGTTCAAAATTTCCAGAATCTGGCCGGCCTTGAAATCGTCTTCGGCGTGTAACGTGATGACATGACCGGCCAGCTCCACGCGCGAGTCGCTGCCCTTGAAATCAAAGCGTGTCCCGATTTCGCGGTTAGCCTGGTCCACCGCATTGCGCACCTCGTTGAGGTCGACTTCGCAAACGACGTCAAACGATGGCACGGTGCAGGCCCGGACGACCACGAGCGCCGTCGTGATCGCGTTGCTCATGGAATGACAGGATTGAAATGATGTATGAAGGGAATTTCAACGTTGGTAGGCTACTGCAGGTTTTCGTCTCGACGATTCGCCGTTCGGCCGTCAGGCGGTCCATCCTTGCGGCGGCGACCTGGTTGCTGGCGCCTGCCGGCGCCGATACGGTACAGGCTGCGACGGTCTATGTCTACAAGGACGCACGTGGTGCAGCGTTGATTACCGATCATCCACGATCGATCCCGGGCTATACGCTGTTTCGCCGATATGGTGTCGACGACGGCGGCCGCCCGTATGGTGACGATTCGCCGGGTCGGCTGCGCGCTCTGCAATCGGACTACGACGCAATGATCGACCGGGTCGCCGGGATGTCGGGCATCGATGCCGCCCTGATCAAGGCCGTGATTCACGCCGAATCGGCGTTCGACCCGAGCGCCGTATCCCACAAGGGCGCAGTCGGCCTTATGCAGCTCATGGCCGCCACCGCCGACGCCTACGGCGTGACCGATCGCCGCGATCCGTGGCAAAACCTTCTCGCCGGCGCCACCCACCTGCGCGATCTTCTCGAACGCTATCGAGACACTTCGCTCGCGCTCGCTGCGTACAATGCGGGCGCGGAAGCGGTCAGCCGTTACGGCGGCATTCCTCCCTATTCGGAAACGCGGGACTACGTGCGCAAGGTGCTTCGCCTGCACGATCTATACCGGGAGCAAGGCTAGTATCAACCACGTCACGGCATTGGCGAATGCGCCGGCCGCGAGATCGTCGGCCATGATTCCGGCGCCCCCGGTAACGTGCCCGTCGAGCCACCCGATCGGCCAGGGCTTGACGATGTCGAAGATCCGGAACAGGACGAAGCCGGCGATCACCGACACCCACGACACGGGAAGAAACGCCATCGTCACGAGGTAGCCGGCCACCTCGTCGATCACGATGGCCGAGTGGTCGTGAACCCCCAACTCTCGGGCCGCTTCGCCGCTTGCCCACGCACCGACCGCGATAATCGCGAAGGTCCCGATGACATAGGCAACCGGACCCAGGCGGGCGAGCAGCAGGTAGACCGGTATGGCCGCCAGGGTGCCGAAAGTGCCGGGAGCGACCGGCACGCTCCCCGCGCCGAAGAACAGGGCGATCCACTTCGCGGGCGTATCGGGCGTCAACACGGGCCTGCCCGGCGCGATGAACTACGCATTGTCGAAATGCCGGTATCCGGCGCTTACGGTGGTGATCGAATTGCCGAAGCGGTCCCGCACCTCGATGCCATCGCCGGATGTCACGACGCCGATGTGTACCGCTTCGAAGTCGCCGCGGCGGCAGGCGTCCTCCAGGGCGGCGCGGTCACCGGGCTCCACGGTGAAGCACAAGACATAATCGTCACCCCCGGTGATCAAATCCGACGCGCCGCCCCCGGTGTCCAGGTAGCGTTGCGCTGCCGGCGAAAACATCCGCGAATCCAGCGTGATGACGGCCCCGAGCCCGCCGCTGGCGTCCAGTACGTGACCGAGGTCCGCCAGCAGACCATCCGATACGTCGATGGCTGCGCGCGCGATGCCGGACAGTGCCGCCCCCTGCCCGACTGCCGGCTCGGGGCGTCGCATGCGCCCCAGCAGGTAGTCACGATCTTCGTCATCGGGCCGGTAGGCATCCCTTGCAACCTGCAATCCCAGGTAGCCATCGCCGACTGGACCGCCGAGGTATACAGCCTGGCCGACCCGCGCCGCGTCCCGTCTGAGCGACCTCTCGGGATTCAATGTGCCGCCAGCCTGCACGCTGATCGACAACGGCCCGCGCGTCGTGTCACCGCCGATCAATGACACACCATGGCGTCCGGCGAGTTCCGAGAAGCCGCGGCAAAACCCTTCCAGCCAGGATTCGTCGATCGCCGGCATCACCAGGTTGATCATGGCCCAGCGCGGGTTTGCGCCCATGGCCGCGAGGTCGCTGAGATTGACGGCAAGGGACTTGAAGCCGATATCGAAAGGATCGTCGTCGGGAAGAAAGTGAACGTCGGCGACCAGCGTATCGGTGCATACGGCCATGGCCTCGGTCGTCGGCGCGAGAATTGCCGCATCGTCGCCAATGCCGACCAGCACGTCGCTACGACCGGTATCGAGTGCACGGAAGTAACGATCGATGAGCGTGAACTCGTTCACGCCTCTCGCAATTCGGCAGCCACCTTGTCGAGCACGCCGTTAACGAACTTGAAACCATGCTCGGCGCTGAACATCTTGCTAAGTTCCACGGCCTCGTCGATTACGACCGAAACGGGAATGGTCGGCTCGTACTCGAGTTCGTACGCGCCGATGCGAAGAATGGCCCTTTCGACCGGATCGACCCTGGCGATGTCGCGATCGACGTGCGGTGCCAGGCGGCTATCGATTTCCTGGTGATAGAGCGGGACGTTCTTCACCAGGTGCCGAAAGTACGCCATGTCGACGCCGCTGAAGTCGTGATCGTTGATGAAATGCTTTTCGATCTCCCGCGGATTCTGTTCCGTCAGGTCCCACTGGTAGAGTGCCTGTACCGCGGTCTTGCGTGCAAGATGTCGACTACCATCAGCCATACTTCGGATTCCGGGCTCGCCCCGCGAAAAAAGAACTTAAGGGACCTCGTCAACGACCGTGTCACGACAGCGGCGGCGAGCATCGATTTAGAACTTGCCAGAGCGCCATTGTACCACCGCCGCGCGCGCTCGAAATGGGCGATCGTCCGACAACGTTTTCAGTAGTCGGGGATGTAGTCCACCACTTCCAGGTCGAATCCGGACAAGCCGTGCGTACGTCTCGGCGTGCCCAGAACGCGCACTTTACCCACGCCGAGATCACTGAGAATCTGGCTGCCGGCGCCGATCATGCGCAGGTCGCCGATCTCGTCGTTATCGGCCGGTTGCGAATCGCTTTTCTTCAATTCGGCAATTCGCCGGCTCACGTAGTCGCCGGTGGTCGGATAGTCGAGCAGCACCAGCACGCCAGAGCCTTTCTCGAGTATCGCCTTCAATGCGCGCCCGGCGTCACTATCACGACCGGAGACGGTGTCCATCATGGTATCGAAGACGCCGCTGTGCACGTGGACCCGCACGAGAACAGGTTCGTCGCGCAGAATGTCTCCCATCGCCAGCGCGAGGTGAGTGGATCGCGCGATGCGGTCCTCGTAGACGTAGGCACGAAATTGGCCGCGCGAGGTCACCAGATCGTGCGACGAAACCCTGACGACCGTCGGTTCGTGGGTCAATCGCCATCGAATCAGGTCGGCGATGGTTCCAATGCGAATGCCGTGCGCCTCGCCGTACTCGAGCAGGTCAGCGAGACGGGCCATGCTGCCATCGGCCTTGAGTATCTCGCAGATCACGCTGGCGGGTTCGAAGCCGCAAATACGAGCCAGGTCGACACTCGCCTCGGTATGCCCCGCGCGATTCAATACGCCACCCGGCTGCGCCATGATGGGGAAGATGTGGCCTGGCATGACCACGTCGGCCGGCGTTGCGTCGGATTTGACTGCCGCTGCGATCGTCACCGCCCGATCGGCGGCGGAGATGCCGGTGGTGACACCCTTTGCCGCCTCGATCGATACGGTGAAATTCGTTGAGTACCGTGCGTTGTTGTCCTTGACCATCAGCGGCAAGTCGAGTTGGCGACAGCGCTCCTCGGTCAACGTCAGGCAGATCAGGCCGCGGCCGTGGGAAGCCATGAAGTTGATGTGCTCCGCAGTGACCGCCTCGGCCGCGATAACCAGGTCGCCCTCGTTCTCCCGATCCTCGTCGTCCACCAGGATGACCATTCGTCCCTGCCGGAACTCTTCCATGACTTCTTCGATGGGACTGACCAGGGGGCGTTCGGCGGCTTGAGCTTTCATCGTGTGTTTTTCATGATGCGGGCGCGCGGCCCTGTTGGCACAGTCGGTCGAGGTAGCGCGCGACCGGGTCGACCTCGAGATGTACGCGGTCGCCTTGCGAAAGCGCCGACAGGTTGGTGTGCGCCAACGTATGCGGCACGATATTGACCTCGAACTCTACAGTATAACGATTGTCGTGGACGTCATTCACGGTCAAGCTGATTCCGTCCAACGCGATCGAGCCTTTTTCCGCAATGAAACGTGCGAATTCTCTCTGCGCGGAAAACCTGAATACGGTCGAGCGCGCGCTGCGCGACGTCGAAACGATACGGGCGGTTCCATCGACGTGTCCCGTCACGAGATGTCCGCCGAGCGGCGCATTGAGCGTTAGCGCGCTTTCCAGGTTTACCACGCGCCCGGGTTCGTACTCTCCCACCAGCGTGCGCGACACGGTTTCCACGGAAACATCGAACCGAAGGTCCTCGCCGTCGTCCACCAACGTCAGGCAAACACCGTTGACAGCCACGCTATCGCCGGCGGCGCGATTGCCGAAACCCGGCGCATTGACGGTCAGGGAAATATCCCCGTCTTGCCGCGATATATCGACAACCCGGCCGAGACTTTGAACGATGCCCGTAAACATGCTCTCTCCTAGGCGGGTCGTGCAAGGATACGCACGTCGGGTCCGACCATGCCTACCTCGATGAATTCGAGCGGCAACGCCTGGCCGAGAGATAACGGGTTCTTGAAATCGAACATGCCGTGTGCTCCGTGGCCGAGGATCGACGGCGCCAGGTACAGCACGTATTCGTCCACCAAACCGCTCGCCGCGAAGGCGCCGCTCAGCGTCGGTCCGGCTTCCACCAGAACCTCGTTACATTCGCGTTCGGCGAGCAGTTCGAGCAATGCGCGCAGTGAAACCCTGCCGTTGCCGTCATCCAGCGACACGGATTCGCCGACGTCTTCGGCGACTCCTTCCGCGGTGACCACGAGGGTCGCGCCGGGGTCACGGAAGATTTTCATGCCGGGACGAACGCGGCCACGGCTGTCCAGGATGACGCGCAGGGGTTGCACGGCGGCGGAATCAAGTCGTACGTTCATGGCGGGATCGTCGGCCAGCACGGTGCCGACGCCGGTTATCACGGCGCTGCTCCGGGCGCGCCAGCGCTGCACGTCCGCTCGCGCCGCCTCACCGGTAATCCATCGGCTCTGACCGTCGGCGGCAGCAATGCGTCCGTCGACCGTGGCGCCGAGTTTGAGGCGAACCCATGGCAGTCCGCCCGAAACGCGACGGAAAAATCCCCGGTTGATCTCCCGAGCCCGTTCATCGCACAGGCCGACGTGCACCTCGATGCCGGCCTCGCGAAGCCGTGCGAACCCGCGCCCCGCGACCAGCGGGTTGGGGTCGCCGCTGGCGGCGAACACGCGTCGAATCCCGGCCTGGACCAGCGCCTCCGCGCATGGTCCGGTCCGACCGGTATGGCTGCACGGTTCGAGGGTGACGAAGACGTCCGCGCCGCGGGCGGTACCGCGCAAGCGCTCGAGTGCGTGGACCTCGGCATGCGCCTGCCCCGCCGGTTGCGTCCAGCCCTCGGCGATGATTTCACCGTCTCGCGCTATCACGCAACCAACGCGGGGATTGGGATCGCTCAGGAACAGGCTCTTCTCCGTCAGCGCGACGGCCCTTTCCATCAGCCTCTCTTCGACGCCGGGCATGTTAGCGCTTCCGCCGCCGGCGGCGGCCGTTCTCGAGAAAGCTCAGTTGCGTGCCGGTATCGGGCGCCGGTCCATTGCGCAAGCGGTCAAGTTCCTCGCTGAAGGCGTCCAGATCCTGGAATCGGCGGTACACCGACGCGAAGCGTACGTATGCGACGTGATCGATTTCTCGCAACTCCAGCATGATCCACTCGCCAAGATCCTTCGAGGAAATCTCCCGTTCGGCCCGATCGGCGCAACGCCGCAAGATGCGACTGATGGCGGCCTCCATCACTTCGGCAGTGATCGGCCGCTTCTCGAGTGCGCGCAACATCCCCCGTCGCAACTTGCCTTCGTCGAAGGGTTCGCGGCTGCCGTCGTTCTTGATGACCCAAGGCATGGAGATTTCGGCTCGCTCGAACGTCGTAAAGCGTTCATTGCAATACTGGCACTGGCGGCGCCGCCGTACGCTGGCGCCGTCGTCGCCCAGGCGCGAGTCGATTACGCGCGTATCGTCCGAACTGCAGAAGGGACAGCGCATGGAATGATCTCAAGCACGATGCAACGCCCCCTGGTTCCCGGATGTCGGTGTTCGCCTCAGGGGGCCGCGTCCAGTTCGGCGCCTTCCTTCTTGACGGGGACCATGTCCTCGCGCGTGATGCCGAGCAAGAGCACTGCCGGACTGGCAACGAATATGGACGAATGAGTACCTATCAAGATGCCAACGAACAATGCCGTGGCAAAGCCGCGAATGACTTCCCCGCCGACCAACAGCAATGCCAGCACGACCACCATCGTCGTCACGGACGTGAGTATGGTTCGACTCAGCGTCTGATTGATGGCTTCGTTCATGATCGAGATGCGATCGCCCTTGCGGATCTTGCGAAAGTTCTCGCGAATACGGTCGAACACCACGATCGTGTCGTTGAGCGAATAACCAATGACCGCCAGGAACGCCGCCAGCACCGGAAGCGAGAATTCCAGGCCGAGCAGCGAGAAGAAACCCAAGGTAAACAGCACGTCATGAACCAGGGCAATCACGGAGGCCACCGCGAAGCGCCACTGGAAGCGCAGGGTGACATAGACGAGAATGCCCGCAAGCGCCCACAGGATTGCCTGTCCGCCGCGCTCGGTAAGCTCTTCGCCGACCTGCGGGCCGACGAACTCGACACGCAGCATTTGTATCTCGCAATCGCGCGGACTCGAACTCTCCGCCGAGACGCATTGCTGTACGTCCCCGGATGTGCCGTCGGCGATTGTTTCCGGGATCTCGGCGCGCAGCACCTGGGTGATCCGGTTACTGAGTTGGGCCGACGAAGCTTCCGAATCGACCGGCATGCGCACCAGGATGTCGCGAGACGTACCGAAGTACTGGACCGTGGCGTCATCCAAACCCGCGTCGGAGAGGATTTGCCTCGCCTCCTCCACCTGCACGCTATCGGCATAGCGCAATTCCACCAGTGTGCCGCCGGTAAAGTCGATGCCGAAATTCAGGCCGCGAATGGACAGCGCGAGGATGCTGACGAGCAGCAGGACGCCGGACACGACGAACGAGTGGTTTCGTAAACCGAGGAAATCGATTCGCGTCTGTTTTCTCAAAAATTCCATGATCGCGGTCTCAGATCGGCAGTGCTTGCAGCTTCTTGCCGCCGTAGAAGTAG
Source organism: Gammaproteobacteria bacterium (assembly GCA_030429665.1). Lineage (GTDB taxonomy): Bacteria > Pseudomonadota > Gammaproteobacteria > Arenicellales > CAJQKF01 > BQJD01. The sequence goes on along the minus strand of JAUIEZ010000042.1, from coordinate 7,786 downwards.
TTCACCAGCGCCCGGGTGAGCATGATCGACGTGAACATCGAGGTAATGATGCCGATGCTCAACGTCACGGCGAACCCCTTGATCGGACCGGTGCCGAAGTTGAAAAGCACGATCGCGGCGATCAGAGTCGTCAGGTTGGCGTCGACAATGGTGGACAGCGCACGCTGGTATCCCGCGTAGATGCTCGCCTGGGGTGAGTTGCCGTTGCGTACCTCCTCGCGTATGCGCTCGAATATCAGGACGTTCGCGTCCACCGCCATACCGACGGTCAGCACGATGCCGGCAACGCCGGGTAATGTAAGTGTCGCCTGGAACAGCGAGAGCACTGCGATCAAAAGCACCAGGTTCATCGCCAGGGCGGCGTTGGCGAACAACCCGAACACCCGGTAGTAGGCCACCATGAACACCAGTACCAGGCCGAACCCGATCATGACCGACATGAAGCCCTGGTTAATGTTTGCCTGGCCGAGACTCGGACCGACGGTTCGTTCCTCGACGATCTCGACGGGCGCCGCCAATGCGCCGGCGCGGAGCAACAGCGCGAGATCCCGGGCCTCGTCGACGCTGTCCAGGCCTTCGATCTGGAAGCGCTGTCCGAGCTGGTCGCGAATCACCGGCGCGGTAATCACTTCCTCGATGCGCCGTCGCTCGCGAACCTGGTTTCCCTGTTCGTCGAGCACCGGATTGCCGCTCGCGTCCACCTTGGGAACGGAAGTCTGTTCGATGTAGACCACCGCCATGCGCTTTCCGATGTTGTCGCCGGTGATGCGCTGGTTGATGCGCGCGCCCACGGCGTCGAGCGTGATGCTTACCACCGGTCCGCCCGACTGCGTGTCGATGCTGGCGGCGGCATCGACGATGTTCTCGCCGGAGTAGATGACGCGACGCTTGAGCAGGATTGGACGTCCATCGCGCATGCGGTAGACGCGAGAACCCGGCGGCGCGCCGCCGGACAGGGCGCTCTCGAGGCTGTGTTCCTCGTCCACCATCATCATTTCCAGCGTCGCGGTACGACCGAGGATATCTTTCGCCTTCGCCGTATCCTGAACGCCGGGCAGCTGGACGACGATTCTCGAATCGCCCTGCTTCTGCACGACCGGTTCGGCCACGCCGAGCTCGTCGATACGGTTGCGAAGCGCCGTCATGTTCTGCTGCAGCGCGAAATCCTCGAGGCTGTTGATTTCGCTCTCCCGCAACCTGGCGAGCAGCGTTGCGTCGTCGTTGCCCGCTTCGATGCTGACGCCGCCGAGCTCGCGCTCCAGCACGTCCTCGGCGTGGGCAACATCGTCGACATTGCGCATGACGATTTCGATCACGCCGTCGGCGCGACGCCGGACCGAGCGGTATCGTACATCCGCCTGTTCGCGAAGAACGGTTCGAATGTCCGCCTCGTAGCGTTCCTGGGCGCGGGTAACGGCCGTTTCCATGTCCACTTCCATCAGAAAGTGAACGCCGCCACGCAGGTCGAGCCCGAGGTACATGGGCCGGGCGTTCAGCGTCTTCATCCACGACGGCGTGGACGGCAACAGGGTAAGGGCCGCGGTGTAGCTGCCCTGGAGTTCCGCGGTGAGCAGGTCCCGGGCCTTGAGTTGGTCCTCGCCGCTGACGAAACGCACCTTGAGGTTCTCGCCGTCGAGCTCCACGCCTTTCGGTTCTATTCCCGCCGCGGCAAGCGTGTCGTCGACGCGCTGCATGAGCGCGGTGTCGACGTCGTTGCCGCGGGACCCGCGAATCTGCAGGCCCGGGTCATCTCCGAACAGGTTCGGCAGCGCGTAGAAAAGACCCGGCACGACGACCAAGACGATGACGAGGTACTTCCACCAGGGGTATTGATTCAACATTGGGCGGTTTCCATTCCCACGTTCACTCGACGGGAATCTGCGTGTTCGCGATTCGCTCCGACACGATGCGACGGCGAATCGCCAACCGATGCGGTCGGACGGCCAACGACGATCGAAGCTTGACCGGCCATCGTGATGTCTACGATGACTTGGTCGTTCCCTTGGGCATCATCTGCGCCACCGAGTGCCGCTGTACCTTGACGGAAACGCCGTTGGCAATTTCCACGGTGACGAAACTCTCGTCCGCGTCGGTGATCTTGCCGAGAATGCCCCCGCCGGTGACGACTTCGTCGCCTTTCTTGAGCGCGGCGACCATCTCGCGGTGCTGCTTGGCCCTTTTCTGCTGAGGGCGAATCAGCAGGAAGTAGAAAACGACGAAAATCACCACCAGAGGCAGTAGACTGATCAGACCGCCGCCTTGGGGTGAACCGCCCGCCTGGGCGAGCGCATCGCTGATGAAAAACTCCATAACTGGATCCTGGTTGGTCGTTGTGGCCCAGGCCGCCGCGCAGCGGCTCAGGGTGAATCGTAAACCCGATATTATGCCATATCAGGCGGTTTCAAGCCCCACCTTGCGTAGAATTCACGGCGAAAATCCGCAAATTTGCTGCCGGCGATCGCCTCTCGAATCCGGCTCATGAGGTCCTGGTAATAGTGAGCGTTGTGTACCGTGCAAAGGCGCGAAGCGAGGATCTCCCGGCTTCGATAGAGGTGGCACAGGTAAGCTCGACTGTAATGCCGGCAGGTGTAGCAGCCGCAATCCGCCTGGACCGGGGCGGTGTCCAACCGATGCACCGAGTTTCTGATCTTGACCACGCCATCGGCGGTATACAGCCAGCCGTTCCGCGCATTGCGCGTGGGCAGCACGCAGTCGAACATGTCCACGCCGCGCGCCACGCCCTCGACGAGGTCGGCCGGCGTGCCAACCCCCATCAGGTAGCGCGGCGCGTCGGCCGGCAGATGCGGGCCCAGCGCATCGATGACTCGCAGCATCTCGTCCTTCGGTTCGCCCACCGACAAACCGCCGATGGCGTAACCGTCGAAGCCGATGTCCACCAGGCGATCCAGGGACTCTCGTCGCAGGTCGTCGTACATGCCGCCCTGGACGATGCCGAACAACGCGCCGTGGTGGCCGGTATGGGCGGTGGCGCAGCGCGCCGCCCAGCGGGCGCTGAGCTCCATCGACGCGGCCGCGTCGTCGCGACTCGAGGGATAGGCGGTGCATTCGTCGAACACCATGACCACGTCGGCGCCGAGGGTATGCTGGATCTCCATCGACTCCTCGGGACCGAGGAAAATGGTGGCGCCATCCTGCGGGGAACGAAAAGTCACGCCTTTTTCGGTAATTCGCCTGAGCTCGGTAAGGCTCCACACCTGGAATCCCCCCGAGTCGGTGAGAATGGGCCGGCGCCAGTTCATGAATTCGTGCAGTGACCCGTGGGCGCGGATCACCTCCATGCCGGGTCGCAGCATCAGGTGGAAGGTATTACCGAGGATGATTTGCGCGCCGGAATCGGCAACCTCCTCCGGCGTGACCGCCTTGACCGTGCCGGCGGTGCCGACCGGCATGAACGCCGGCGTATCGACGACGCCGCGCGCGAACGTGAGCCGCGCCCGGCGTGCAGCGCCGTCGGTGTCCAGCAACTCGAATTGCATCGTGCTCAATTGACGCGCTCGGTGAACATCGCATCGCCGTAGCTGAAAAAACGGTAGCCGCGGGCGATGGCATGGTGGTAGGCGGCGAGTACTCGATCACGCCCGGCAAAGGCGCAAACCATCATGAGCAGCGTCGAGCGCGGCAGGTGAAAATTGGTCAGCAGCGCGTCGACGACGCGAAACCGGTAGCCGGGAAAGATGAAAAGCCGCGTCTGCGCCTCGCCGGCGGTTACGCCGCCCGCCTCCGTGGCCGCGGACTCGAGAGCGCGCGCCACGGTCGTACCCACGGCGACCACGCGCCCGCCGCGCGCACGCGTCTCCGATACGGCCGTCGCCAGTTCGTCGTCGATGAAATAGTGCTCCGCGTGCATGACATGGTCCTCGATGCGCTCGACCCGTACCGGCTGGAAGGTGCCGGCACCGACGTGCAGCGTGAGTACGGCGCGCCGCGCCCCGGCGGCGTCTATGGCTTCCAGCAGTGCGTGATCGAAGTGCAACCCGGCGGTGGGCGCCGCGACCGCGCCCGGGCGTTCGGCATAGACGGTCTGGTAGCGTTCGCGGTCGATGTCGGCATCCGTGCGACGGATATACGGCGGCAGCGGCACCCTCCCCTGGTCGTGGAATACGTCGAGAGCGTCGGCGGCCTCCAGGTGTATGCGAAAGAACCCCCCGTCGCGCCCCAGGACCTCGCCGCGCACGTCGCCGATGTCGAATGCCTGCCCGTCGCGGATGGACTTGCTGGTACCGATCTGGACCAGGGCGTCGCCGCCGCCCAGGTTTCGTTCCAACAGGATCTCGATGCGCCCGCCACCCGGCCGCTTTCGACCCACGCAGCGCGCCGGCACCACCCGCGTGTCGTTGAACACGACCAGGTCGCCGCGCCTCAGCAATGCGGGAAAATCCGTAACCGCCAGGTCGACGGATTCCGGCCCGGCGAGATGCAACAGGCGTCCGCCGCTGCGCTCGGCGGGCGGATGCTGGGCGATCAGGCGATCGGGCAGCTCGAAATCGAATAGCTCCAGGTTCATGGCGGCGCGAGATTACCCGAATAGTTCGGGCCGGGGAAGGCGCGTCGCGCGGCGTTGCGGGGACTTGCGCACGCGCCATGGGTCCCGGGACGCCCGCCGGATTGAAACTGTTGGTCGCATTGACGTATACCGGCCAAGTCGATAAATTTGTGCGCCCCGTGCCGGGGTGGCGAAACTGGTAGACGCGCCAGACTCAAAATCTGGTGGTGGCAACACCGTGTCGGTTCGAGTCCGACCCTCGGTACCACGATTCTCCGAATCGGGACGACAATCGAATGGCGCGCCGGCGTGGCTGACTTGATCGGTGCCGGCGCGGCCCGCATATAAGCGCGAACTGATCTTCACCAGGCAGGCAGCAAACAATGTCCCAATCGCCCCATATCTCCGTCGGCACCCAGGAAAATTTCGTACAGGCAGTCATCGAAAAGAGCAAGGAAGTGCCGGTCCTGGTCGACTTCTGGGCGGAGTGGTGCGCGCCTTGCAAGAACCTGATGCCGGTTCTCGCGAAGCTGGCGGACGAATACGACGGCAAATTCAAGCTGGTCAAGGTCAACACGGACGAGCAACAGGGCGTCGCGATGCATTTCGGCATACGCAGCCTGCCCACCGTCAAGCTCTTCAAGGATGGACAGCCGGTTGACGAATTTACCGGCGCCCTCCCGGAGCAGGCCGTCCGACAGTTCCTGGATCATCACATCCGCGACGAGGTCGAAGCCTTCATCGAGCAGATCGACCAGGCCATCGAGGCCGGTCACACGTCCGACGCGCAGCAGGCCCTGGAGCAGGCCGTCGCCCAGCTGCCGAACGACGTTCGCATCGTCTCGCGCCTGGCTACGCTCAAGCTCGACGGCGGCGACGCCGACGGCGCCCGCGCACTGGTCGACGGTCTTGATGCCGACCAACGGGATGTACCGGAAATCAAGAGCCTGTTGGCGCGTTTCAGTCTCGCCGATCGCGCCTCCGGGGCGCCCGACGAGGATGCCCTGCGCGCCGCCATTGCCGCGGATCCGGGCGACCTGAAGGCGCGCGACCAGTTGAGCGCCGTACTCTATGCCCGCGGTGACATCGAGGAGGCGATGCAACAGCTCCTTGAAATCGTCCGCCGGGACCGCGGCTACGACGACGACACCGGTCGTACCCAGTTGATCCGGATGTTCGAAGCCCTTGGAAGCGCCAATCCGCTGGTCAAGAAATACCGTCGCCAACTTTCCATCGCCCTGAGCTGACGCGCATTGGCCGGGTTCGCTTTCCACCGCCATCGCGGAGCGGATTGCGGACCCCGGGTTCGCACTCCCCCTTCGTTTTACCCCCGGGGATGATGCTCCCGGTGCAGCGCCTGCAGCCGCGCCGAGGCAACATGCGTGTAGATCTGCGTGGTGGACAGGTCGGCATGGCCCAATAGCATCTGCACGCTGCGCAGGTCGGCGCCGTGGTTGAGCAGGTGCGTTGCGAAGGCGTGGCGAAGCGTATGGGGCGACAATTTCGATTCGATGCCCGCTGCCGACGCGTATCGTCTGATCAAATGCCAGAATGCCTGGCGCGTCATTGACGTGCCGCGGCCGGTCACGAATACGTACTCGCTCACGCGGCCGTCAAGCAGTCCGGTCCTCGCGTCGGCAAGATAGCGCGCCAGCCACTGCAAACACTCCTCCCCCAGGGGCACGAGCCGTTCGCGTCCTCCCTTCCCCGTAATCCGCACCAGGCCCGTGACCCGGTCCAGCCGCGATACTTCCAGGCCTACCAGTTCGGAAACCCGAAGACCCGTCGCATAGAGCGTTTCCAGCATGGCCCGGTCGCGCAAGCCGCGATCGGTGGTCGTGTCCGGCGCGCCGAGAAGCGCCTCGACCTGGGACTCCGAAAGTACGCTCGGTAGCGACCGGCCGACGCGAGGCGCCTTGAGATCCACCATCGGGTCGTCGGCAATCAACGATTCGCGCAACAGGTACTGGTAGAAACGGCGAAGCGTGGTGGTCGACCGGGCGCTGCTGCGCGCGCTGCTTCCGGAAGCCATGCGATGCGAAAGATAGGCCATCACGTGCGTCCGGTTCACCGTGGACAACGAAAGCCCCTGTTCTTCCGTCCACCTGGCGAAGTGCTTGAGATCGGAGCGGTAGGCGTCGAGGGTGTTTCGACTCAGTCCGGATTCGAGCCAAATGGCGTCGAGAAACGCGTCGACCATTTCGCGGTCGGCGTTCACGGTCAGGTGCGCGGTTCGTCCGCGTCGGCCTTGTTCTCCAGCAGCCAAAGGTCCTGCAGCTTGCGCGTGAGCTGCTCGCGCCTTCCGGGATCGCTGGTAGCGGCGAGCAGTTCGTGGTAGATCGCGCGTGCGTCGTCGATCAGCCCGGCATCCTGAAGCGCGCCGGCGGCGCGGTACTGCGCGCTTTGCATCCACATGCGATTGCCGCCCGCCATGGTCGACGAACGCAGGAAATACAGGGCGGCCTGCTCCGCCGAGCCGCTGCCCTCGAGAGATTCGGCGATCCAGAACAGGATCTCGCGCTGTCGCTCCGGCGCGGTGGTAAGCGTCAGCACCCGCTCGAGCAGCGGCAGCGCCTCCTCATGGCGGTCCAGCGCCTGCAGGTCGAAAATGACCTGGAGCAGCCGATCCGTCTCGTCCTCGCTCACGGAGTTCAGCGCGCCGACGAGGGATTTCAGCGTGTCGACGCCCTCGTCGATGTGCCCCGCGTACACCGACATCCGCGCCTGGCGCAATCGCCAATCGAAATAGCTCACGCCATTCGGCGGCTGAACGATGGACGCGCTCAGTTCCGCGGCGCGTCGGATGTCGCCGTTCTCGAGAGCTTCCTCGGACAGCAGGTAACCGACCGGCCCGGCGAGCATGTCGAATCCGCCCAGCGGCCGATCGTCGCCGAACAGTTCGAAGATGACGGGGGTGAGTTTCGCGCGGCGCAGCGAATCGGCCAGGCGGGCGAAGGCGTCGTTCGAAAGCCCGGATCCACCCGCCGAGCGTCCGATAAAGGCATACATGGCTCGCGCCCCGGCCGGCGAATCGGCGAGCCGGGTTTCGGCGTATCTCAGCCAGCCGTCGAAGTCGCCGATCAGCAGGTTGCCGGCATTCGCCAACCGTTCGGCCAGGGCCACGTAGGCCTGGACGAGATCGTCGTTGTCCACTTCGACCAGCGGCCTGTGGACCGTGGACGGCGAGATGGCGAGGGCCTGTTCCAGCGCCCGGACACGGTCGGGCCAGCCACCCGATCGTCTGGCCGCTTCGGCGATCAGCGCGAATCGCTCGCGCTTCAG